>NZ_JAQWGB010000106.1 GCF_029238425.1 Flavicella sp.
TTGATGCATAAAAAAATTTCTAGCCTACAAAACCCTCTTATAAAGGAGTTGGTGCAATTGAAAGAAAAATCAAGAGTTCGAAAAAAAAGCGGAACGTTTTTATTAGAAGGCCAAAGAGAAATTGAACTAGCAACTCTGGGAACTTATACTATTGAAAAAATAATATACTGTTCTCAGATTTCCAGTATGGAAAAAATAGAGCTTCTAGAATCAAACCTCGACTCTTCTATTGAGTTTTTAGAGGTGTCAAAAGAGGTGTATCAAAAAATTGCCTATCGGGAAACAACCGAAGGAATCTTAGCTGTTGTAAACGCAAAGAAACACGAATTAGAAAACATATCTTTCAAAAGAGAAAAGCCATTATTATTAATAGCGGAGGCTCCTGAAAAACCGGGGAATATTGGTGCTTTGTTGAGAACTGCTGATGCAGCCAACGTAGATGCAGTTTTAATTGCCAACCCCAAAACGGATCTGTACAATCCTAACATAATCAGAAGCAGCGTGGGCTGTCTATTCACCACTCAAATAGCTACCGGTACCACTGATGAAATTTTAGCCTATTTAAAAAAGCATAATATTACTTCCTATGCTGCTGCCCTAAAAGACGACTCAGAACCTTATCAAGAGCAAGACTATAAAAAAGCCAGTGCCATTGTAGTTGGTACAGAAGCCACGGGACTTTCCGATCAATGGCTCTATAATGCCTCTAAAAAAATAATTATTCCTATGAATGGTAAAATAGATTCAATGAATGTTTCTGTTGCTGCATCTATTCTTATCTTTGAGGCTAGTAGACAAAGAAATTTTAATTAATATATCTTTGAACATATTGCAAAATACTAAAACAATCTTCCTATTTTTGTTATCTTCAACCATTTCAATTAATTAAACATGACTGCATCTTTAGTATTTAAAATTTTAATTGGAATTATTATCATTAATTTTATCAAAGAAGAGGTTCTTTCTTTTTTGAATGCCAAACATTTTAACGACAAATTACCCGAGGAGTTGCAGGATGTTTACGACGAAAAAGCCTACAGAAAATCACAAGATTATAAGAAAACCAATTATGATTTTTCTTTTTATACTAATAGCTTTTCTATCATTCTTACACTATCCCTTTTTTTCTTTGAAGGTTTTGCTTGGATAGATACTCTTGTTAGAGGCGTTGCAAATAATGAAATCCTACAAACTTTGATTTATTTTGCAATTTTATTTTTTGGTAGTGATATTTTAAACACTCCTTTTGCTTTTTATAAAACCTTTATCATTGAAGAGAAATTTGGTTTTAATAAATCAACAAAAAGACTTTTCATTTTAGATAAATTAAAAGGTTGGGCTTTGGCATTGTTAGTAGGTGGACCTTTATTGGCATTAATAACATGGTTTTACCAACAGACAGAAAATCAATTCTGGATCTATACTTGGGGGGTGATTACCATATTTACCCTATTTATGAATTTGTTTTATTCTTCATTGATAGTTCCTCTGTTCAATAAACAAACTCCATTAGAAGATGGTGAGTTAAAAACTGAACTAGAAAACTTCGCTAATAAAATTGGATTTCAGTTAGATAAAATTTTTGTGATCGATGGTTCCAAAAGATCAACCAAAGCAAATGCTTATTTCTCTGGTTTTGGTTTTAAAAAGAGAATTGTACTTTACGACACCTTAATAAAAGAGCTTTCAACTCAAGAAATTGTGGCGGTATTTGCACATGAAGTAGGTCATTATAAGAAAAAACACATTATTTTCAATCTAATTACTTCCATTGTTTTAACAGGTCTCACTTTGTTTATCCTGTCTCTTTTAATTGGAAACCCTTTATTATCAGATGCTTTGCGTATCGATGAACCAAGCTTTCATATTGGACTTATTACTTTTAGTATACTTTACAGTCCTATCTCAGAAATTACAGGTCTTGCTATGAATTCAATTTCTCGTACTTTTGAATATCAAGCAGACAATTATGCAAAAAAGTATACAAATGCGGAAGACTTGATAAGTTCCTTAAAAAAGCTATCTAAAAATAGTTTGAGTAACTTAACTCCGCATAAAGCAACTGTTTTTGCACACTATTCTCATCCTACGCTATTACAACGTATACGTAGCCTGAGAAAATAATATTTAGAATTCAAAAATGTCTTTTATTTTATGACGTATAATGTAACTATAGAAGAAGAAAATAAAGAAATAGCCAATAGATATAAAGATCTTTTAAAAGGAACGTATCAAACATTGTCCGAAAGTGATAAAGTATTGATTCGTAAAGCATTTGATCTTGCCCTAGAAGCCCACAGTGATCAAAGAAGAAAGACTGGAGAGCCTTATATCTTCCACCCTATTGCTGTAGCTAAAATTGTTGCCTACGAAATTGGTTTAGGAGCAGAATCTATTGCAGCTGCTTTATTACATGATGTTGTTGAGGACACACCGTATACTGTAAATGATATGGAGCGCCTTTTTGGTGAAACCATTGCTAAAATTGTAAGTGGACTTACTAAAATATCAAAGTTAAACAAAGAACAGGATGCTTCAATTCAAGCTGAGAATTTCAGAAAAATGCTTCTTACTTTACACGATGATGTACGTGTAATTTTGATTAAAATTGCGGATCGTTTGCATAATATGCAAACCATGGAATCTATGCCAGGTTACAAACAGGTAAAAATTTCCTCTGAAACATTATATATCTACGCTCCCCTAGCGCATCGTTTAGGACTTTATAATATCAAAACAGAATTGGAAGATTTAGGTTTGAAATACACAGAACCTGAAGTTTTTAATGATATCAAAGAAAACCTGAATGCCAACAAAGATGAGCAAAATGCATATATAGAGCGATTTTCTGATAATATAAGAGAGAATTTAGACAAAGAAGGGTTTTCATATAAAATTAAAGGAAGAACAAAATCTATTTATTCTATTCGCAGAAAAATGCGTGCACAAAATGTTTCTTTTGACGAAGTGTACGATAAATTTGCTATTCGAATCATTTATGACTCTGACTTAAATAATGAGAAATTTGATGCTTGGAAAATTTATTCCATCATTACAGAGCAATACAACCCGAACCCTTTACGATTAAGAGACTGGATTACAAACCCAAAAACCACAGGATATGAATCTTTGCATATCACGGTTATGGGACCTGGAGGTAATTGGGTAGAAGTACAAATTCGTTCGAATAGAATGGATGAAATTGCTGAGAAAGGATACGCGGCCCATTTCAAGTACAAACAAGGAAACCAAAACGAAAAAGGTCTTGAAACATGGCTAGATCGTTTAAAAGATTCGTTAGAGACGGGAAACATCAATGCTGTTGACTTTGTTGAAGATTTTAAATTAAATCTCTATTCAGAAGAAATTTTCGTTTTTACTCCCAAAGGAGAATTAAAAACACTCCCAAAAGGTGCTTCGGCACTAGATTTTGCTTTTTCCATACATACAGACATTGGTTTAAAATGTAGAGGTGCTAAAGTAAATGGAAAACTTACACCTTTAGACACTGTTTTAGGTAGTGGTGATCAGGTAGAAGTACTGACTTCTAATGTCAAAAAGCCAAATAATAGATGGCTTGAATTTGTGGTTACTGCAAGAGCACGTGCCAGAATTAGAGCTTCCTTAAAAGAAGAAGAAAAAGGAATTGCCGAAGAAGGAAAAGTTTTACTGACACGTAAATTACGACAGCTAAAAATTCCTTTCAATGATAAAACAGTGAATGATTTAGTCCGTTTTAACAAATTAAAAACGAGCTTTGATTTGTTTTATAGAGTCGGAACTGGGACCATTGAGAATTCGGAACTGAAAGCATTTGCAAACCAAAGAAGTAATTCTATTTACAACTTCTTTAAAAATAAAATTCAACGTAACGGAGGAAATAAAAAAGGGAAAGAAGAACCGGATGAATTGACCAACAACTATGATTTATTAGTTTTTGGAAAAGACGAAGAGAAATTAGAATACAAGTTATCAAAGTGCTGTAATCCAATACCTGGGGATAAAGTATTTGGGTTTTTGACTATCAATGATGGAATAAAAGTACACAAACACGATTGTCCTAATGCGATCAGTATGCAGTCTAACTATGCGTACCGCGTTATGTTTGCTAAGTGGATTGATTCCTCTAAACAAAGTTTCAAAGTTACTTTGAAAATTAGCGGAGAAGATAAACTTGGAATCTTGAATCATTTGACTCGATTAATTTCTGGAAATTCAAATATGAATATCTATAATATCAACTCAGTTACTAGAGGCTCTATTTTCCAAGGTAAAATTACGATTGATGTTAAAAACAAAACTCAGTTGAAAAAACTGACAGAAAACATCTTAAAGATTGAAGGTATCAACAAGGTTTCAAGAGTAGATTAACATATATCTAGTCAACAAAAAAGCCACCTGTTTTTGATAAAAAAGATCGGTGGTTTTTATTTTTCAGCATGCTTATTATTTGATTATTGGTTTTCTTGTACCTTTTCTTCAATATCAAGTAAATAAATTAACAAATCCACTCGTCTAAATGAAAAATAAAGTTAAATTTGCGTTTTGCTATTTTAAATAGTTTATCGAATGAAAGAAAACAATAATAATCAAGAAACAGTTAAGGCGGTTTTTGTGAAGTTTCTAGAGAAACACAGTCACAGAAAAACTCCGGAAAGGTTTGCTATACTTCAAGAAATCTATGATTTAGATGATCATTTTGACATTGAATCTTTGTACATCAGTATGAAGAACAAAAACTATAGAGTAAGTCGTGCTACCTTATACAATACAATTGAATTATTATTGAGTAGTGGTTTGGTTAGAAAACATCAATTTGGTCAAAACCAAGCTCATTACGAAAAAAGTTTCTTCAACAAACAACATGATCATGTTATACTAGACACAGGTGAGGTTATTGAATTTTGCGATCCTAGAATCCAAAATATTAAAAAATCAATAGAAGAGTTTTTCAATATAGATATTGAAGATCACTCACTTTATTTCTACGGAAAAAAAAGACAATCAAAACAATAAAACAAATTAATTTTTAGATAATGGCTGTAGATTTATTATTAGGCTTACAATGGGGAGATGAAGGGAAAGGTAAGATTGTAGATGTTCTTACAAAGAATTACAACTTAATTTCTCGTTTCCAAGGAGGACCTAACGCAGGACACACTTTGATTTTTGATGGACACAAACACGTGTTACATACAATTCCTTCAGGAATATTTCATGATGACGCTTTAAACATTATTGGAAACGGAGTAGTTATTGACCCTGTTATCTTTAAAAAAGAATTAGAAAACTTAGACAAGTTTAACTTAGATTTAAATGCTAAAATTCTTATCTCTAGAAAAGCACATTTAATTCTACCTACGCACCGTTTGTTAGATGCAGCTTCAGAAGCATCTAAAGGAAAAGCTAAAATTGGTTCTACTTTAAAAGGGATTGGACCAACTTATATGGATAAAACGGGACGTAATGGAATGCGTGTTGGAGATTTAGAATTAAGTAACTGGGAAGAAATCTTTGATATCTTAACTCAGAAGCATTTAAAAATGTTAGACTTTTTTGATGTTGCTTTAGAATACAATCTAGCAGAGTTAAAAGCTGAATTCTTTACTGCTGTTGCTAGATTGAAAGAGATGACTTTTATTGATAGTGAAGAATACCTTCACCAAGCGATTAAATCAAATCAAACAATTTTAGCCGAAGGAGCACAGGGTTCTTTATTAGATGTTGATTTTGGAACGTATCCATTTGTTACATCTTCTAACACTACTGCTGCCGGAGCTTGTACGGGATTAGGAATTGCGCCTAATACAATTGGAGAAGTTTATGGAATATTCAAAGCTTATACAACTCGTGTAGGTTCAGGACCATTCCCTACTGAATTATTTGATGCAGATGGAGAAAGAATGGCTAAAGTAGGTCATGAATTTGGTGCAACAACAGGAAGACCTAGAAGATGTGGTTGGTTAGACTTAGTAGCTTTAAAATACGCTTGTCAAGTAAATGGTGTTACTCAATTAAACATGATGAAAGGAGATGTTCTTTCTGGTTTTGAGACATTAAAAATATGTACAGCTTATGAGTATAAAGGAGAGGTTATCGAACATTTCCCTTACAATATTGAGCCAGAAAACGTAAAACCTATTTACAAGGAATTCAAAGGATGGAAAGAAGATATTACTGAAATTTCTTCTGAAGCAGAATTCCCTAAAGAATTATCAGAATATATTGCTTTTATAGAAAAAGAAACTGAAACTAAAATCAGTATCGTATCTGTAGGACCAGACAGAAAACAAACTATTGTAAGATAATTTGTATTTATTTCAAATAAAAAGCCCAATCAGAAATGATTGGGCTTTTGCATTTACAAAACTATTTATTTTTTATTGGCTTTCGCTTTTTCTCTTTCTTCTTTAGCATGCACCTTATATTTCTTCATTTGCTCCTTCCCTCCGGCTGCTTCCGTCTGAACTGTAATAAATGGAGCAGTTATTTCTCTAAACACCTCTTTAGTTGGTTTCTTACCACCATTAGCTTTTTTCACCTCAAGAAGTGCTAGTTGTTTTTTAACCTCCTCATCATAGATGATTTTTGTATGTGCATCATCCAAGGATAAAAATGTCTTCATATCTTGAGACATAACGGTTGCTCTTTTATTTATCCACTCTGGTACTTTTTGTGCTGATACCGAAAAGGCAAAGAAAAATACGGCAACGATACTTAATAATTTTTTCATGGTTATTTGTTTTGGTTAAAATATGTTTAATTAGAATAGAAATATACAACTTAGAAAACTAAAGTTTCCTATAATAGTCTAAAAATAATACGCTTATGAAAGCTACTTATTTTAATATACCCAGGACAGACATCTAGTCGTTAAAATTTAAAACAAAAAAACTGAAGATCCACTTTTGAAAAACTAGTTATCGGCTTAAATATCAAATCCTTTACACCTTCAACCATAACCTTTTCATTCAAGAGCCTTAAGAAATTGCAATTTAAATATTTAATCTTTGCTAAGAATAAAATAAAAAGCCCAATCAGAAATGATTGGGCTTTTGCATTTACAAAACTATTTATTTTTGATTGGCCTTTGCTTTTGCTCTTTCCTCCTTCGCATGTGCCCAATATTTATTCATTTCTTTCTTTCCTCCTGCTGCCTCTGTTTGTGCGGCTACAAAAGGGGCACAAATCTCTTTGTATTTCTCCTTGCTTGGTTTTTTACCACCATTTGCTTCCTTCGCTTCATAAATAGCCAACTGTTTTTTAACTTCCTCATCATACATAATTTTTGTTTTTGCATCATCTAGTGACAAAAATTCTTTCATATCCTGAGATATAGCAGTTGCTTTTTTATCAATCCATTTTGTTGTTTTTTGAGCTGATACCGAAAAGGTAAAAAATAATACGGCTACAAGACTAAATAATTTTTTCATGTTTAATTGTTTTGGTTATTACTATTTTAAGTTACCTGAAAATTACAACTTGACATCTCAACAACTGTCAATAAGAGTTATTGAATTGTCTGTATCTGTATATTTTTGCAAAAAAAAAGCATCACTTTTAAAGTGATGCTTTTTACTTTACGCTGAATCTAAAGATTAGCTATACATTTTCTTTCTTTGCTCTTTTACTTTTGCATCAGATAAATACTCATCAAAAGTTGCATATTTATCAATCACTCCTTTAGGAGTAATTTCAATAATCCTATTGGCAACTGTTTGTGCAAACTCATGATCATGAGTAGAGAACAATACCGTTCCTTTAAAATTAGTTAGAGAATTGTTCAGTGCTTGAATAGATTCCAAATCTAAGTGATTGGTTGGTTCATCTAGCATTAATACGTTTGCTCTAACCATCATCATACGAGACAACATACATCTCACCTTTTCACCTCCAGAAAGAACATTACATTTTTTCAAAGCCTCTTCTCCACTAAATATCATTTTCCCTAAAAATCCTCTTAAGTGAACCGCCTCACGCTCCTCTTCTGTTTTAGCATATTGACGTAACCAATCTACTAAGTCCAATTCAGCATTCTGAAAAAACTCTGCATTCTCCAATGGTAAATAGGATTGGTTGGTTGTTACTCCAAAATCAAAAGAACCAGAATCAGCATCTAAATTCCCATTCAAAATCTCATAAAAAGAAGTCACTGCTTTTGAACTTTTAGAAATAACAGCTACTTTATCTCCTTTTGCTAAATTGATGTTCACGTTTTTAAATAAAACCTCACCATCAATTTCTTTAGATAAATTCTCAACATTCAAAATTTGATCTCCAGCTTCACGTTCTCTTTCAAAAATAATTGCAGGATATCTTCTACTTGAAGGTTTGATATCATCTACATTTAATTTTTCAATCATCTTTTTTCTACTTGTAGCCTGTTTAGATTTTGCCATGTTTGCAGAGAAACGACGAATAAACTCTTCTAACTCTTTTTTCTTGTCTTCAGCCTTTTTGTTTTGCTGAGCTCTTTGTTTGGCAGCCAACTGACTTGATTCATACCAGAAAGTATAGTTACCAGAATATTGATTTACTTTACCAAAATCAATATCAGAAATATGAGTACAAACTGCATCTAAGAAGTGACGGTCATGAGAAACCACAATAACAGTGTTTTCATAATTTGCTAAAAAATGCTCTAACCACGCTATTGTTTCGAAATCCAAATCATTGGTAGGCTCATCCATGATCAATACATCAGGATTCCCAAACAAAGCTTGAGAAATTAACACACGTACTTTTTGTTTACCATCCAAATCACCCATTAAAGTATAATGAGCATCATCTTTGATCCCAAGAGAAGATAGCATTGTGGCAGCATCGCTTTCTGCTGTCCATCCTCCCATTTCTTCAAACTTCACTTGAAGTTCTCCAATCTTATCAGCGTTTTCATCCGTATAATTGGCATACAAATCATCAATTTCTTTTTTGATTGCAAACATCTCTTTGTTTCCCATCATCACAGTTTCCAATACTGGAAATTCATCGAACGCAAAGTGATCTTGAGATAATACAGACATCCTTTTACCCTTCTCTAAAGAAACTTGTCCTGAAGTAGGTTCTAACTGACCTGTTAATATTTTTAGAAATGTTGATTTACCAGCTCCATTGGCTCCGATAATTCCGTAACAGTTTCCTTGAACAAATTTGGTGTTTACTTCGTCGAATAAAACACGTTTACCGAACTGTACAGATAAGTTTGATACTGAAAGCATTGTATGATTTTTTATTTTTTTGCAAAAATAAATAAAAAGCGTGAAATATGCCTGTAAATGGAAGAATACTTAAGAACTAATAAGTAAACTATTTACTGTTTAATTGACGTAAGCCTTCACCTAAAGCCATTGCAACTGCATTTCCTAAATTAAAACTTCTAACAGTACCCGGAAAAGGAATTTTAATACATTGATCTAGATATGTATCGACAATTTCTTGTGGTAATCCATCCGATTCTCTACCAAAAACAAGCCAGTCGCCTTCCTTGAAATCTACATCATAATAAGCTTTTTCCGCTCTTGTTGTAAAAAAGAAGACACGTGAAATATCCGGAATAGTCTCTAACAGCCCCTTAAAACTATCATGATAATTCAAATCTAAATCCCCCCAATAATCCAAACCAGCACGTTTTACTCGACTGTCGGTAATTTCAAAACCTAAAGGTTTTACCAAATGTAACCTACTCAAGCTTCCTACGCACAAACGACCAATATTCCCAGTATTATTGGGGATTTGAGGATTGACTAGAACTATATTGAAATTGTATTGTTTCATTGGTTTAAAAACTATTGTATTTGAGTCTCTAAATAATGTTCTTCGATACCATAAGCATCTTTTATTCCTTTGATTTTTTGATTCAAAGCTTTTTCATCAACATCTTTCGTTGATTTGGTAGCTACTAACATAACGTTTTTACGGGTATGCTCATTGGAGATAAATTCAAATATTTTTGTTTGATAATGTCTTTTCTCCAGAATCAATGCACGAATGGTATCCGTTACCATTTCAAATTGACGTTCTTTAAAAATACCATATTTCAAAATCGGATCTTCTTGTTCTTTCCCTTTCAGGGATTGACGCACTTGTTTATGACAACAAGGAGCACAAACAATAAGTCCTGCCTTTGCAATAATTCCTTTTGTTATAGCGTCATCTGTTGCGGTATCGCAAGCATGCAATGCTATCAATATGTCGATTTTTTGATTTTCGTATTCTTGAATCGGTTTACATTCAAATTTCAAGTTTTCAAATTCACATTTTTCGGCAACATCATTACAGTAATCTACTAGTTCCTTGCGCAATTCTATCCCTGTAACTGTGACATTCATTTTCCTTTGAACCACCAAATAATCATATAAGGCAAAAGTCAAGTAACCCTTTCCAGATCCCATATCCACAATCTGCACCTGCTTCGGTAGCTTTGCATTGGAAATCAATCCTTCCATGATTTCTAAATACTTGTTGATTTGACGAAATTTATCCGCCATTTTTGGAATCACGTTATTATCAGAGTCGGTAACCCCTAAATAACGTAGATAAGCCCCCATTTCAGCTCGTTTCTCTTTAGGTTTATCGTGAGTTACAGGTGGTTTATTTGTGAAACTTGGAGCACCTTTTTTGAAAGACACCACTTTCTTTTTCGAAACAAAAACCTGTAAATCTTCTTTTAAAGTAAAAACTACAGCAGTTCTGAACGTGGTTAACAAAAAATTCTGCAACTCTTCAGTTCCCTCAGTAATTCCAAAGTTCTTTACTTGATCATTCGTTTTATAATGATAGGTAAAAGACATTTTCAACTCCTCTTTAATCAATACCAATCGAACATAGATATTTCTCAATCCATCATTTTTTCGTAACGGTTTGCTTAGAGTAATTTTAACAAAATCATCTGCGGCGATACTTGTTTGTATTACTTCTGAAAATGTATTGAATTCACTCATGACTATGTTTTTTTATACTTATTTAATAGGTTCTCGATACAAAATTCTTTCAGAATTCCACTCGAACTGACAGTTCTTTCGCATTTGTTAATTCTAGTGACTTTCTACGAAGTTTAAAATTTTATCGAGAATATCATCTAAAAATTCCTGATATTTAATTCTTTCAGAATTCCACTCGAACTAACAACTCTTTCACAATTGTCAATTCTAGTGACTTTCTACGAAGTTTATAATTCTATCAAGAATATCATCTAAAAATTCCTGACATTTAATTCTTTCAGAGTTTCTATTGAACTGACAACTCTTTCGCAATTGTCAATTCGAGTGATTTTACACGAAGTTTAAAATTGTATCGAGAATCTATTTATCAAACGTCTTCCAAAATATTATTCGGAAAGACGGTTAATAGGTTTCTACAATGCAGACAAACTAGCTTTTAGAGTCTCAATTTTAGCCAAGGCATCTGCTTCCTTATTTCTTTCTAAGGTTATTACTTTTTCAGGTGCGTTATTTACAAAACGCTCATTACTTAATTTCTTTTGTACAGATTTTAAGAAACCTTCTGTGTATTTCAATTCTTCAGTAATTTTGGCAATCTCCTCCTCCACATTGATAGCTCCAGAAATGGGAATAAAATATTCATTTGATTTTATTCTAAAACTCAAAGCTCCTTCTACCGCAACATCAACTTTATTTAATTTTGATGTGTTTCCAAGTTTTTCAATTACTGAATCAAAAGTAGCACTTGAATTTTCATTATCTAAAACAGATAATTCAATCGCATCCTTGAAACTAATATTTTTATCTTTTCTGATTTTTCTAATCCCAGAAATTACTTCAGAGGCAAATTCAAAATCGGTGATAATTTTTTCATCAAATGAAACTAATTCAGGATAAGTAGCTATAATCAAGGCTTCTTCAGTAGTTCTCTCAGCTAAATGTTGCCATATTTCTTCTGTCAAGAAAGGCATATAAGGATGTAATACTTTTAAATTATCCTCCAAACAAGAAATTGCAGCTTTATACGTTGCACTATCAATTGGTTGTTGGTATCCTGGTTTGATCATTTCTAAGAACCAAGAAGAAAAATCATCATAAATTAATTTATAAATCGTCATCAACGCTTCAGAGATTCTATACTCCTCAAAGGACTTTTCAATACTTACCAGTGCTTTTTGAAACTTTGCTGTATACCATTCAATTGCTATTTTTGAAGATTCAGGCTGTGCAACTGAATCAGAAACTTCCCAACCATCAATCAAACGGAAAGCATTCCATATTTTACTCGAAAAATTACGTCCTTGTTCACATAATTCTTCGTCAAACAATAAATCGTTTCCCGCTGCAGCACTCAACAATAAACCTGTACGAACACCATCAGCACCATATTTTTTCATCAACTCAATAGGATCTGGTGAGTTTCCTAAAGATTTAGACATTTTTCTTCTTTGTTTGTCTCTTACAATTCCTGTAAAATAAACATTGCTAAACGGCTTTGCCTCTGCAAACTCATAACCAGCGAAAATCATACGTGCAACCCAAAAGAAAATAATATCTGGTCCAGTTACTAAATCATTCGTTGGATAATAATATTTAAATTCTTCATTATCTGGATTTTTGATACCATCAAATAATGAAATTGGCCATAACCAAGAAGAGAACCAAGTATCTAAAGCATCTGGATCTTGTTTGATCTGATCTAAAGTTAATTCTATATTTCCGGTTACATCTTGAGCTTTTAGCAATGCCTCCTCTTTAGATTCAGCAACCACATAGTCTTCCAAACCTTCTCCATAGAAATAAGCTGGAATCTGATGTCCCCACCATAATTGACGAGAAATATTCCAATCTCTAATATTTTCTAACCAGTATTTATAGGTACTATTATAATGTTTTGGATAAAATTTGATATCCTCATCTTTTAAAACTGCATCCAATGCTGGTTTCACAATTTCTTCCATTTTAAGGAACCATTGCACCGATATTTTTGGTTCAATAACCGCTTTTGTTCTTTCAGAAACTCCAACTTTATTGATATGCTTTTCTGTCTTAACCAAAGCACCAATATTCTGCAATTCTTCGGCTATTTCTTTTCTTACAACAAAACGATCTTTTCCTTCATAATGCAATCCTAAAGAATTTAAAGAACCATCATCATTTAGAATATCAATAACTTCTAAATTATGTTTCTCTCCAATTGCTTTATCATTTTGATCATGAGCAGGGGTAATTTTCAAACAACCTGTTCCAAATTCTAAATCAACATATTCATCTTCAATAATTGGAATCACTCTATTCGCAATAGGAACAATTACTTTTTTTCCTTTCAAATGAGTAAAACGTTCATCCGTAGGATTGATACAAACAGCAGTATCTCCCAATAATGTTTCCGGTCTCGTTGTAGCAACAGTAACCGTTTCTTCAGAGCCTTCAATCTTATAGTTGATATAATATAAGTTCCCTTGTTTTTCAACAAACTCAACCTCTTCATCCGACAAAGTAGTCTTTGCTTCAGGATCCCAATTTACCATTCTGTAACCGCGGTAAATCAAGCCTTTTGCATACAAATCAACAAAAACCTTACTAACCGCTCCGCTCAAATCATCATCCATGGTAAAAGCAGTACGCTCCCAATCACATGATGCTCCAAGCTTTTTTAATTGCTCTAAGATGATTCCACCATGTTTGTCAGTCCATTCCCAAGCATGCTTTAAAAACTCATCTCTTGTTAAGTCCTCTTTATTGATTCCTTCTTCTTTCAATTTGGCCACTACTTTTGCCTCAGTTGCAATAGAGGCATGATCCGTTCCTGGTACCCAACAAGCATTAAAACCTTTCAACCTGGCACGACGAATCAATACATCCTGAATAGTATTATTCAACATATGTCCCATATGCAATACACCCGTTACGTTAGGTGGAGGAATGACAATAGTGTAAGCTTCCTTTTCGTTCGGAGTTGAATGAAAATATCCATTCTCCATCCAATAGCTATACCATTTATCTTCTACTTTTTCTGGATTGTATTTATTTGGGATCATTTGAAATGAGTTGAAATTATTTTTCTGTTTATTCTAAAAGTCAAATGGACTTTTTAAGTGATGGCAAAAGTACAATTATCTCTTTTAACTAAAAAGTTAACAAACCTATATTTTGTAGGCTCATAAATATGTTTATTTTTGTTTTGTAAAACTAATAATTATGAAAAATATATTAATGGCTATTGCCTTGTTTGCAGGGACTATCGCTATCAATGCACAGGATACCGAAGCAGTAAAAGATTCACTTAATTCACCTGTCGCACAACCGGTTGAAGATTTTGATGCCAATGCTGCTGTATTTCAGTTTGAAGAAGAAGTAATTAACTATGGTGTTATTGAAAAAGACGCTGATGGTAATAGAGTTTTTAAATTCACAAATACGGGAGGTAGTCCACTTATCATTGCAAATGCAAAAGGAAGTTGTGGATGCACCGTTCCTACCTATGATAAGGAACCTATTATGCCTGGTGAATCTGGTGAGATTAGAGTAAAATATGCTACAAACAGAGTGGGACGTTTTTCTAAAACAGTAACATTAACTTCAAATGCATCAGAACCTAAAAAAGTTCTTAGAATTAAGGGAGAGGTTTTATCTCCAAAAAAGTAACCTTATTCATATAAATATAAAAAGCCTTTCATTTTTTGAAAGGCTTTTTTTATTCCTATGGTCTATAGGTTTTAGTTTCCTCAAAAATAGCTTCTAAAATTTTCTGATCTTTATCCTCAAAAGTCTTTTTCTTTAATGCACGCATTTTTTTCGCATCATTTAAGGCTTTATCTATTTTGTATTCTACAAGAGATTCTTTTCCTCCCCAACTAAAAGAAGGAATAAACTTGTCTGGAAAACCAGAACCAAAAACATTACTAGAAACACCAATGACAGTTCCTGTATTGATCATAGTATTGATTCCTAATTTTGAATAATCACCTAAAAACAACCCGCAAAATTTGAGTCCACTGCTCATAAAACCATCTTCAGCATAATCCCAAACACTCACTTCACTATGATTATTTTTCATATTTGAAACATTGGTATCCGCTCCAAAGTTACACCACTCTCCTACCACAGAATTCCCCAAGTAACCATCGTGTCCTTTATTTGAATTCCCAAAGAAAACCACATTTTTTATTTCTCCACCGACTGTACAATTAGGACCGATTGTGGTACCACTATAAATTTTCGCTCCCATTTTTACAACAGCCTTCTCTCCTATTGCAATGGGGCCTCTTAACAGGGAACCTTCCATTACAACGGCATCTTCTCCAATATAAACGGGGCCTTCTGTTGCATTTATCACTACACATTCCACAGCCACACCGGCTTCAAGAAACACATTTTCTGCTGGACCAATGATGGTATTGGTATCAGATAAATCAACCGATGATCTATTTTTGGTCAACAATTGAAAATCATCATTAATAGCTTGGTAATTATGAGAAAAAATGTCTGATTTAGTTTCTATTTTAAAAAGCTCTTCTTTAAACTCAATAACTTCATAGGATTCAAAATCAACTTCTTCTTGATTTTTAGAAGCGAAAAAAGCAATCATGTCGTCATTTCGCATTAACATTTGATTCTCTGCTATGAAACTAATTTCGGTAGCTAATTCCTTCGTTGGCATTACAGAAGCATCAATATATACATTTTCATCAAACTCAACCATTGGATATTTAGCTTCTAAATATTCTTCGGTTAAATACGTTAGAGTACAACCCAATAATTTTTCCCATTTTTCTTTAATTGTCATCACCCCTACTCTAATTTCAGACACTGGTTTTGTAAAAGTAAATGGCAATAGACTGTTCCTAGTAGGTCCGTCAAATAAAATATAATTCATGGTCAACTTCTTTTAAACAAAGGTATCAAAATGACTACAATTTAGTTTCACAAACACACCAGATTTTACCAACTCATTTAAAATCATTACTTTTAAAATATCATTTTATGTAAGATGATCCATTTCAATCGACCAAAAGACAAACTAAACTTATTTATGAAAAAAATTACACCCCTTGCATTTCTATCAGTACTATTGATGATTAGTGCTTGTTCCTCTTCTGATTCTGGAGAAATTGCAACAAAGAGTTTTACAACTGAGTTATCTGAAACCACTTTGAGTTTTGGAAATGTTGAAGTAACAAATACTGCTGAGGAAACATTTACTGTCACTAACACAGGTACCGAAGAAATCTCTATCTCGAATATTACGACACCCGAAGGTTTTAGCGTGACTCCTTCCTCAGGAAGTATTGCTGCTGGGAACTCACAAACGTTTACAGTAGCGTTTACGCCAACTACAATTTCAGTTTTTAGCGGTAATATGTCAATCACTTCAAATTCAACAAGTACGGCATCTATCATCAGCGTAACAGGAACAGGAATAGCTTCTACAAGTGCAAAAACTTACGAAAATACAATTGCCCCTATTATGGCTCAAAGTTGTTCCACAACTGGTTGTCATTCTGGCGCTAATCCGGCAGGTCAAGTGGCACTTACCAACTTTACAGAAGTAAAAAACGGATTTACTATTGATGATTCTTGGGGAGAAATACAATCAGGAAGAATGCCCAAACCAGGTGTACCGTCATTAACACAAGAAGACAAAGATAATTTACAGCTTTGGATAAACGCTGGGTACCCTTCAGGTGAATTGGTAACCGTTAGTTATATTTCTAATATAGCTCCATTAGTAAATCAAAGTTGTGCTACAACCAATTGTCACGGTGGAACAAGATCACCATCACTTACTAATTATTCAGAAGTTAAAACAGCTTTCGAAGCTACCGGAACCAATAGTTCTATAGGTAGGATTGAAAGAGGTAATATGCCGAAAAATAGCTCAAAACTGGAACAAGCCAATATTGATCTTTTAAATACTTGGATTGCAACAGGCTTTATACAACAGTAATAATAGTAGAACTTTAATAAAACGCTTCGAAAGGCTCGGAGTCAGAATCAAAAAAGGCTTTCCGATTGGAAAGCCTTTTTTAATTATCAAAAGCGATTCGCTTTTATTTATTTAAGTACATTTTTCTTCTTGAGTATAACTCATGGAATGTATCATCTTTAAGATCATCAATAAATAAAATTGCTTCTCCAGTAGATTTCATTTCAGGTCCTAATTTCTTGTCAACATTAGGGAACTTATTGAAAGAGAATACTGGTTGCTTAATAGCATAACCTTCCAATTGAGGATTGAAGTTAAAGTCTGTAACTTTATTCACTCCTAACATCACTTTAGTAGCATAGTTTACATATGGTTCTCCATAAGCCTTCGCTATAAATGGTACCGTACGAGATGCTCTTGGATTTGCTTCAATAATATAAACTGTATCGTCTTTTACAGCGAACTGAATATTCATCAATCCAACCGTTTTTAATGCTACGGCAATTTTCTTAGTATGCTCTTTTATTTGATCCATTACAAACTCCCCTAGATTAAACGGAGGTAATGTAGCGTTTGAATCTCCAGAGTGCACTCCACAAGGCTCTATATGCTCCATAATCCCGATAATGTAAACATTACCATCTGCATCACAAATTGCATCCGCTTCCGCTTCAATAGCGCCTTCTAAGTAATGGTCTAATAAAAGATTATTTCCAGGAATAGAACGTAATAAACTAACTACATGCTCTTCTAGTTCTTCTTTGTTGATTACAATTTTCATTCCTTGACCTCCTAAAACATAAGAAGGACGAACCAAAATTGGGAAATCTAACTGATCAGCAATTTCTAAAGCCTCATCAGCATTTGTCGCCATTCCAAATTTAGGGAAAGGAATATCTAAAGAAGTTAACATCTCAGAGAAACGTCCTCTATCTTCTGCTAAATCCAATGCTTCAAAAGAAGTACCCATAATTTTAATACCATAAGCTTCTAGTTTTTCAGCTAATTTTAAGGCAGTCTGACCTCCTAATTGAACAATTACACCTTCTGGCTTTTCATGACGAATGATGTCATAAATATGCTCCCAGAATACAGGCTCAAAGTATAGCTTATCAGCCGTATCAAAATCTGTAGAAACTGTTTCCGGATTACAGTTGATCATGATAGCTTCATAACCTGCTTCTTGAGCAGCTAAAACACCATGCACACAACAGTAATCGAACTCAATTCCTTGTCCAATTCTATTCGGTCCAGATCCTAAAACAACAACTTTTTTCTTATCTGTAACAACAGATTCGTTTGCAGAGAATGTATTACCATCTGCAGTAGTCATCGTGCTTTCAAAAGTAGAATAGTAATAAGGTGTGTTTGCAGCAAATTCTGCAGCACAAGTATCTACCAATTTATAAACACGGTTCACATTTAACTCCTCACGCTTATTATAAACTTCAGATTCTAGACATCCAAGCATGTGTGCTATTTGTCTGTCTCCGTATCCTTTTTGCTTAGCTTCTAACAACAAGTCTTTAGATAACGTATCTAATTTGAAAGATGAAATTTCTTTTTCTAAAGTAAATAATTCTTCATATTGCTTTAAATACCACATATCAATTTTAGTGATATCGTAAATTTTCTTTAAAGAAATACCTGCTTTAATAGCATCATAGATAGTAAATACTCTATCCCATGAGGCGTTTGTTAATTTAGAAATAATCGTATCGTAGTGAGTTTCTTCTTTACCATCTGCTCCTAAACCGTTACGTTTGATCTCTAATGACTGAGTTGCTTTATGCAATGCTTCTTGGAAAGAACGTCCAATTCCCATCACTTCACCAACTGCTTTCATTTGCAATCCTAAAGTTCTATCACATCCTTCAAACTTATCAAAGTTAAAACGAGGAATTTTCACGATCACATAGTCCAATGTTGGCTCAAACAAGGCAGAAGTATTTCCTGTTACTTGATTATTCAATTCATCTAAATTATACCCTAAAGCTAATTTAGTAGCAATCTTAGCAATTGGATAACCCGTAGCCTTCGATGCCAATGCAGACGAACGCGAAACACGAGGGTTAATTTCAATTGCAATAATATCTTCTTTTTCATCTGGAGAAACTGCAAACTGTACGTTACACCCTCCTTCGAAGTCTCCAATAGAACGCATCATATGGATTGCCATATCACGCATCTTTTGGAAAGTAGAATCACTTAATGTCATTGCCGGAGCAACTGTAATAGAATCTCCAGTATGAATTCCCATTGGATCCATATTTTCAATAGAACATACAATAACTACGTTGTCATTACCATCACGTAACAACTCTAGTTCGTATTCTTTCCATCCCATCATGGCTTTGTCAATCATCACCTCATGAATAGGAGAAATCTCCAAACCATTAGATAATAAATCGTCAAAATCTTTTTCATCATAAACAATTGCAGCACCAGCTCCACCTAAAGTAAAAGAAGATCTAATACATAAAGGGAAACCGAATTCTTGAGCAATTTCTTTTCCTTTTAAGAAAGAAGTTGCTGTTGCTTGAGGTGCCATATCAACACCAATTTTCCCCATCAACTCACGGAATTGTTCTCTATCTTCTGTAACATTGATTGCGTCGATATCAACACCAATCATTTTAACATTATTATCTTCCCAGATTCCTTTTTCATCAGCCTCAATACATAAATTTAATGCTGTTTGACCTCCCATGGTAGGTAATACAGCATCAATATCAGGGTGAGCATCTAAAATCTCTCTAATTGACTGTGCAGTCAATGGCTTCAAATAAACATTATCCGCTAATGACGGATCTGTCATAATTGTCGCAGGGTTTGAGTTGATCAATGTCACCTCAATACCTTCTTCTTTTAAAGATCGTATAGATTGAGAACCTGAATAATCAAATTCACACGCTTGCCCAATTACAATTGGACCAGAACCTATAATTAAAACCGATTTGATGTTTGTGTTTTTTGGCATCCTATTAATTTTATAACGAAAAGGTAATCAGCACCTTTAATTATTAACTTACTTCTGATTCGTTTATTCAAAAAAAAGGTGTTACTAATAAATAGTAACACCTGTTTTATATGAATTAAATATTCATTATTTCTTTGGTCTAGCGGCAGATGAAACAGATAATCTTTTTCTTCCTTTAGCTCTTCTTCTAGCTAAAACTTTACGTCCATTAGCTGAAGCCATTCTTTCTCTAAAACCGTGTTTGTTTCTTCTTTTTCTCTTTGATGGTTGGAATGTTCTTTTCGGCATTACTTATATTTTTAAAATCTTATTTTATTTATACTAGCTTCGGTACAAAAACCATCCACTAAAAGCGTTGGCAAATATACAAAACCTTTTACGTCTAGCAAGGTGTTTTACAAAAAAAATAAAAATATTTTTAATCCCTAAATAAAGTCTGTTAAACTAAATAGCTAAACGTTTAATTTTAACAAACTTACTATAAAAAAGGCTTGTAAAGACTAAATTACAATCATAAAATTTGATACCATAATAAGTCGCATTGATAATCTTTCTCAAAAGTAAAATGTCATGTTGTCACGTTTCACTGTCTTGTCGTCATAAATTTCCTTTTGGTATTTTTTTTGACTGTGGTTTGTTATTCAAATTAAAATAATAATTAAAACATATAATTATGGCTAAAGGAAACATTAATGTATCGGTAGAGAATATCTTTCCGTTGATTAAAAAATTCTTGTACTCTGATCACGAAATATTTTTACGTGAATTGATTTCAAATGCAACAGATGCAACTTCTAAAATGAAACACCTTATAACTATGGGGGAAGCAGGAAACGAAGAATACGGTTCACCTGTTGTAGAAGTTATCGCTGATAAAGAAAACAAAACGCTTCGTATTATTGACCAAGGGATTGGTATGAACGAAGAAGAAGTTGAGAAATACATCAACCAGATTGCCTTTTCTGGTGCTGAGGAATTTATTGACAAATACAAAGATAAAGTAGAAGACTCTGGAATTATTGGTCACTTTGGTTTAGGTTTCTATTCTGCATTTATGGTAGCTGATAAAGTTGAAATCATTACCAAGTCTTATAAAGATCCTGCTGCTGTAAAATGGTCATGTGATGGATCTCCAAACTACGAGATTGAGCCAGTTGAAAAAGAAACTAGAGGTTCTGAAATTGTTTTACATATTGCAGAAGATTCTTTAGACTTCTTAGAAGATTCTAAAATTACGGAGCTTTTAAACAAATACAATCGTTTCAACCAAATTCCAATTAAATTTGGAACTAAGGAAATTAACGATCCTGAGTTTACACCACAGACCACGACTGATGCTGATGGAAAAGAAACTACGGAGCCACACAAACAAATCACAGTTGATAATATCATCAACAATACAAATCCAGCATGGACAAAAAAACCATCTGATTTAGAAGCTGACGATTACAATACTTTTTATAGAGAATTATACCCTTCTCAATTCGAGGAGCCTTTGTTCAATATTCACTTAAATGTAGATTACCCATTCAACTTAACAGGAATTTTATACTTCCCTAAGTTGAGTCAAAGCATGGATATCCAAAAGGATAAAATTCAATTGTACCAAAACCAAGTATTTATTACTGACAACGTAGAAGGAATTGTTCCTGATTTCTTACAGATGTTGAAAGGTGTAATTGACTCTCCAGACATTCCATTAAACGTATCTCGTTCTTATTTGCAAGCTGATGGTGCTGTTAAAAAGATTTCTGGTTATATCACTAAAAAAATTGCTGATAAGCTTACTTCTTTATTCAAAAAAGACCGTGCGGATTTCGAGCAAAAATGGAATGATATCAAGGTTATTATTGAATACGGAATGTTATCTGACGATAAGTTTTATGACAAGGCTAAGAAATTCTCTTTATTTCCAACTGTAGACGATACGTTCTTTACTATTGAGGAACTTCAAGAAAAAATTAAAGCAGCTCAAACAGATAAAGATGGAAATACAATTGTGTTGTATGCCGCCAACAAGGAAGCACAACATGGATATATCCAAGAAGCTAAGGAAAAAGGATACGAAGTATTACTTCTAGACTCTCCTATTGTTTCTCACTTGATTCAAAAAATTGAAGCTAGTAATGAAAAGCTTAAATTTACTCGTGTAGATTCTGACCATATCGACAACCTTATCAAAAAGGATGAAGAAAAAATCAGCAAACTTTCTGACGAAGAAAAAGAAGCTTTGAAACCTATTATCGAAGCAAATGTTCCTAAAGAAAGCTATACGGTTCAACTAGAATCTTTAGATTCTAACGCTAACCCTTTCAGTATTACTGTACCTGAATTCATGAGAAGAATGAAAGAAATGAGTCAGACTGGTGGTGGCGGAATGTTCGGAATGCAAAATATGCCAGAAATGTACAATTTGGTTGTAAACACGAACAACGATTTAGTAAAAGAAATACTTGATAATAAAGACGAAGGTATTCAGAAAGAATTGATTGGTCAGGCTTTTGATTTAGCAAAATTGTCTCAAAACCTATTGCATGGTGAGGAGTTGACAAACTTTATCAAGCGTAGTTACAAGATGATCAAGTAATAGAAAAAGCTCTATATAATTAAAAATCGTCGTTATATATAACGGCGATTTTTTTGTTTCAAATAGAACTGTAAAATGATAACTAAAAAAAAGCAACTTCAAAATGAAGTTGCTTTTTTTATTTTTTAAAAGTATTTCGTGTTTTAAACTCCAGCAATACGTTTGTCAATTGCATACAAGTTCTCAACATCTTCACCGTGTAAATCGTATATTTTAACGGCATGACGCATTTTTTGTTCTTCCTCTTGTTGCTCATTCACAAACCATTGTAAGAACAACTCTGAAGCCACATCTTTTTCTTTTCTACAAGTCAAAAATATATTTTGAATCGATTTACTTACTTTAATTTCTTCTTGTAATGCAGTTTTGTACAAATCTAAAATCGACTCATAGTCATGACTGACTCCTTCAACTGTAGGAGAATATGCCATTCCTCCATTGTCATTTATATATTTGAAAATTTTCAACATGTGCTCTCTCTCCTCGCTAGACTGAGCATAGAAGAATTTAGCACTATGATCGTAACCATGTTGATCGCACCAAGATGCCATCGCCAAATAAGTTGCAGAAGCCTTTGCTTCCATTTTTATTTGATCATTTAATAAATCAATTACTTTAATATTTATAGAAAGATTTTCTCGAATTAGATTTTCCATGTTCAAAATTTTTAAGTTACTCTCAAATTTATAAAATTCTAAAGATGATTGAAAGCACAATCCATAGTTTGGATTGATTTTAAACAAAACGTATAAAGTCTAGTAAACCAATTCTTTTTTCGGAGAAAAAATAGAATCCATGATTTTTTTTAACTCCAAAACATCTAATGTATCCAGCAATAAAATTTCTTTTAGATTGCAAACAGAAATTAGCTCTACTCCGCTATGTCCCTCATAAAAATGAGATTCTATATTTATAGCATTTATAGTATTTCTTAAAGCCAATAAATTACAAAAAGTCAAGGTTACTTGCTTATGGTAAAATTTAAGTAAATATTTGTTCGATGTTGTTGTTAATGTAATCACGATGCGAAAATACTTTTATTTAGATTTAATACAAATAAAAAAGAAGGTTTTTTTATAGATTTCTCAGAGAAAATTTTAAGAAGGAGAATAAAACAATTGATACTTATCAATATACTGTCATATTTTTCGATCTATAAATTATAATTGTTTCATCTGTTCTAACATGCTTTTTTAAAAGCTTCATAGTATATTTGCCTTTTGAAAATCATCTAAAAATATTTTTCATGTCAGTACTACCCATGCCTTTTAAAAAGCTACATGCTACAATCAAAGAATTATTAGAAAACTTAGAGATTTCTGAACCAACTACATTCCAGACTAAAAGTATTCCAGTTATTAAAAGTGGTGCGAATGTATTTTGCACGGGACCTGCTGAATTAGGAAAAACTACGACACTAATTCTAACTACCATGCATAAATTGAAATGCGAAGCGGTAGGCACGGCACCTAGAGCCATCATTCTGGTGGAAAACAGAGAAAAAGCGTTGGCAATTTATGATACTTTGACAGCGTATACTCGTTACAATAGTTTGCGTGTTTATTTGGCTGATGAGAAGATTCATATAGATTTACTAAAATCAGAAATATTTGAAGGCGTCGATATTCTTATTGCAACCCCACAATCTTTAAATAAATTGCTATTATCCAACGGAGTAAGTACTTCTTCTTTGATGTTGTTTAGTATTGATGATGCTGATTTTCTTTCACAAAGAGCTGCTTTTTCTACTTTATTGTCCATAACACCAAGTATTACAAAATGCCAATTTGTATTATACGCTCAAAAAATGACACCAAAACTTCAGTCGTTAGATTCCTATTTTATGGAATATGCAAAGATTGTTTCGGTTTAAATACAACTAAAAAGTCCCATCTAAAAAATGGGACTTTATATATTAAAACATTCCAGGGATTCCTCTCAATTGTCCCACGAGTGCTAAAGAGATCACACACACTAAGAACATGACACCAGGAATAATTAATTTTTCCTTCATCGATAAATTCTTAGCCCGCTCCTTATCTCCTATCAACCCTAAATTATCTAACAGCATAGTCAAAGCCCAACCAAAAACTGGATTTACAAAGGCACAAGCAAAAATACAAGTACCTGCACTTAAGGAACTTTTTTGTGTTTTAATCATTTGCATTCCCGCTTCGAGTAGTGGCAAGAATACTCCTACGATAAGTGCAATTCTCAGGACAGGTTCCCACATAGCCAAATCCATAGGGTATCCTAAAATGGCAAATGCAATACATAAGATAGCCGTTAAAACAGCTCCTCCAGGAATCGGTCGTTTCGCAATTGCTGCTGGAATCATATAAGTTCCCCATGAGGAAGCGATATTTCCTCCTCCTAAAATAGAACCAATTATTTGACGGATGGAAGCAACTGTCATCGTATCATCAACATCCATTAATACTTTTTTTGCTTTTTTAGGGTAGTTTATTTCCTGAAACACTCGGTGACCTAAAAAATCCGGAGACCACATTGCAACCGCTAAAATTGCAAAAGGAACTACCGCTATATAATGCTCAAAGTTAGGCCACCCCAGTTTCCAACCGGTAGTTTCTCCCCACCAATAAAATGGACTAAAATGTGGAAGTCCAGGTTTGGTAGTAAAAGCAAAATCGGCTCCCATTAAAAAAGCAATCAATCCTGCCAATGCAGAACATAATGGAATTGCCAACCACCTTTTGTTTACTCGAGCCAAATAGGCGTATATAAAAATTGTGACACCAATAATCACAAAGGAAAGTGCAATAATTTCAGTATCTGCAGACCAAAGTTCTAACTTTTTTATTTGACTGATCAGTCCAACGGCACCAAGATATATGAGCAAGCCTCCACGTACTCCCACACTTGTTAGGTTCATTAATTTGGACCCTCCTTTGGTTATACTTAATAATATTCCAAACACACCAATCAAAATCCCTAAGGCTAAAGGATGTCCTCCTGCAAGTGCAATGATTGGAATAAGAGGAATCATAGGGCCATGTGTTCCTGCAAGATTTGCTGTAGGGTTTAATATAGCCGAAAACAAAATAACAAATATCCCTCCAGCGATTAATAATTCGTATCTGACATTTTCTGCAATAAATTCAGGAGTTAAGCCAAACTGGATAGCAAATGCAGCAACCATGGCTGTCACCATTACCACCTTTCCAATAGTCGCTGCAAGTGCGGGTACCAAATCTTCAATTTCTATATGAAAATCACGAAATGGCAAGTGAACCTTCCATCTCTTAAAGTTCATGATTTCTAATTCATGCTCTAAATACTCTTGACGTGTTTTAAATTCTTTTGATTTCTTGCGCTGTTTCTTATAGCTATTCTCTGATTTCATTTTCATAAATTATGATATTGGCTTATGCTTATTTTAAGCTATTTGTTTAGGGCCTAAATATAAATTCTAAAAAACACTTGATTTATGATAAAAATCAAGCCTCTTTAAAAATGAAAATTGTTGCAATTCAATATAATTAAAAATAGAAGCGTTTAACTTCAAAATAAGATACAAAGAAAAGTATAGCTTTTAATACTAAAATCGGATGGTAATTCTACGCGTCAAAAACACTAGAAAGAATAACATCTTTAACAGCCACAGCTTCAATATTGTCACTATGATTGTTTTCTGAAATAATGACAGGCATTTCATTAAAAGGTACATCTACCCTACCATGAGATCCTTGAATCATTTCTCCTTTCAAAGGAATAAAATCGAACAACACTCTAAATCCCATTTTTTTTAGCAACAACTTTGCCACAACTTGAAGTTTGATAGCGGTTTTATCAGTATCCAAAAACATTTCTACCGGATCATAACCAGGTTTGTCATGAATCGCTACAGTTCTTGCAAAATCTGGTGCATTTTTATCGTCCAACCAATAGTAGTAGGTAAACCAAGCATTTGCTTTAGCCACAACCATAAATGCTCCTGATCGATCTTTATGCCACAAACCTCTAGAGACTTGTTCCTTTTTATCCAATATTTCTTCAACGCCTTCCGTTTGCTTTAATATTGCCAATACCTCCTGCTCTACTTCAGGTTTACAATAAATATGTGCTACTTGATGGTCTGCTACTGCAAACGCATTACTAGTACCCGCATCCAACAATTCTTTATGGTTCTCAGTGCGCACCGCTAAAAGACCAGATTTTCTGAAAATCCTATTCAAATGAATAGGTGTATCTACTGGAGATATTCCGTATTCTGAAACAACTATTGGGGTTACATTTTTAGCTTCGTAAAAGGAAATAAGATCTTTTAATACATCATCAATTTCTAAAATATCCTTTTTTACCTGTGGTGAATCCGCCGTATATTTTTGGAAACAGTAATCTAAATGAGGTAAATAAATCAATTGCAAAGTCGGATTACACGTGTCATGCACATATTTAGAAGCATCCGCAATCCACTGACTAGATTTTATTGTTGTTCTAGGTCCCCAAAAATCAAACAAAGGAAAAACCCCAAATTTGTCTTGTAACTCGTCTCTAAGGTTTGAAGGATGACTATAACAATCTGGCTTTTTTAGCCCGTTAGCTCTATATTGAGGTCTAGGGGTAACAGAATAGTCAACACTAGAGTACATATTATACCACCAGAACATATTGGCACAAGTAAAATCTTCGTTTTTGATTTTTGCCTCATCCCAAATATTTGGACTCTCAACCAATTTATTGGATTGTTTCCAAAATTGCACTTCTGATTGCTCTTTATGATACCAACCATTTCCGACAATCCCATGTTCCGAAGGAGTTTTACCAGTCAAATAAGTCGTTTGCATGGTGCAGGTAACAGCTGGAAGAACAGGAGTAATTGTAGAGACCTTCTTGTTTCTTTTACTCCATTGTGAGATGAATAAACTTTGGTCCTCTAATATTTTTGTAGTCAATCCAACTACATTAATTACCACTGTTTGCTTCATTCTTTTTAATTTATTTGATTCAAAACCCATTCCATTTCCCTAGAGACTGCCGTCGTAATATCTGTTTGCATTTGATCAGGTAACACGTCCCAAGTATACGTTTCTATTTCTAAATGATTCGTAAAGGCATTGTCCTTCCATAATTTTAAAACTTCAATTAAATCATCTTGAGTAGATTGTAGTTTTTGATAATCTGCAAGAAATATTGGTACATGATAATGTGTTCTTAATTCCCGAAAAGTAGCACTTTCCATTGCTTCAATGGCAACATCTAAATCGGGAAATTTCCTAAATTCTCCATTTTTAGTTTTTATAATTGCCTGATGAAGATAATTTGGTTCATGAAAGGCCAGCAGATGATCTTGCAATTCATTAAGAGCGTAATTCCCATCAATATGACATTTTAAAGCTGAACTCAGTTGTAACTTCCCTATTTTTATTTTATGGGTATTCATCAACGAAATAACCTCCGAAGGCTTTTCAAATGCAACAGCAGAATGGCAAATATCAAAACACAACTGAACATGCTCTCTGATCGCTAGTTCAGCTTCTGCCCTAGTACATTCTTTTAAAGTTTGTAATTCTGAAATTCCCTTTCCGATAAGAAATTCATTGTAAAATGCTACGAACTCATTTGAATTTTCAATGATCCCATCAGGTTCTGGCTCTATATCTAAATGGAGTGTTTTTCCTGTTTTGGATTTTATGTCCATTAAATGAAAAACTACATCTATAATTGCCGAACAAGCTTGCGTTTTTGCTTTCACTAATTCCGATGGGTTATGGTGCCAAAACTTATAAGAAATCGGTGATGTTGAAATCCCGCCAGTCATTGATTCTGGTAATAATTCACCTAAAATATCAAACAATTGCTTTGTATAATTTTTCCTTGAAATATTTGTCCAATCCGGTGCATGAACTTGATCTTTTATCACTTCCCCATGAAAACTACCAAAAGGAAACCCGTTCATAGTATATACATACAGCTGATGTTCTTTTAACCAGGTTTTAAAATTGCGCAAAGTTTCTTTTTTACTCAATTCCTCAGCAGCAATATTTGACAAACGCAGGCCTATACCGAAAGGAGCATCGGGTGAAATCCTACTTTTAACTTCTAGAATATAAATCTCCAAGTTTTTAAAAATCTCGCTCCAAGATTCACCTGCATGAATATTTGTACAATAACTTAAATGGCCTGTTCCAATCTTCATACGGCATGTAAATTTATGACAAAGGTTTTTATAAAGGCAACAGATTCATTTAATTTTTCTTCCTCCATCTCATGAATTTCCCCCCCTTTCCCTATCGATTTTAATAGCATTATGGTCAGTTCACCTCCCAAATGCTCTCTAAATTCTTCTAGACCACTTATTAATTCTGGATTTATCGCATTTTTATCCTCAGGATCGAATAATAACTCATGATCCAATTGAAAATTCAATTGTTGAAAACATGTTATTATACGTAACATTTCTTCTTTCGTCAAAAATCCTTTAAAGTAAGAATAAGAACTATCTAATACTATACCTACTGCAACTGCCTCACCATGTGTGAGTTTGTAATTGGTTAAATACTCCAATTTATGTGCCGCCCAATGCCCAAAATCCAAAGGCCTTGAAGAGCCTTGTTCAAAAGGATCCCCTGCAGTTCCTATATGCTCTGTGTGCAATTCAGCACATCGGAATATCAAATGCTCAATGGTTTTAGAATCCCTGTTATTTAAAAGGGTACTATTATTTTCTATCCATTCAAAGAAAGATACATCTTTTATCAAAGCAACTTTTATGGCCTCGGAGATACCAGAACGAAAATCACGATCCGATAAACTATCTAAAAAGTAGCTGTCATTGATTACAGCAAACGGAGGTTGAAAGGTTCCTAAAAAATTCTTTTTTTCAAAATAATTGAAGGAATTTTTCACCCCAACACCTGAGTCATTTTGAGAAAGTACCGTGGTCGGAATTCGAATCAATCGAACACCTCTATGAGCAATTGCACTTGCAAAGCCAACCATATCAAGTACAGCACCACCTCCGACTGAGATAATAAAGGAATGTCTGTCGATTTTCTGAGTATTTAATAATTCTAAGACACTTTCTACAGAGTTCCAATTATTTTTAACCTTTTCACCACCATCCACGATAAGAGGAGTTCCCATTAAAGTGATATTTTTATGATAGGTTTGAAAATAGGTTTCAATCTTATCTATTAGCTGACGTTGATGCGCATACAACCCTTGATCCAAAACCACCACAGCTTTTGCCGTTCTTATAGAAGGTACACTTGTCAATACTTCTTTTAAAAATGTATTCTCAGCTCTAAATACATCTTCAGTAAAAGAGATGTTATAATTGAATTGAACTTGAAAGTTTTGTTGTATTACTTTATTCATAAATTAAACCTAAATAATCTTCTACTTATTTTCTTTCTACTTCTATTAGGTGACTGCATAACGTTTGGCCACAAAAATTGACAGTGGTAACAAACACAATAAAAGCAATCCATAAACTCCATTTGAAAAGCCTGCTACATAAATAGCATTTAATGGGATTAAGGATAATACCCCTGTTTTTACAGCATTCTTAATTTTTTCTGGAATATTATTTTTTATCGCTCTTATTTTTGCATTCAAGTTAATTCCATACCAGAATATTAAAAATGGACTTGATGTAAGAATATCCAAATATCCTTTTAGCATCAAAACAATAAAAAAACCAACTACAGAAGTATCCAGTAATATAGCTTTAAAAATTGAGTTTTTATTGTGACCATGTGCTTCTTTTTGCCCTACAAGAGTAATAGCAGCAACAAACACCAAAGGAACAAAACCAATAAACCACATAGACGAAACAACAGAAGGAACTATACTCATCCCTAATAATAAATTTGCCGATCTACATAACCCCATATTTATAGGCCCTAAAACAGTATTATGTTTCGAGAACTTATCATATGACATGGCTAAAGCTGCTGTTGTAGTCGCTAGCATTCCGCTAAAAACAGAGACCAAAAACCCACAACTGATTCCTGTTAAAAACAATAGGCTTCCAAAATAAATCGCTTCTTGTTTTGAAATTTTTCCTAATGGAAGCACTCGCTCAGGTCTATTTTTCTTGTCGTCCTCAATATCAAAAATATCATTAAAAACAATTCCACCCCCATACAAACCTATTGTTGCGAGTATAAGAAGAAAACTGTTCCTCAATAATTCTTCATCAAAAGAATTTATTAAAACTCCAGAAATCGCTAAACCTGCAACAATATCTGATATCGCTGTTATGATATTGGCTGGACGAGCCATTTTGATAAAACTACCTAACCTCATGTTAGTTTTTGATAATATTTGAATACGTTTTTTTGACAAATTCTTGTCCACGTAAAACCGAATTTCCATTCAAAAGTTCCTGCTCTTCAATCTTCATTTCTGTCAACCAATCTGATTCGTTAAATTGACCGCTCTGTCCGTAAACATCCAATGCATTTTTATAACAAGTTAGGTGCATGTCTTCTTGAGAAACACCTCTTTCTATCATAAGTGCAGCGGTTTTTGGAACAGCTAATGGGTCACTTACCCCCCAATCTGCCGAACTGTCAACGATAATTCTTTCTGAACCATATTGTTTTACAACTTCTACCATTCTTTCATTTCCCATTTTGGTATTTGGGTAAATGGTGAAAGCAGCCCAATATCCTCTGTCTAAAACATCTTTTACTGTTTCTTCATTATTGTGATCAATTACAACCATGTTTGGAGCTACACCATGTTCTTTAATGACATCCATACTTCTTATGGTTCCATTTTTCTTGTCTCTATGAGGTGTGTGAACCATTATCGGTAAATTTAGCTCTTTAGCCAATTCTATTTGCTGTCTAAAGTATTTATCCTCAGCCGCTGTTTGATCGTCATATCCAATTTCACCAATAGCTACAACTCCCTCTTTGGCTGCATACAATGGTAATAGGTCCATAACTTCCTCTGCCAAAGCTTCATTATTAGCTTCTTTAGAATTCAGTCCAATGGTACAATAATGCTTGATACCAAATTGAGAAGCCCTAAAACGTTCCCAATTGACCAAGCTATTAAAATAATCTTGAAAAGAACCAACTGAAGTTCTTGGTTGTCCCATCCAAAAAGCGGGTTCAATAATCGCAACAATTCCTGCTGCTCGCATCGCTTCGTAATCGTCAGTTGTACGAGAAACCATGTGTATATGTGGATCAATAAAATGCATTGTTAAGTGTTTAAGTATTAAATGTTATAGTATTCTTTTCCTACAGATTCCCAAAACCCTGTATCTGTATTAGTCTGTGTATTATTTAGTTCCAGTACTTTTGTAGCAACTTTCTTCTCTATGGCATTTTCTGAAGTACAAGCTTTGCTAACTGTTTTTTCTAAATCTTGGTTGATGTTACCCAGCATTAACTGCCAAAGTTCTGGAGTGAAATTTCTTCCGGCAGCCCAACGTTCATGAACATAATCATTGGCAACCAAGGCTAATTTTTCATTATTTCTTTCTTGAAGTTTATAAATTGGATACAATGGGCGATAATTAAAAATACCTTTTAAGACCAATTGATTCCAACTATTTTCAGACAAATATGTCGCTGGGAACGGATTGTAGTGTGCAATCGCATCATAAATGGTAATTACATTGCTACGAATACCTTCTTCAATAAACGAAATGAAGTCTTCTGAATTTTCTAAAAAATATAGACTTTTATACAAATCTTCTTGCTCCTTATCACTTGCTGTGTTTTCAAGAAATTGCAAGGTTTTTTTATTTGTTTTCGGATCCAAGTGCAGCATCAATAAAGCCCTTGTGAGAGAATGTGTATTCCATCCTTTCGCATGGAATGAAGGATAGATATCTTCCAGAACTGCTAATTCGTTCTCTGAATAAGAAATATCATTTCTAGAAATAAAACGATACACCAAACTATAGGCTAACAAAAACTTTTTACCTGTAGCATCTTCATCAATTTTATTAAAATTTGAAGCTAGCCACTCAAATTCTTTATCCGTTAAATGATGCTTTAATAGCTTTTCTAAAAAAAATACTGTTGAGATTTCCGACATATTCCTTTCCCTTCTTGGAGGTTCTATTCTAATTTATTGTATCTGATATTATGAACAACCACCACTTAAGTCCTTAAAATTACTTTGATATAATTAAATAATCAAATGGTTTCCATAAAAAATGCAGAACTAATTCTATCTTTTATTTAATCCGTTATTTTTTAAGGAAATATCAGTGCTTAATCGTTTAAGCAAAATCGATCCTAAATAGTAAAATCAATTAAAAATCCGACAGTTTATGTACTATCGGATTTTTTCTATTTTACTTACTAAAAACAGTAGTAACAAATATCATGCTAAAAAACTAAACAGTTTATTCCTGTGCTACTTCTAATGAAAACTTCTCACTTTCGCTCAAGTCTTGTGAAACCACATATTCATAACTCGGACCTGCCACAAAACCAGGATTATTTGGATCTGGTAAAGCCATAAGTTTCAATGCATATAATCTCAATGCATACATAGATCCCATGGCGTTGCTCAATTTATCTGGCTGACCATTAAAGGTTTCATGCAAACTATTCAATAAATTGGTATAGTTATAGTTGAACAATTTACTATTTAGATAAGCTAAAGAGTTTACGGAATAATCACTCATTTTTGGGTTTTCCGTCATATTTGGAACCTCATTTGCATAAAACGGTATTTCATCACCTCCATAAGAATACCCTACTTCAGATGAACTGTCTTTGATCAATTCTTTACCCGCATAGATTTCACCGAATCTATAATAATGCGCTGGTTCATTTGCGGTATCCCCATCAATATCCGCTTCCACAAAAGGATCTGTCGTACTTCCTTCCCCTTGATCTACAATTATTTCTATCGCTCTTTTTGCGGTTTCTAAATCCGTAATAGCAAATAATTCTGATTCAGGAAACCAATTAGGATTCACAACTTGCTTGCTCATAGCTCCACAAAATATAGTTTCACCTTTTAGCTTTGCAACAATTTCATAAATTTCTAAAAGCAGTGTAATATATTCATAATATTCACCTATTGTTAAATTGTCTTTTGCTTCTAATTCTGAAACTCTCTGCTCTAACTGAGATTTCAAATCTGAATTTGCCAATAATTTGTTAGACGATATTTTGATATCAATCGGATGCTCAGGTTCCTCTATCACCATAAAAACATCTTTAACCAAGGATTTAGAAAATTTTGCAATAGGTACCGTTAAACCAGATTCAACTCCACCAGGTAAAGGTCCAGGATATGTAGGAACAAATCCTTTTTCATTCAAAACAGGGGAACCATCTATGGCATTCAATAAGTTACAAGCAATGGTCAAATGAAGCATTTCTTCAATCACAACGGAATGAATCAAACCTGCTATTTTAGTGTTCTTTGTATTTGCCAATGAAAACATTGCTGTCAAATACGGAGGAATTGTTGCATGCTCTAATTCAATCGCAGTCTGTATAGAATCTTTAAGTTTTTTAAGAGAATCTATCTTTTTATTTTTAAGTAAAATCATAATATTATAAGGTTGTTTCTATTTTGCAGCTACTGCTTCATTCATTTGTTTGTCGTTGATGATACCCTCTAAATAATTAAGAATCATTTGTTGTTTATCTCTTGATAAATCTCTGGTAACGGGCATGTAATTTGGGTCTGATACTTCTTTACCAAAAACAAATTTTAGTATTTCGGCATGTTTATCCACTACTTCTTGATTGGATAGTTTAAACACTCCTCGTGACATTATCGGATATAAGTTCGAATACTGCTGCATCGTTGGCTGTAAATCGGACCACTTAGGGTTTTCAATCACATCCTTCGCTACTTTGTCAAAAACCATAATACTTATAAAATTTATTGGATTGCAATCCACAAAAAACGATCCCTCTAAACTATAATTCAAAGCATACAACTGACCGTCAATAAATTCTCTTGGATTTCCCGGGTCAGCAGCATTTAATTCCATGTATGCCACTCCATTCTCATCTGTTTTCACAGCTGGAGTAAATATCAAGGCACTCAAAGGAACTCCTAATGTAGGATTGTCTGCTCCTTGTAATAAATTCGCAGTATCATAATTTACCACGATCGATTTATTTGCCAATGGCTTTCCAAATTCAGTAGCATAAAACTTTACATGGGCAGTATCTTCTGGGTTCATACGAAATACATAGGTATCAGCAACCACATAATTTTTTCTTTCCTCTAACATTGGAGTTGCAGATTGTTTAAGACCTAAACTATTTGTTTGACTTGTAGAGTAATCAAGGATCACCAATGGATTCTTTTGAACCAGTTCTAAATTTTCTTTGGATAAATCAAAAGTGCAAATCCCCGAATCCTTTTCGTACCAACCTGGTTCATTATAATTAACAGCTCCTAAATAAACATAATTCGGATTTTCCTTTGTACCAGTATTTATAGCCAAAGTCATGTTTGCGTTTTCGATGATCCCTACTTGTGCTGTTGCAATCGTTTCTGGCTTTCCTTCCGTATCGATGATATCAATAGGTGCTTGAGGTGCAATTCCAAATTGTAAAGAATTTGAGAAATTTAAAACGACTTGACTTAATTTTTCATCTACAATAGCCATTGCATAATTAACTGAAGATACGCTAGGAAACAACTGTCTACCTTGAATGTGATGCACAGGCTCCTCATCAAATACAGGTCCGATAGTCCCCACCATCCTACCTAAAGTAAATTCAGGAGAAGTATGATCTCCATTGTATCTATCAACGGTAAACTGTATAGATAAACTATCTTTGCTGGTTTGCATCAATTCTTTCAGATACCTAGAACCAACGTTTTCTATATCCCACTCTAAATTTTTTATTTGTGATTGATAGGTGGCTGCTGCAGCAGAATCGGCTTTTTTATCTAAAGACCTATTGAACCAGATATTAGTAAATGCTGCTACTTCATAATCACCTTTCACATAAGTTGAATCTCCTTTTCCAATTCGAACAATAAGTCCCCAAATTTCAGAAACCATTTGTTGTTGAGAATCTAAATCTACCATCTTTCCCGCTACTCTAGAGTCGGTATCCATAATATTCATACCAATAATGGGGTCTTTTTTGGGATCTTTTGTACTTGTACCATCCAAATACGTAACACTTTGAATTTTTAGGTCTATCAAACGAAAATTTCCAGTTCCGGTAGGATTCCACCAACCATTGGCATTTTTACCATCTTGAAAATCTTGATAGCTTGATTGGAAGGTTGCATTATTAAAATGATTGGGATCATTGTTTACTGTAGATACATCTGACTGAAACCTTCCGGAAAAGGTAAGTCTAGGGGTTTGTAAATAAGACATTTTATATTTTTTAGGTTGAAATTTATTTAGATTTAATGCGACCGAAAACAGATCGACCAAAACTCAATTCAATATTAAATAATTAGAGAAATGTTTAGTTTATAAATTCCATAAGTACCAAAAAAACAGGCATAAGTGTCCTGAATAACTTTATCGAAAAAGAATACGATTTCCAATTATTTAGTCAGCAATTCAAGGAACGGCCTACATTATTCAAAAGGATTGTTATATTTGTTTAAAGTGATGAACTTGATAACATTTTAAAATGATAGAACTTTCCGGAATTATTATATTAGGAATTTTAGCACAATGGTCGGCATGGAAATTTAAAATTCCTGCTATTTTACCTTTGATTTTAATAGGGTTACTTGTCGGACCTGTTGCCTCAGAGTGGCTTAGTTCTGATGGAACTAAATGGATTGAACCTGTTTGGAATGGTGAAAAAGGATTGTTCCCTGGAGAAAGTCTTTATTACTTTGTCTCCTTGGCCATTAGTTTGATTCTATTTGAAGGTGGATTGACACTGAAATTAAATGAAATTAAAAACGTTGGACCTGTCATCACTAAATTGATAACCATTGGTTCCGCTGTAACGTTTTGGGGAGCTGGGTTTGCTGTTCATTTTATTTTCGACTTATCTTGGCAGGTATCCTTTCTATTCTCAGCTTTGATTATTGTAACCGGACCTACAGTAATCACTCCTATTTTAAGAAATATACCCTTAAAAAAAGATATCTCTGCTGTATTGAAATGGGAAGGGATATTGATAGATCCTATTGGGGCTTTAGTTGCCGTATTAGTGTTTGAATTTATCAATGTAGGTACAGGAACCACTTATACAAAAACAGCCTTTGTTGAATTCGGAAAAATTGTATTATTCGGTTCTACTTTTGGTTTTACATTTGCGCATGCCTTAGGCTATGCCATTCGAAGAAAACTCATTCCTCATTATTTATTGAACGTATTTGTGCTTGCCTCTGTTTTGGGGATATTTGTGTTATCTGATACCTTTTCTCACGAATCAGGATTGTTATCAGTGGTAGTGATGGGAATGGTGTTAGGAAACTCTAATCTTCCACATTTGAATGAAATACTAGATTTTAAAGAATCCATCAGTGTTTTATTGATTTCTATTTTATTTATTTTATTAGCTGCAAATGTAAATTGGAGCGATTTGATGCTGATTTACAACTGGAAAACATTGGCTATCTTTTTAATTGTTGTTTTTGTAATAAGGCCCTTAGGAGTCTTTTTATCATCAATCAACTCTACTTTAAAATTCAATGAAAAACTATTTATCAGTTGGGTAGGACCACGTGGTATTGTAGCTGCTGGTATCGCTTCTCTTTTTGGTTTAAAATTGGTAAAAAATAATGTTGAGGGAGCGGAATACATAACACCTTTAGTATTTGTTATTGTTTTGGGTACGGTTCTTTTTAACGCAACCACAGCAAGATTGTTTGCGAAAATCTCTAAAGTGTTTTTACAAAACTCCAATGGGATTTTAATTATTGGAGCTTCTAAATTCTCTAGGTTAATTGCTGAATACCTTAATGAAAACGACCAACAAGTTGTTTTGATGGATTCTAATATAGCGAATATTGAAAAGGCAAAAAAGATGGGACTGGATGCTTCTTTAGTCGATATCTACTCTGATGAATTGATTGATAATATTGAACTTAGTAATATTGGTTTTTTAATTGCTTTGACAGGAAATGCAGAAATCAATAAATATGCAATACAACGTTTTAAAAAGCAATTTGGAGAAAATGGAGTTTTTAGAATACGTACACATGATGAAATCATTGAAAACCCAAGGAATTCTAACTTGATGTATCATAAAAACGATTATGTTTCTGTAATGGAAGTAGCCAATCAATTTCCGACAGTACAAGAGGTTCCTTTTACTACGAAAGAGGAATATATTGGTTTGATTCGCCTGACTGAAAAAGATGCGGATATGATACCTTTATTTGTAAAATACCCAGACGGTCATTTAGATATTATAACTTATGTGAATAAAACTCGTTTAGAGAATATAAAACCCGGAACTAGCTTTGTTTATCTAGGGAAAGAGATTGAAAATAATTCATAAAAAAAGCCACCATGAAAATGGTGGCTTTTTTGTAAACTAAAATATTCTTGTTATATTTTTATAACCTTTTTGTAGGCAGTATAAGAATCAGCACTTATTTTTAAAATATACATACCTGTAGCCAATTGAGAAGCATCAACTCTCGGTAAACGTGAGTCAACTTGAATCTTTTTAATTAAACGCCCTGATGCAGATAACACTTCTACTTCCATTTGTTGGATCCTCTCTGCGATGGTGAAATAGAAATACCCATTTGATGGATTTGGGTATACCTGTAATTTTCTACTAAACTCTTCATTGACACTCAACTCACCTTCAGAACCAATATTCCCCGATACACCGTTCACTATCTCGTTGTATTTCCATAAATTATATTCTGTATCTTCAGAGAACAACCAATTACTACTATCATTAATACTAGCTCTTAGTTCTGCTGCAGTACCAGATAAAGCCCCTGTGTACACTCCATAATTATGCTTCTCTCCTACTTGGTTTGCATTTAATCCATTTGTTAAAGCGGTAGGCAATTCACAATACGAATTTCCACCTCCTAAGCCCCAACCAGAACCAGTATGCAATCCTGTTATCCATAAACTAGCAGAAGCATCAGTTGGCAATGCAAAAGGGTCTGCTTGAAAAAATAGTATTCCATCTCCATTTGTGGATAAGTCAAAATCACCATCACTGCTTTCAGCTGCTTTTCCTGTATGATCATGAGAAGTGGTACCAACTACTTCCTGGGAATCCATATTGACCCGTTTTACCAATCCATCAGAATCCAATATAAAGTGATCCCCAACAGCTAAAGCTTCTCCCGCAGACCAAGTCCAAATATCATCTACACTATAGTCACCAGTAAATTGACTAGAACCATTGCTCCATGTTCTATTAGATATCGAAATTTTAGTTGTAGCACTTATATCTTTTAATAAAACAAATCCTATTTTTCCAGAACCAGCTTTCCAACCTGTAAGAGCAATATCTCCAGCTGTTAAGGTTGTAGGGTTTATAACATCGTAAATAGTAATTTGTGCAGGAGTTTCGTTTACAGTTCCCGTTGAAATTCCGGTTAAAGTCAAGATTACTGTTTCACTAGTCTCATCAATACCGTCTTCAATTGCATTGATACTGATCTCACTCGAATTGGTAGCTTCTAAAATTGTGATTGTACCCGAAATTGTAGAATAATCAACTCCATTAGTAGCTTCTCCTGAAATTGAATAACTGATATCAATATCTTCTGTTGCCAAAACATCCTCAGGCAAACTCACTTTAAAGATTCCGTTAGTTCCACCCTCAATTGCATCACTTGTACCACTAATCGAAACAATACTTAGTTCGCCTTCCAATTTTAACAATGGGCTTTCAAAAAGTCTATCATACCCCGGTAATGTTCCATCTTTCCATAAAGGACCATGAACATGGGTATCCCCTTCACCATCGGCATCACTGTCATAATGAGCATTGTCATACCAAGCAGGCTTAACATCTTTGAAATCCTTAACCAAAGTAATTGCTTTGTCTAATATGTCTTGAACAATTTCTTCACCACCTGACTGACTTCTTATATTGGTGCTTTCTCCTGGATCTGTAGAAATGTCATACAAGTTCCATTGTCCACCATTGGCTGTTTTTACAATTTTATAATTTTCATAAGCAAAAGCTCCGTTATGAAAGCCATTTTGTGGTCTCATTACCAAAAGTCCTTCGTCAGGCCTGGCATCATCTCCATCAATCATAGCATCCATAAAATCAACCCCATCAATAATTTTACCTGCAGGAACAGATTCTCCTGCTAAACCAATTAAGGTTGGATAAATATCTAATGAGCTTATTTGATGATCATAAGTTGCTGGTGAAATCTTATCTGGCCAAGAAACAAACATAGGAACTTTGTGACCGCCATCTCTAACACTACCTTTTCCCGCATCTAAAGGATAATTAACTGCTCCTTTACTATGTGTATAACCTCCGTTGTCACTTAAAAAAATAATAACGGTGTTATTGAATTTTGTCATGTCTTTTTTAAGTTCTGTAACCAATCTTCCAATATTTGTATCCATATTGGAAACCATAGTCGCATAAGTAATTCTAGCATCGACAAACTTATCAATCAATTCTTGCTTCTCTGCGGGGTCATCTACCTTCTCTACTGGTGTTGACTCTGTAATATAAGTACTATTACTTATCAAGCTTTCAAAATTAGGATTGTCTAATTTAAACCGAGCTTCTTCTGCTGCAGGTACTTGCAATGGTGTGTGCGGTGCATTATAGGACAGGTACATAAAATAAGGATCAGAAGAATTTGAAATGCTTTGGATATAAGTAATCACATCATCCGTTATTACATCAGTTAAATAATCCTCCTCATTGGTGTTGCTGAACTCATTTCTATCTACATATGCTCTATTTCTCCACACCGGATCTTGATATTCATTCGTAACTGGGTTATCACCATCAAGACGATTGTAAAAGGCATCTTCATAAATAGATTCAAAATAGTTTTTACCACCACCTAAAAAACCAAAAAAGTAGTCGAAACCACGATCCAAAGGTTGATACGATCCTTCTGTAAAACCTAAATGCCATTTTCCAAAGGCCGCAGTATTATAGTCAGAATCTTGCAATACTGTAGTAAAATAAGTTTCGTTTACCGGAATCCCTAGCGGGGTTGTAATATCATTTGGTAAATTATATTGTGCTCCTATTCTATGAGGAAGCATACCTGTAAGCAATGCCGCTCTACTTGGCCCACAAAAAGGATGTGCCACATGTGCATTTTTACAGACGATACCGCTATTTGCAAGTTTATCTATCTCAGGTGTTGGAATTACACCTCTATCAATTGGAAAATCATCTTCTCTATTGAAACCAACATCACCGTACCCCAAATCGTCTGCTAAAATAACGATGACATTGGGTCTAGATCCATTGGTACTTTGTGCTAATACAAAATGAGATGCACTTAGCATAATTAAAGAAAGTAGTAGTTGTTGTAGTTTAGTCATATCTATAATTTCTATATCTGCAATTCATTTTGAACTGCATAACACAAAATTATAGAGGTATTTCAAAGCAAAACACAACTATTTTGCCCTACACTGACACTAGATATTCCGAATATAAATACTAAACATCTGTTAATCTATCGTAAGAATATTATTACCAACACCAGTAAATGGTTGTATATGACGATTAATATTCTATCACTGTTTTACCAATAGATTTTCCTGATTCTTGAAGTTGATGGGATTTCTTTACATTTTCTACAGAAAAACCCTTGAGTACAGTAGTTGCAGTTGATTTTAAAATTCCTTCGTCCAATAATTTTGAAACATGATTTAAAATATCACTTTGTCTTTCCATATCTCTGGTAGAAAACATAGACCGAGTGTACATAAATTCCCAAGAAAATGAAACACTCTTAGATTTTAAAATATCTAGGTTTAATGGGACACTGCTCCCTGTAATAGAAACTATATGACCTTGAGGTTTGATAATATCTCCAATAGTTTCCCAATATCCTTCTAAATCCACAAAATCTAATATATAATCTACTTCATCATGATCAATGGCTTTTAACTCTTCCTTTAAATTTCTATGATTGACAACATAATCCGCACCTAATTCATGACACCAATCAATGGACTCTTTTCTTGATGCAGTAGCAATCACTACCAAACCAGTAAGCTGTTTTGCAAGTTGAATAGCGATTGAGCCGACTCCACCGGCACCCGCTAAAATTAGTATGGATTTTCCTTTGTCTTTATCAGCATCTACCTTAATTCTATCAAAAATAGATTCATACGCTGTTAAAGTGGTTAAAGGCATTGCGGCAGCTGCTGCGTTAGAAATATTTTTTGGTTTATGCCCAACAATGCGTTCATCTACCAATTGATATTCGGTATTACTTCCAGTTCTCGTAAGATCACCTGCGTAAAAAACAGCATCACCTACCTTGAAATTAGTAACCTTCTCACCAATCTCTACTATTTTCCCAACAGCATCCCAACCGATAACTTTAGGGATTTCTAATACAGAACCCTTTGCTGCATTTTGTCTGATTTTAAAATCTACGGGGTTCACTGAAGTTGCTTCAATTTTTACAAGCAAATCTCGTCCGAATGGTTTTCCTTTTTCCATCTCAAACTCAATAAAACTTTCTTGCTCTAATATATCTAATGACTTTTTAAACCCTATTGCTTTCATCAGTTTAACCTTTAAGTATACTTTCTGTTACTTCTATCAATTCATTTATTTTTTCTAAATCATAAGCATCAGCATGCGCAGGAGCGAAATAACCTTTTTCCTCTCCTTTATCATTATCAAAATATTTACCAGAATCATGATCGTATTTTTCATTCAATGCCAAATCCACAAGAATATTACTTCCTTTCTCGGCTGGTGCCCATGTTTGACCATAACCTTCTTGAGCCATTCTTGTATCTAATAGAGAGCCCGGATTTACTGCTATGACAACTGTATCTTCTAATTCTTTCGCTAATTTAAAAGTCCACATGGTAAGGGCTAATTTGCTTTGAGCATAAGCCTCATTATCTGTAATTAGTGCTTTCCCTGCCAATTGTACCAAAGAAACCGTTGCTTGTGCTGCAGAACTCAAATTGATAATTCTCGATTCTTTATCATTCAATACATCTAAAAGCTCGTTTGTCAACATATAAGGTGCCAAGTAATTTACCACAAAACGTACATCTAGCCCATCATCATTTCTATCTACACTTGATTTAAACACTCCTGCATTATTGATTAGGACATCTATTTTACTCACAGAAGATTTAATTTCCTCAATCATTTGTCTTACAGCAGTCAAATCTGCAAAATTTGCCAAGAATCCCTGGATGTTTTTATTACCTGTCGATTCTTTTATTTCTGCAATAGTATCTTCTAATTTTTCTTTATTCCTCCCATGAATACTTACGGAATGACCTTGTTTTGCAAGCTCTACAGCGGTTAATTTTCCTATTCCTGCCGTTCCTCCGGTGATAAGTATATGCTTTTTCATATTTATAAATTTTCTAATTTTAAATCAGGAAAAAGGTACTACTTTTTCGGATAATTCAAACACAGTATGTATAAAATTTCTTTAATTAAATCTCAGGTTTGATGTAAGGTGATAAACACATTTTTTTTACTTGAATCAGATAAACTATCAAATAAAAACTACGCTATTCTCTGAAAGATATACTTATGGAAAAATGTCAATATTAACTTATAATCTTCAATAATAATTCATTTATCGTTTAACAAAAACAACCATGATCTTCCCAAATTATGAAAGTGCATATTTTAAAAAATAAGTATCTCCAAAAAACTTAAAATTGACATAGAAATAAGTTACTTTTTTTCTTTGAAGAGTTTTCAGAAAAAGTACCTTTGCCGCCATGTGGATGTATTTAGGCCTACTGTCGGCTTTATTTTTAGGATTACATAATTTATGTAAAAAACATGCGGTTCAAGGGAATGAAGTTTTTCCTGTTTTGCTAGGAACTATTTCTTCAGGATTTTTATTAATTCTACCATTTTTTATCGGTTCAAAATATTTTCCTGAGCAAACAAAAAACCTTGGTTTTTATATCAATGATATTCCATGGAGTACTCATGGATTTATTTTTATAAAATCAATGATTATGGCAAGTAGTTGGGTGTTGGCTTATCAAGCTTTGAAGCACTTACCCATCACTATCGTTACCCCCATTCGATCTGCAGGACCATTTTTTACGTTTATCGGTGCCATATTTATTTATCAAGAAAAACCCAATGGATATCAATGGATTGGGTTTTTTCTTATCATTTTTTCAGTTTTTCTTTATTCAAGAATTGGAAAAAAGGAAGGAATTGTTTTCAAAAAAAACAAATGGATTTTCGCCATTATTGGGGCTACCTTTTTAGGAGCATCAAGTGGATTATATGATAAATTTCTGATACAATATCAAGGGCTAAATCCACAAACATTACAATTTTGGTTTTGTTGGTATACGGTTTTAATTTTACTAGTGATCCTTTGCTTTAATTGGTTTCCATATAAAGAAAAACGAAAAGCATTTACTTTCCGATGGTCCATCCCAGCGGTAGGTATCTTATTGCAAACAGCAGACTACTTTTATTTCAAAGCACTTCAAGATCCAGAAGCTTTGATTATGCTACTTTCAGCTATCAAAAGAAGTCAAATTCTAATTGCAGTGGTTGCTGGAGGATTGATTTTCAAGGAAAAAAACAAAAGAAAAAAATTGATTCCGCTCGTTGGGATTCTTATCGGAGTTGCTTTAATATTGTATTCTTAATATTTCTTTACAATAAGATTTTCAAAATGTTCCGTTGCAATGTCATGATCGACATTTCCCAAGACACCTTCAATTTTCCCTCTAGGAGTTCGCTGCCAAATCAGCCATTTTTTATTTTTCCATGCCAAAGGAATTTTCGGTTCCTCAACACCATATTCTGCAATCCACAAATGGTACTCAGAAAAATCTGATCCCAATAAATAATCGTTTGCAAAAACATTATTGGTATAAATAATAGGTTTTACTCCCATTTTCTGATGAACATATCTCAGCCAAATATGAATTTCTTTTTGCAATTCTTTTTTATGTACAGTCCCGATAATACCACCTCCCTCTAAATCTAAAACTGGTGGAATGTCTCCTTTTCCAACATTTCCTACCGTTTTGCAAAAATGAATTGCCTGTTCTTTTCCTGAGTCATTTGATTGATAAAAATGATATGCACCTTTAGACAAAGAAACATTCCCCATATTTTTCCAATTCTCATGAAACCTAGGGTCCACATAGTCTTTTCCTTGTGTTGCCTTGCTATAGGCAAAACTGATATTCGCTTCTTTGATCTCTTCCCAATTAATTTCTTGTTGAAAATGAGACACATCAATGCCTAAGTGATGTTTTTGTTTTGCATGATTCTGATTTCCAATCATTGATTTTTTATCTATTGGCGGTACTGATTTCTTTTGTTTTTCTGTGTTCTGTCCTGTCATTACAGAAACACCAATTAAAAAGACAAAAATTGTTTCAACAACAACCAACTTTTGAAAAACATAGGTTTGATCCTTACCGGAGGCTTCGGTACTATATTTTAACAATCTATGAATACCATAAAAAAATGCAAAAGGCAATAAAAGAAACTGAAAGACTATTGAAGATAATAGATTCAATGTTTGAATGATTATTGTTTTGGAAGCAGATTTTAGTATTATCAAAAACTCAGAAACACCTTCTTCAATATGTTCAGCAGCTAAATGAAAATCGTCTTCAGTAGCATCACCAACTCGAGTGAAAAAATTTAATTTTGTTTTTCCTGATTTCTCTGCTTTAGCAAGTTGTTTTTCATCTCTTATTTTTTCAAAATGCTCATAGCTCAATTCTTTCTCTTTATATTTATCATGTAAATCTGACAAATTTTTATGCAAAGAATCAGCTTGCTCAAACTGCATTTCTTTGGATATATATTTTACCCCAGAGACAAATGCGGGTAATCCTGGATTCAAAACAAATAGAAACAATAGTATCTTGGTGGCTATCGTTCTGTAATTGATAAAAAATGTACCAATAAAAGCAAGAACCGATAAAATTTTTACAAGAGAGGAACCCGATAGTTTAATCAATACCAATTGGACTGACAATAACAGATCTGACCACGACAAGTATTTAATTGAGCTGGCTAACAAATCTGTAATATTTTCTGAAGCTCCTGCGATAAGAATCAACTTACTTGAGCCAGCTGCCTCAGAAACGGACTTTAAATCAATCAGCACACCCAACGATAGGGTTCCATTATCAATAAGTTTTTCTAAATAGGAAATAAGCGTATTGTGAAAAGGTGTTGCAATTGCCATCCCTAATAAAATTAGAGCACAGCCATAAAACCAACTATTGGCTTTTAGTTGAAAGAGAATCTTTTTCATATCATTTTTTTGCGACGTAAAATACAAAAAAATGTTATTTGAAACTGATTCATTTCTCTCTCAATAATAAATAATGAATGAATGTTCATTTTATTTTGTACATTTGCATGGTTACAATGAAACAAGAAGAAAAAAGTAAAATAAAAAGAGATGCCATTATTAAGGCAACTTTAGCACTGGTTAACAGTAATGGTTTCCATGCGACGCCTATGTCTAAGCTAGCTAAATTAGCTGGTGTTTCACCCGGAACCATTTATTTGTATTTCGAAAACAAACAGGATTTAGTGAACAAAGTTTACTTAGAAGTAAAAGAAAAATTTACGAAATATTCATTTGTCAACTATCAACCTGAATTAGAGGTTGAAGAAAATTTTAAGGATATGTGGTATCGAATTGCCGCCTACAAATTAAAAGAAATAGACGAAGCTTTATTTTTGGCTCAATGTGACAACACTCCTGTTGTAGATGAAAACATAAGACAAGAAGGAATTGTGCATTTAACACCATTGATTGAAGTGATGCACAAAGGAAAGAATGAAGGAATTATTAAAGATATATCAGACTATTTGCTTTATGCTTATACCATCACTCCTATTTCTTTTTTAATTGTAATGCAAAACCGTGAGGCTTATAACTTAGACCCTAAAAGCATTGATGAGGCATATGAGTCGGCTTGGGATAGTATCCGAAAATAAAAATAAACGTATGGAATTATTAGATAAACTAAACTGGAGATACGCTACAAAAGCCATGAATGGCAAAAAAGTAGCCCAGGATAAAATTGATAGAATTATTGAAGCTGCTCGTTTGGCTCCAACTTCTAGTGGTTTACAACCTTTTGAAATTATTGTCATTACCAATCAAGAGTTAAAGGAAAAAATACGTCCAGTATCATGGAACCAATCGGTGATTAGTGATTGTTCTCATTTATTCATTTTTGCAGCTTGGGATACCTATACTGCTGATAGAATCAATAAGATGTTTGATTTAACAAATGAAGTTAGAGGTTTTGAAAATCAAGGTTGGGAAGATTATCGTCAAATGTTATTAAACTCCTACCCTCAAAGAGATCCAGAAATTAACTTTAACCATGCCGCTAAGCAGGCGTATATTGCATTTTCACAAGCAATTATAGCTGCTGCATTTGAAGAAGTGGATGCAACTCCACTAGAAGGGTTTGACCCATCTGCCGTGGATGAAATTTTAGGATTAAAAGAAAAAGGATTGCGCAGCGCCGTGATGTTACCCATTGGATACAGAGAAGAAGAGAATGATTGGTTGTCTTCACTTGTAAAAGTTAGAAAAAGCACGGATGACTTAGTCACCTTAATAGAATAAAAAGTTAGATTACCCCTGATCTGAATTTAGCCCGCAGCATTTTTTTTAAATGTCGTGGGCTTTTTTTTTGCCTCAAATCTAATATTTAACCATAAGAGTTAGTGTTTCACATTTTTGTTGCACTTCAAACATTACTATTTATATAGTTTTGGAATAAATTAATATGGATATCTATGAAACTACGCACAAAATTTATAATAGCATTTTACCTGCTATTGGGAGTCACAATAAACGCTACAGCCAAAACCATCAAATTATCAAAACAAAAAGGAAATTCAGTTGAGAAATTAAAGGCTGCGTACAATAATGCGAACGCCGGAGACATTATTCTTATCGACATGAATGTTACCTTCAATGATTCCGAAAAGCATTTTACCATAAAAAAATCCGGACTTACTTTCAAAGGAGCCAAAAACAACAAAGGTGTAAAATATCAATTATCGAGAGTTTCTAAAAAAGGAAATATCATTGTATTGACTGTTGGCCATACAAAATTTGAAAACTTACGTTTTTCAACTGCTGTCAATTTACTTCGAGTAGAAGCCAAGAAACAAACTTTAACTAATATTACTATCGACAATTGCGAATTTCTAAATTCTAGATATACTGGGGCCGACTTTAGAGGTGATTTTACTGATATTAGGGTTACCAACTGTTTGTTTGATGATTGCAAATTTGGACTGCAAACCATGGATTCCGAAATATTAAAGAATTTTATTGTAAAAAAATCAGTTTTTAAAAGAGGTGATCATCAAATAAGTATTGACAATGCTTTTGCTGATACCAATAAAATAGAACATGAAAATATTCTAATAGATGATTGTGAATTTTATGTTGCGGCACGATTTAATATTGCTTTAGCAAACACCAGAAATACTATAATTAGTAATAATAAAAGAATGGATGGTGGATTACAAGGCTATTCACAAGCGATACACATTGAACATGACACAAGAGATGTGTTGATTAAAAACAATACTATGAAAAATGATATTGGAAATGCGATTATCATATTTTCAACAGGTTATACAGGACATGGTAATGGGCGAAAAATTCCAAATGAAGAAAAAATAGATTTCGGTTCTTCTAATATCACCTTAGATGGAAATACCATTACAAGCTCAAAAAAGGCTGCTATTATGATTGGATATGGACGTGGTTATTTGAAAATTCTTGGAAACAATAGTATCAATTCAGAAGATAAAATCATCAAGGCTTATGAAACAAAAAAAACGATGGAATTTCATATTGATGATGATGTGCTCATGAACGGAAAAAAATACAGTACCCTAAAAAACTCAAAAGAAATTGAGACTTACTTTTTCATAAAAAGTTAATCGTACTTTATGAAAATATTGATGTAATTCATTTTGTATTACATCAATATTCCTTTTTTTGCCTCTATGGCCTCAGGTAAATTCTTCTCCCCTAACATTTCTCTTAAATCTATTTCAATGGTTCTACATAATGACAACATAGGAATATCATTAGCCATTCCTTGAAAAGGGCTTTCTGAATAATCACCAATCACCTCCATCATTAAATAGACCCAACCAATTAATGCCGTTACTGGTATATAGGCCCACATCGCCATTTTTCCTATTCTCATTAATTCAGGCACCATACTAAACGGAAGTAGCCCTATAAAGATCCAAACAAAAACTCTACTCATGTTTGCATATTGTCTTGGTAAGGGGAATTTTTTAATTCTTTCATTTTTCCCTTGTAAAGTGTAAAAATCTTTAAGCAAACGAGTTAAATTCATATGTCTAAAATCATCAATCAAATTTGCTTTTCTTAAAGCTTTCAGGTCTCTAGATTGCTCATTAATTATTTGAGTTGCAGTATTTTGATTGTGTATCAATCGCTCATATTCATCCTTAGGTAAAAAACATTTGAGTTGTGCCTTCGAAACTTCATCATCTACCATGCCCACACCATATTTACTTACATAACGCTTGGCAGCAAAACCAACCATTCCCTTCTGACTAATATGCTCCCAAGGAGTTGGCACTAATAATTGACTTCTATGTGCATACATCCAACCTAAATGTCTATATATCAAACGTTCTTTGATTGTTTCTATCTCTTTTTTATCTACTTCTTTCTCTGTGAACTGATTGCTGATAAATCCATCTACCATCATTCCCCAAGATCGACTATCATTTACAATTCCACCCCAAATTTTTCTTGCCTCCCACATACGATCGTATGCTTGGTTATTTTTAAAACCTACATAAAATGCTACAGCGGTACCAATTACAGAAACAGGAAGCCATGGTATTTCAAATTTTATAATCTTTGCCTCATACAAAAATGTCACACCACCGGTAAACAATAACAGCCAAATGATATGGCCTCCTGACCATTTTAAAAGATTTACAAGACTAATGTTTTTTGTGATTATCATAAAATACGAATTAGGTTTTTCTTTTTGTTCATATCAAACATACTAAAAGAAATAATTAATGATGATGCTCTGCTTCACTTTTTTTCAGCTCAGACATTAAATAGTAGGCACCAGATTTCGCTACAGCGATTGTATCATTCTGAATTTTCTTAAATATAAATGAAATATAACCATGTACATTTTCTTTTTGCAAAACTTCCAACGGTTCAAATTCAACACCTTTTTCAGTTTCTTTTGAAACAGAGAATACAAAGAGTCTATCGCCATCTCTAAAAAATGCTTCTAAGGGCAATGCTTGTTCTTTTTTCTCGTTAAAAATAATCCGTGCGTTCACATACATTCCCAATATTAAATTATCAAAATGGCCGTCAATTTCGGCATGAACGTGCATTGCTTTCGTTCCTTCCTCAATAGATTTACCAACAGAAATAATATGACCTTCAAATTCTTTATTTCCTACAGACTTAATCAAAAATTTCACCTTTTGACCATTTTTCACTTTTGAAATATCTTTTTCAAAAACCATCAAATCTGCATGAATGTGATCAGTATTCACTATCTCAAACAATTCTTTTTGAGGTTGTACAAATTGCCCTGTTTTGACTCCTACTTTTTCTATAAATCCATCAATCGTACTTTTTAAAGGAGCTTTTGTATATATCTCCCCTTTGTTTATATAACTGGCGTTTAATCCTAACAGTAGTAATTGACCTTCCAAACCTTTCACTAAGCCTTTGGCGCTATTATAATTTGCTTTTGCTTGCTGATAATCTCTACCTGAACCTACTTTTGCATTATAAAGCTTTTCCTGTCTCAAAAAATCTTGTTCTAAAAAATTTAGCTGATTGTACATCTTTAAATAATCTGTTTGAAGTTGAATCAAATCAGGATGCGAAATATATGCCAAGACATCTCCTTTTTTCACTTGCTGTCCTTCAATAACCTCAATACTCACAATATTAGCACCAATGCTCGTAGTTATGACAGCCTCATTTTGTGGAGGTACACTTATTTTTCCATTTACTTTGATAAAACCATTCATGTTACGAACCGGAATTTCACCTGTGTCTATATCAAGAATTTTTAATTGTTCTTTCGTCAAAAATAAAGGCTCATCATGATGCTCTTCCTCCTCATCGTCATGCTTTTCATTTGAGTTTTTATGTGATTCTGATTTGGAATTTGACTTTCCACCTCCTTTTTCTTTGTTAGAATTTGATTCTTTGCATGCTCCTAGAAAAACACAAAGTAATAGTATATAGATATGTTTCATTTTATTCGTTTTTAGTTTCTAAAAAATAAGATACATTTATTTTACTTTCAGAATATTGTTGGAAAATCGTCCATGAGTTAATCTCTAGCTCAATAGCATTTTTTATGGTTTGTATAAAAGCAATATAACTCATACTTCCTTCCTGATAAGCCAAAGTTGCACCATCTCTTTGCTGGACAGCCAAGGGTAAGGCATGACTTTTATGATACTCCCAATTTTCTTTTAATCGCATATAGTTTGCCATCGCAATTTTAAAACTGTTGGCTAGTTTCAGTTGTTTTATTTTATTGTTTTGTTCAATTATCTCAACGTTCAACTTTGATGCTTTGGATTCCCCTTTGGCTTTAGAAAAAATTAATGGTAGTTGAATACCAACTTGATAACTATTAAAACCATTTTCATTACCAATTTTCTGAAAACCATATTGTGCTGACACCGTTGGCAAATATTTTGAACTATAAACCTTGGATTCAGCTTTTGCTACAGACAACTCGCTTTCCCATAAAGAAATCAAAGGATGACTTTCAATATTAATTTCCACAAGATCTAAAGGTTCCTCCATCAATTCTATGGAAACATCTGCAATATCGAAATACTGATCTGCAAATAACCATTGGTTTAACTCTTGTACAGCTATCTTATAAGCCATATGATATTGTTCTTTCTGAAGCTTTATCAACTCCCCTTGATTTATAGTTGTTTGAAATTCTAAATTGGAAATGGCTTTCGTTTCATAACGCAGCTCTAACGCCTTTTTCAATCCCGAATACACCGTGTCTATCTCTTTATATGATTCGTATATTTTCTTAGTTGTAAATGCCTTGATCCAAGCATATTCAACCCTTTGTTTTAACTGTATAGTGTTTAAGGATTTATTGGTTTCAGCTAGTTTTATATTTTCATTTGCTAATTTGTTTTTAGAAGCAATTGAAAATAAAGCAATGTTAGATTGCCCTAGCCCCAAAGTCGTATATGTTCCATTACCATCATCACCAATTTCATCTCCCATGGTAAAAATTTTTGTGTTACCAAAATCCCATGCAGTAGATTTTATAGCTCGCTCTTTTTCAATCTCTAAATCTGCAACTATTAATTCTGGATAATTCTGTTGTGCCAATTCAATCGCCTGATTCAAATCAATCTTCTGATTCTGTGAAGAGCCTAATGAAGGGAACAGCATAAAACCAATAAATAAAATTGTGACCGCAAGATTCGATCTCTTAATGCTTCTTTGTTGATTGAAATTTTCAACCGCTTTATACAAAATCGGGATGATAAATAACGTCAACAATGTGGAAGTCAACAAACCTCCAATCACAACAGTTGCCAATGGGCGCTGTACTTCAGCACCGGCGGTAGTAGACAATGCCATTGGTAAAAAACCTAACATATCTGTCAATGCAGTTAATAAAATAGGTCTAATACGTCTTTTTGTTCCTTCTTTAATTCTCTCATTTAAATCTGTCACACCTTCTTCTTTAAGCTCATTAAAACCACTAACCAACACCAAACCATTTAAGACGGCAACTCCAAAAAGAACAATAAAACCAATACCAGCAGAAATACTAAAAGACATGCCTCTCATATATAATGATAAAACTCCACCAATAGTAGCCAACGGAATCGCCATATATATCATCATGGTTTGTTTAAAAGATTTCAAGGCGAAGAATATCAAAACAAAAATTAATATAAGGGCAATGGGAACAACGGTCTTTAATTTTTTTGTGGCTCTTTCTAAATTCTCAAAAGCGCCACCGTAACGAATATAATATCCCGCTGGTAGTTTTATGTTTTGTTCTATCTTTAATTGAATCTCCTCCACCAAGGTTTTGATATCTCTTCCTCTTACATTAATACCAACATAAATTCTTCTATTTGTATTATCTCTACTTATCTGCATAGGGCCAGGTTTGAAACTAATTTCAGCAAGTTCTTTTAATGGAATCTGACTACCGTTCGGCAAACTCACAAAAAGATTTTCAACATCATATAACTCTTGTCGCAACTCTTTTTTTAATCGTACTACTAAATCAAATCGTTTCTCTCCTTCAAATACAACTCCTGCCACACCACCTGCAAAGGCAGTCTCAACCAGTCGGTTCATATCATTGATTGCCAATCCATATTGGGCAATTTTTCTTCTGTTATATTCAATCGTTATTTGCGGTTGACCCGATGTAGCTTCTACCTTTAAATCTGCTACCCCGTCAATATCGGAGACCAAAACACCTATTTCATTAGCTTTCTTTGATAATACATTTAAATTTTCTCCATATAATTTAATGGCAATATCTTCACGCACACCTGTTATCAATTCATTGAAACGCATTTCAATAGGTTGACTAAATTCATAATTGATTCCTGGGATTCTTTCCAACATCTCTTTTATTTTATCAATCAATTCTGGTTTAGAAGAGGCTGAAGTCCATTCTTGCACAGGCTTCAGTATTAAAAACACATCGGCCAAATCCATAGGCATTGGATCTGTAGGAACATCAGCAACCCCTATCCTACTGATTACATCAATAACTTCTGGGAATTTTTGTTTTATCAGTTTTTCTACCTTCGTTGTTGCTTTTACGGTTTCAGATAAAGCACTACCTGGTTTTAGGATGACATGAAAGGCAATATCTCCTTCGTCTAACTTTGGGATAAATTCTCCGCCTAAATTTGAAAAAATATAGATACTCGCGGTCAACATTAAAATAGCGATACCTACTATTATTTTGGAATATCCCATGATTTGAATTAACGCTCTTCCATAAATACGTTCTACCCAATGAACCGCACGATATCCATAGCTTCTTTTATGCTTAACTTTCGGTGCTGTTAGAAATAATGAAGTAACCATTGGCACATAGGTCAGACATAAAATCATGGCACCAATCATAGCAAACATAAAAGTAAAAGCCATTGGTTTAAACATTTTTCCTTCGACTCCTTCAAGAGATAGTATGGGCAGAAACACAATTAAAATAATAAATTGACCAAAAAAGGCAGTGTTCATCATTTTAGAGGAAGCTTTGTAGGTGATTACGTCCTTATCCTTTTGCGTCAATACTTTCTTTGATGTAATATGTTTGTAGATATAAAAAACAGTGCTCTCAACAATAATAACAGAGCCATCCACAATAATACCAAAATCTATAGCTCCTAAGCTCATTAGGTTCGCCCAAACATCAAAAACATACATCAGGATAAAAGCAAAAAGTAAGGCCAATGGAATTGTTGAAGCCACAATAATACCACCTCTCCAATTACCTAGGAAAAACACCAAGATGAATAATACAATTAATGCACCTTCAAAAAGATTATTCTGAACTGTTTTTGTCGTATTTTCAATTAATTTTGACCTATCCAAGAATGGTTTGATTCTCACTCCTTCTGGCAAGGATTTTTGAATCAGAGCTACTCTTTCATTCACAGCGTTAATAACTGAATTGGTATTCGCTCCTTTTAACATCATGATCATTCCTCCGACAGCCTCACCTTCACCATTTTTAGTAACAGCACCATACCTAATTGCGCTACCAAACGAAACTACTCCAATATCTTTAATTAATATTGGTAGATCATTTTTATTCCTTACCACAATATTTTTAATATCATCAATACTTTTGGCCAAACCCTCACCTCTAATAAAATTCGCTTGATGATCTTTTTCAATATAGGCCCCTCCTGTATTTTGATTGTTACGTTCAAGAGCAGTATATACTTGTTTTATAGTCAATCCTAAAGCATTCAACTCCTCAGGATCAATCGCAACTTCATATTGTTTAATATGACCACCAAATGAATTCACTTCCACAACGCCAGGAACCATTGCCATTTGTCTTTTGATGATCCAATCTTGAATTTCTCTTAGCTTCTGTGGTGAATATTTATCTTTATACCCCTCCTCTATATCTAAGGTATATTGATAAATTTCTCCTAAACCCGTGGAAATAGGTCCCATAAAAGGTTTACCAAATCCTTCAGGTATTTTTGCATTTATTTCTCCAAGTTTCTCAGAAACTAATTGTCTTGGCAAATAGGTGTCCAAACCATCATCAAAAACAATGGTAACCACTGACAGTCCAAATCTTGAAATGGATCTAATTTCTGTTACTCCGGGCAAGTTTGCCAACGCTATCTCTACAGGGTATGTAACAAACTGTTCAATTTCTTCCGTTCCTAAATTAGGAGCTTGTGTAATAATTTGAACTTGATTGTTTGTGATATCAGGTACTGCATCAACGGGTATTTTACTGGCGCTAAATACACCAGCTATTATTAATCCAATGGTTAACAAACCAACAACTAACTTGTTATGGATTGAAAACTGTATGATTTTATTGATCATTTAATAGTTGTTTAAGTTAAAAAAATGTCATTTTCTGACACAAAAGGATATAGTTATCCCATAAAAACTTTAACTTAAATTATGGGTGGTTGATATAAGGAATGTAACACTTCTTGAACAGTTTCTGTAGACGGTTTAGAAATTTCTCTCTGTGTAAATGAATTTAATGTCAATTCAAAGGTATTCAACTCAACAGTGTTGATTACCATTTGACAGCACTGACAAGAACAAAAAGGTGAACACAGGTCCTCTTCAGAATGCGAATGTGAATCTTGATGCTCATTTGAAACTTTCTCCAATTCTACATCTTGCTTTTCACAAGATAACATAGCATCGTTACATGTAATAAAAGACAAGGAAAAAATATAAAAAGAAAGTAAGAAAATTAAGCTTTTCATGATTACAAAAATATAAATAAAATTGATTCAAACTACACTATCTTTACAGATAAAAATTGAACAACCTACATTGAAATTGGTAAATAAATATAGGCTTTTTATTAATTTTAAATCGACACATATAGATTTTGTTTATGGATGTATTAAATATTTTTAACAGTAATTAGCTTTTTTTCGATAGTATTACTATTATATTTGCAGTTAAATGTAATTTTTACAACTCATTATGAATAACTTAACTCCTTGGCAACGATTCATAGGTTTATTAAAACTAGAAAAGAAGGAAATCTTTCAAATTTTCTATTACGCAATTTTTTCAGGAATCGTTTCTTTGTCTCTTCCTCTTGGAATTCAAGCAATTATAAACTTAATTCAAGGTGCGCAAATATCTACTTCTTGGGTTGTTTTAGTAGTTTTAGTTACCATTGGTGTTTTGTTCAACGGTGGACTTCAATTGATGCAATTAAGAATTATTGAAACCATTCAACAAAGAGTGTTTACAAGGGCGGCTTTCGAATTGAGTTATCGTTTTCCTAAAATAAAAATGCATGAGTTGAGAAATTATTATCCACCAGAACTTGCCAACAGATTTTTTGATACTTTAACGATTCAAAAAAGCCTTTCTAAAATATTAATTGACGTACCCACAGCATTATTGCAAATTATTTTTGCTTTGATGTTACTTTCATTCTATCATCCCTTCTTTATCCTATTCGGTTTCTTGTTAATGGTCTTGGTTTATATCGTTTTTAAATATACGGCTAAAAGAGGATTAGAAACTAGTTTAGAAGAATCAAAAAACAAGTATAAAGTAGCCCATTGGATTCAAGAAATTGCCAGAACTATAGTAAGTTTTAAACTCTCGGGAGATTCTAACATAGCCTTAGACAAGAATGATGAATTGGTAGTAAAATATTTGAAATCACGTGAAAAACATTTTAAAGTACTCGTGATTCAATATTCTCAGATGATAGGTTTTAAAATGCTTATTACGGCTAGTTTATTAATTATTGGTGGAGCCTTGGTACTGAATCAAGAGATGAATATTGGTCAATTCGTTGCAGCAGAAATTATTATTCTTTTGGTGATTGCTTCTGTAGAAAAATTAATACTAGGATTGGAATCTTTTTATGATGTGCTAACGTCCATTGAAAAGTTAGGTCAAGTAGTAGACAAGGAACTAGAGGCACAAGTTGGAGAAAAACCTACTTTCAAAGAAGAATTCAATATTGAACTAGAGCATGTGACCTATGATGTTCCAAACCGAAAGAAATCTATTTTAAAAGACATTAATTTAAATATTCCATTCAAAAAAAGAGTTTTAATAAAAGGTGAAAGTGGTTCAGGAAAATCGAGTCTATTACGAGTTATCACGGCGGTTATTGAACCTACTGAAGGTAATATGTATATCAATAATGTCTCTGCTCAAAGTTTAAACTTAAATCATTATCGTTCACAATTAGGATTGTCTTTATCTGAAGAAACTCCTTTTGAAGGAAGTTTGAAAGACAATATTACTTTCGGAATCAAAGAAGTGTCTGATGAAACAGTTTTTAAGATCATTAAATATGTTGGACTTACACAGTATGTAAAAGAACTTCCGAATGGAATTCAAACTATACTGCAGCCAGATGGGAAACAGATTTCGTATACGATTGCTAAAAAGATAGTTTTAGCAAGAGCGATTGCTAAAAAGCCAAAAGTTTTGATTTTGGAAGATCCTTTGGATAGATTCAATAAGGAAGAAACAAAGTCAATTGTAGAATATTTGTCAAACCCATCGCAACCTTGGACATTGATTGTTGTGAGTAGCAATCCATTATGGGAGCAATACACCGATGAAGTCATCAATTTAGACGAGGGTAAATTAAAATAAGAATTAAATATGCTGAATATATCAAACACAAAAGGACGAAGTAACATAGATTTGTTGTCCTATAAATCAGGACAATTTGCATATTATAAAAAGCATTATAAACACTTCAATAGGTTTTTAATGGTTTTTGCTTTGATTGGGATAATTACTTTGTTCATGCCATGGACTCAAAATATTAAAAGTAACGGTATTGTAACTACCCTACGACCTAATCAACGTCCACAAACGATACAATCTCAAATACCAGGAAGAGTTGAAGAATGGTTTGTTCAAGAAGGTGATTATGTTGAAAAAGGTGATACTATTTTAAGAATATCTGAAATTAAAATTGATTATTTCGATGATAGATTGATAGAAAGAACCAATGATCAGATAACAGCAAAAAGTTCTTCCGTTGATGCCTATAAATCGAAGATTGAAGCTTTAAACAGACAGATTGTAGCTTTACAGCAAGAACAAAAGCTGAAAATGAAACAAGCGAAAAATAAACTTTTACAATCGTATTTAAAGGCAAAAAGTGATAGTATTGATTTTGAAGCAGCAAAAATAAATGCAGAAATCTCAAAACGTCAGTATGATCGTACGGTTGTACTTGCCGAGGATGGCCTAAAAGCTATCAGGGATGTGGAAGAAAAAAATCTTAAGCTACAAGAATCAAATGCAAAATTGATAGCACAAGAGAATAAACTATTGACTAGTTTGAATAACATCATCAATGCACAGGTGGATGTTTCTCAAATTGAAAACACTTATGTAGATAAAATCTCTAAGGCGCAGAGTGCTTTATATACGGCGAAATCAAGTCATTATGACACCCAAGTACAAGTATCTAAACTTGAAAATAGTTATACTAATTATCAAAAAAGAAATGATCTTCTTTTTATAACCAGTCCACAAAATGGATACATCAACAAAGCCATCATTGGTGGTATTGGTGAAACCTTTAAAGAAGGTCAAGAACTTTTAGGAATTATGCCTGCATCTTATGAATTGGCTGTAGAAACTTTTGTAAAACCAAATGACTTACCTCTATTACATGTAGGCGAAAAAGTAAGAGTTCAATTTGAAGGGTGGCCAGCTATTGTATTTAGTGGATGGCCAAATCAATCTTATGGAACTTATGGTGCAAGAGTTGTTGCCATTCAAAATTTCATTAGTCCAAATGGTAAGTATCGTGTTTTGTTAGCACCAGATTCTGATGATCATACTTGGCCAGATGCGATAAGAATTGGATCTGGAGCAAGAACCTTTGCTTTGTTAGAAGATGTCCCTATTTGGTATGAATTATGGAGACAAATTAATAGCTTCCCTCCTAACTATTATCAACCAACTCAAATGGAAGGAAAAGAAAAATCTGAAAAATAAGTATGAAAAATTTTATTTTATTTTTTCTTGTTGGATTTGGAATTATGAAGGCGCAAACAGCAACTGATTCTACTGAGGTAAACGCTCCATTAGAAACCAACAGTATTGATTCTTTGGTTGTTCCAAAAGAGTTGAATTACACCGCGCCGTTAGGCACATTTGATGATTTTATCAGTTTGTCTGAATTTTTGAGTTATGTTAAAACATTTCACCCAATTGTAAAACAAGCTAATTTGATTGTTACTGAAAGTGATATCAAACGTTTAAAGTCAAGAGGTGCTTTTGACCCTAAACTAGAAATTGATTACGCTACAAAACAGTTTAAAAGTAAAGAATATTATGATAAACTGAATGCTACTTTCAAAATACCTGTATGGTATGGTGTTGGGGTAAAAGCGAATTACGAAAATAACGACGGTGAATATCTAAACCCTGAAAGTACCACTCCTAAGGATGGACTTTATGGACTAGGTGTTACGGCATCCATTGGAGGAAATATGCTTATGAACCAGAGAATGGCAGATGTTAAGCAGGCTAAAAATTATCAGAAACAAGCTTTAGAAGAACAGAAAATACTTGTAAATAATATTTTATACGACGCTGCAAACACCTATTTTGATTGGTTACGTTTTTACAATGAAAGAAAAATTCATGAATCGTTTTTGACAAATGCGGAATCGCGTTTTGTTGCCATAAAGAAAAGTTTTTATTCGGGAGAAATGGCTGCTGTTGATACTTTGGAAGCAAACATTGCCATTGGAAATAGAAAATTAAATTTAGAAAAGGCAAATATCAAATACATCAAAGCTACTTTAGATTTGTCGAATTTTCTATGGCTTGAGAACAATGTACCTGTAGAATTAAATTCTACTATAATACCAGATACGCTAACTATTGAAAATGTTGACACGGCATTAAACACCTCTAAGATTGAAACGGAACAATTTGATATTACCGAACATCCCAAATTAAAGGCATTGGGGTTTAAAACTGAGAATTTAGAGATTGAAAGAAAACTAAAATTCAATAAATTATTACCAACCATTGAAGGAGAGTATAATTTCCTCTCGGGTTCGTTAGGAAATGATAATGCGTTTGGTCTTGACAATTACAAGGCTGGAATTAAAGTAAGTGTTCCTATTTTTATCAGAAAAGAACGATCTGATTTAAAGTTATCTAAGCTAAAAATTGAAGCTTTGAATTATGAAAGGTCAACACAACAACTTTCTATCGCTAATAAAGTGAATGGTTTGTTACAAGAATTGAATTCCTTTGAAAGTCAAATCGACTTTTCGAAAATTTTGGTAAGAGATTATGGTGCTTTGTCAAAAGCAGAACAAAGAAAGTTCAATTTGGGTGAAAGCTCTATTTTCTATGTGAATATCAGGGAATCAAAACAAATAGAAGCTGAATTAAAATACACCCAACTCATAAACAACTATTTGAAAACAAAAGCTAAATTATATAACAGCTTGGTTGTTTTTTAATTTTTAAGAAACTGAGACACTGTGATCACTATGTGCATTAAAGTCTTTTGAAAGAATAGTATCCACCATTATCCAATTGGCATTGGCATTACCAGGTTGTAAATTCAATTCAATATATCCTCTATTTGAACTATTAAAATAGGACAATTGATCCACCAATGCTTTAATGCCAGACTGAAAATTTTGTCTTTGATCAGGATCTTCTATGATATATTCAAAACCCGGAGAGGTAACGGAGGAAGTTGCAAACTCGTTTACAATTGAATTGCCCTCTTCTTTCAATATTTCATTGTGCCAAGCATTATGTGAGTCCCCTGCTAAAACGATTGTTTTTTTCGTTTCCAACAAAGTCAATATTTCCTCCCTTTCTACGGGATATCCATCCCAAGAATCAAGATTATAAGAAAATACATTTGTCACTCTAAATTTTTCTTGTGTTGTCACAGTTGGATCCAGAGCTTGCATTCTTAATTTTATTTGTACCAATTCGAACATTAGAATCTCCAATCGGTTCAAACTTTCTTCTGAAATAGTACCACTTGTCGTCTTCTCTATGTTCAATACATGTAACTCTGTTATCAATTCTAACGGAAAATAAATTTTTCCCATGACCACTTGTTGGCCAACAATCAACCATTCTTCTGATGTATTTGATATTTCAGATTTGAGCCAATCCTTTTGAGTTTCTCCCAAAATTGTCCGAGTAGGTTCCAGCCAATCTTGCCGAAACAAAAGCTCATTTAAATTACCATCTACATTGTAATATTCATTGATCTTTAATTGTTTATCGCGACCTGCTAATCTTGTATCTAAAACAACTAATTTTGCCAAATTGCCAAATTTAAAACTTCTATAACCAACTGCTTTATCGTTTGTGGTAAACGGTAAGAATTCACTATATGCCTGTAAGGCTGCGTTTTTCCTTTCTTCAAAGCTTCCTTCAGTTTCTTGATGAGCACTAGCTCCTTCCTTATAACTATCATTCGCAATTTCATGGTCATCCCAAATGCATATAAAAGGCTTTTTTTGATGTAACAATTTCAAATCATCATCGGATCTATACTGTCTATAACGAGTCCTATAGTCCTCCAGTTTTAACAATTCATTACTGGGAAGATGGCTTCGCCCTAAGGAAATAATTTCTTCAGCTTGAGACAAACCATTGGCCCTGTTTTCATAAATATAATCCCCAAGATGCAAAACAATATCTACATCTGAATTCGCAATTTCCTTATAAACATTAAAATACCCTACTTCATAATGTGAACATGAAGTAACACTCAACTTTAAATTATTTAAATTGCTTTCTGAAAAAGTTCTTGTTTCTCCAACGTCAGAAACCGACCGAGAGATGATGTCAATAAATCTGTAATAATATATTTTATTTTCATCCAAATCCTGTACTTCTACAGAAACTGTGTAATCCACTTCTGAGGAAGTTGAAACTCTTCCATAACGTACAATATCATTAAAACTAGCATCTGTAGCAATTTGCCACTCTAATTTGCCTTCTATTATATGTGTCTCAATATAACACCAGATAATTATTTTTGTTGCAGTGGGATCAAAACTAGCAATTCCCAAAGGGAACATATCGTTTTCATTATTTAAGAATGAATTAATAGCTTGTTCCTCTTGAAAATCATCTTCACAACTAATAATATTCGTAGCAATTAATAAACCTCCAGTACCGAGGATACTCTTTTTTATAAAGCTTCTTCTGTCCTTCTTTATTGCCATAATAAATTAATTAATAATTATAAAGAAGAAGGGGCTATTAAGAGTTCAACCAAGCTTTTATTTCACTAGCCTTTAATTTGCTTACAATAATTCTCTCCTCCGTTTTTGGATGTACATCAACAATTAATTTTCCATTGAAATGGAATTTTAATTTATCAATGCTTTGTTTATTTAAAATATATTGCCTGTTTACTCTAGTAAAATTAGTGGGATCTAACTCCTCTTCTATCGTTTCAAGTTTTTTGTTTAAAGTATATTCTTGCTTTTCAAAAGTAACGGCTTTCACAATTCCCATATCAATAAAAAAGTAAGCAATATCAGCAACTTTTATAGGGATTAATTCATCGCGTTTTTGGATCAAATAACTTAATTTATAGTTGTTATTTGTAGAGGCTTGAAGTAAAGACATTACACCTTTTAGTTGGTCTTCGATCGCTACGCTATTCGCAGATGCTTTTTCATATTTCTGTAAAGCGCCTTCCATATCTTCTTCAGAGACTGGCTTTAATAAATAATCTAAACTATTTACTTTAAAGGCTTGGATGGCATATTGGTCATAAGCGGTTGTAAAAATTATTGGAATCTCAATTTTTACTTTCTCAAAAATTTCAAAAGAAATCCCATCAGCTAAATGAATATCCATAAAAACCAATACAGCTTCCGTTGGATTTGAGAAATAATCAATGGCATCAGCTACAGAATCTATAACATTTAAGACTTCAATTTCTGAGTTGATAGATTTTAAGATATAAGTTAGGTTATCACTTGCTGCGATTTCATCTTCAACTATTACAACTTTCATTTTTTTTATTTTAAAGGCATTTTGACTCTAAAGATATTGTTTTCATTTGATATTTTTATGCTTTTTTCCTTCAATAGCATATATCTTTTGTTAATATTAACTAATCCCTGCCCGGTACTATCTACAAATGTACTTCTCGGTTGTATTTTATTCTCTACAATTAGAAAGTCATCATCATGAAATATTTTTACATGTAAAGGATTTCTATTAGATATTTCATTATGCTTCACAGCATTTTCAACTAATAATTGCAAAGCTAACACTGGAATTTGATACGACATAATTTCTTCATCCACCAAAACCTCAATAGAAAATTTATCTCTATATCTTGTTTTAATTAGAAATACATAACTATCAATAAACTTCAACTCCTCTCTTAACTCCACCAAATCTCTATTTCCACTTTGTAATATATATCGATACATATAAGAAAGTTGATTTACAAAATTCGTGGCTTCTTTATTTTCTCTAATTAAAGAATTTAAAGAATTTAGAGAATTGAATAAAAAGTGAGGATTTATTTGATTTTTAAGTGCAGAAAGTTCATTTTGAAGATTCTGTTTAGCTAGTCGTTCTTTTTCTTGGATATCAGCCTCTCTACGAGCCTTGTATATTAGATTTTTTGCCAAAGCAATAAGTCCTAACATCAAAATTACAAGAATAAAAATCAATAATTTTTCATCTCTCACATACAATTCATGACCTGTGAAATCATCATAAAGATCAAAATAAAAAGAGGAACAAACGTATAGAATTAATCCATTTATTAAAATTGACGAGGTAATAAATAAATATTGACCGAATTTTTTAAAATAAGTATCTAAGTTTGTGTTGTAAAGTAAAACCACATAAGAAAACCCAAACAAAAAGAACATTCTAAACACCACATCAATTGTTGAGGGAGGCGTTATATAAGAGTCTTTGGTGTATTTTAAGAAACCTATCAACTCTAACAACCTCGGTGAGTTTTGTAGTAAGCTCACCAAAAATGATATCAATAATATCTCTCTCTGTTTTACCGCTTTAGTTTCCAATAAAATATAATTAAATTAAAGTTAGAGGTTAGATTGTAATCAAATTACTTTCACCAATATTGCTAAAATTACAAATACGAAATTAATTAGAACTACTGTTTTAATCAATTCTTTTCTAGTTACATCTTGAGCTATTTTCATAATATATCCTTTTAGTTTTAGACTCTAAAAGTATATCAGAAACGTTCTTTAATGTTTATTATTACACTCAAGTGTAAAAAAACTTAAGTGAACCGTCAAATATCTTCAATGAATTACTTGTCGTATGTTGTAGAAACAACTTGTCCTTGTCTAAGTATAACAATACTTACCTTTTCGCCATCCTTCGTATTGATCAATCTTTCTTGAACCAACTCTAAAGAAGAATGATCTAATATTTTTACTCCTGCAATTTCTAAAATAATATCTCCTCCTAGCAATAATTCTTGTCCTGCAATCACAACTGGTACAAATCCTCCCATTAAACCAAGTTTCCCTGCTTTTCCTTGCGTAGAAACTTTGGTGATCAAAATCCCACCTTGTTGCGGTAAATTCAATAAAGCCGCAAGCTCTGGTGACAATACCATCGACTCAAATCCTGACCAGTTTTCTCTGTTCGCAAGTATCTTGTTTGCTACATTCGAGGTAACGGCAAAACCAATCCCATCAAAACCACCTGAAACAGTATATATTCGACTTGCAATTCCTACAATTTCACCTTTCATATTAAACATTGGCCCACCAGAATTTCCTGGGTTAATAGAGGCATCTGTTTGAAAGAAATCTACCTTTTCAAACCTATTACTTAAATTTTCAGGAGAATATTTTCCGCTTATAATTCCTTTTGATAAGGATTGTTTGAATCCATGAGGAGCTCCAATAATAAAAACATTGTCACCTATTTGAACTTTATCGGAATCCCCTATTTTAGCAATATTTTTCTCTTTCAATTGAAAAGAATCTTTTACTTTAATCAGGGCTACATCTGCATTGGTATCAGAAGAAATAACTTCTGCTTCATATACATCTCCATCTGTAAATTCAACCGTGATTTTTTCAGAAGCCTGAATTACGTGAGCAGCGGTCCAAATCAATCCCTCCTCAGCAATCAATACACCAGATCCTAACGACTCTTCTTTTCTAACCTGTTGACTAAAAAGTACATCAGAATAGTCATAACTCTCTATATTTATATAAACGACAGAACTGCTGACCTTTTTATATAATTTTGATAAATCTTGAGCTGAAATATTTAAGGAAACAAGAGCAAGTAAAAAAACAATTTTTTTCATAATAATATCAATATGAGGATTTAGGTTAATTAAAATAAGTGGATGTTCCTCTTTTGCTAAAGTAATTAAAATTTGAAATTTTAATCACTTTTTCTTTAAGTAATAAACATAAAAAAAGGCTGTTAAATCAAATGATTAACAGCCTTTCATAAATTATTTTAAACTTCTATTTCTTAAATAATTGCTTCACAACCGCTTTAGCGAAATCATCGGAAGTAGTTACCAAACTTTTAGGGTTATCAACCAATGAAGTTACCACGGCTAATAATTGTTCAGACTCAGGCAAAGACAAGTCATATAATAAAGTTTCTACCACAAATTCTTTCTCTGTAGAGGTGATTGCTGTAGAGCTTCCTCCACCAACATATCCCATATTCATATTGTGATAGTATCCAGTTCTATAACGTCCTGAATAATAACCATAACCACCGTAACCACCATATCCATAATAAGGATAAGCTGAAGGGTCTTCTGTTACATTAGTAACAACTGATTCTTTGACAGATTTTACAGTTGTAACAATGGCAATATCAACTCCCATTTCATTCAATTTTTCACGAATTTGATTTACCTCCTCTGGTGTATGTTTCTCATCTGGGGCTGCATCTGGGAAATTCACATAACTTGGAAGTACCTCAAATTCTGGTCCTTTCGCTTTGAATTGAGCCGCCATATCTTTTTCAAAACGCTGTCTAGCAACATTATCTTTTGATTTGAATACGATAATTACTTTTCCACCATCAATATTTTGAATTCTAGAATCCTTCCAAGCATCAGACACTTTAACTGTTGAACAACTTACCATTGAAACAAGAACCAAAAGGATACTTGAGATTTTTACTATTGTTTTCATAAATTTTATTTTAATACGGTTTATAAAATGAGTTACCATCTTATTAATAGTGCACAATATATGCAATTTGGTTGAGATAAGACAAGCTACTCCTTCCTTATTTTAACATCATAAATCGGGCCAAATTTTTTCACTCCTTTTCTAATTTATTTTTTGATTGATTTAATTGGTTGATATACTTCCCTACCACAATTGCTGTGATAATAACATTATACATTTGGCCTATAAGCCCTATCAAAACACTCACTTTTTGAGCCAAAGTGGAAGCAGGAGTAATATCCCCATATCCTATAGAAAGTAATGTGATATAACTAAAATACATAAACTCATCATTGAAGGTATCCCTGGAAAATGCTCCCTTAAAGGAAGCATGGAATGATCCTGGAACTGCTAACTCTATAGTCATACATAAAAAATACCCAATCAAACCAATGGATACATATCCACTAATCAACCCAAAAATAACATGTGATGATATTTTTTTAGCATCCCAAACTTGTTGCACAATTTCATAGGTTACAAACAAGTAAAACAGAAAATTAATAGCCATTCTAAGAAACACTATTTCCTCCTCATATTCATTGGTTAGTAATCTATACACCAATAAAAATCCACTAATCCCAATCAGTATTAAAAAAACAATGAATTTTAGTCGCTTTTTAGACATCATAATCAAACCCGCAAAGATATTTATGAAAAACATTGCTGGCAACAACCACAGATCGAAAAAAGAATTCGAAACTAAAATAGATCCGAACAGAATAAAAAATTGACTTAGAAAAAATATTTCAAATCTATAAGGATGCAGTTTTGAAAAATTCATAGCAGATTAATTATTTAAAGCATTCAATTTCGCTTTTTGTAAAATTACAAATCCTGTAATAAAAAACAAGGTCATGCACAACATACTAATTCGCATGCTACCCGTTATTTGATCTATCAAACCATAACTAAAAGTTCCAATAACGATTCCCAGTTTTTCTGTTATATCATAAAAACTAAAAAAAGAAGCATGGTTGCTAGTATCTTTTGGGATTAGTTTTGAGTATGTTGATCTTGAAATGGATTGTATTCCCCCCATAACAAATCCTAAAAACATGGCCATGACATAAAATGGAATTTTAGAATTCAGAAAATAACCCGCAACACAAATAATCCCCCAAATAATTAAAGCCGTACTTATTGAAGTTCCATTTCCTTTTTTTCTTGACAACCAGGCAAAGAAATAACTCCCCCCTATGGCCACAATTTGAATGATTAATACTACTAAAATCATTTCGTCCGATTCCATTCCTATTACTTTATTCGCAAACAACGGAGCTAATAACATCACGGTTTGAACTCCCATGCTAAAAATAAAAAAGGATACCAAATAGAAATTCATGCTAGGCATGGTTTTTACTTTTTTCAGCACTTGAAGAATTTGTTCTTTTCCTTTCCCTAAAATTTCTTTGGATATTGAATTGGTAGTCTCTTTGTCTTTTAAATAATAAAACGCTATTTGGGCAAACCCAAGCCACCAAACTCCGACCAAAATAAACCCGAAACGAGTTGCTAATAACCCCGACTCAAAACCAAAAGACTCATAACTCTGAAACAAAACCAAATTCACTATCAACAAAATGACAGATCCTATATATCCGAGTGAAAACCCTTTTGCACTCACGGAATCCATTTTATCGACTGTGGCAACTTCTGGCAAAAAGCTGTTATAGAACACCAACGATCCCGCAAAACCTACGCTACCTAAAACAGCACATAAGATTCCATACTCTACATTTTCTCCAGTAAAGAAATACAACCCCATACAGGCAAAAGATCCCAAATAGGTGAAAAATTTCATGAAACGCTTCTTTTTACCAGAGTAATCTGCTATTCCAGAAAGTATCGGTGAAATAAATACAATTATTAAAAATGAAAACGAAATGGCATAGGAATACAAAACCGAATTTGAAATATTCATTCCAAAAAACAACAGTTCTTCTCCTTTAAAAAAATCTTCTGTAGTCCCTAAAAAGTACACTGGAAAGATTGCGGTAGTAATAATTAGGTTATACACTGAATTTGCCCAGTCAAAAGAAGCCCAAGCATTTATTAGTTTTTTATCGTTTTTTTGCAGCATCTTTTTTTAAATGAAGTTTTTGTAAATATAAACAACTCAACACAAGTTACTAAGCGGACCCATTTTTAATTCTTTTTTTCCAACATCGGAACGAATTTACACTCCCCTAACTCTTCTTTTTCAAAAGATTTCACTCCTGTTCTTTTATATAAATGCATAATTTGTGTGGTATCTCCCACAGGAATTACCAAAAGGCCACCAATTTTCAATTGAGCCAATAAAGCCTTAGGAACAAAGGGTGCTCCAGCGGTAACGATTATTTTATCAAAAGGAGCATACTCCGGTAAACCTTTATAACCATCACCGAAAGACATATACTTAGGACGGTACCCCAATTTAGGTAAAAACATTTTGGTCTTCTTAAAAAGCTCATTCTGACGTTCAATGGTATATACTTCAGCTTTTAGTTCTAACAACATTGCGGTTTGATAACCCGACCCTGTACCTATCTCCAAAACTTTATGACCTGGTTGAATCTCTAACAACTGAGATTGAAAAGCAACCGTGTAAGGTTGTGAAATAGTTTGATCCGCTAGAATCGGAAACGCTTTATCTTGATAAGCAAAACTCTCAAAACTAGAATCCAAAAACAAGTGCCGTGGAATTTTAGTTATTGCCTCTAGTACGTTCTTTGCATATATGCCTTTTTCTTGCACAACTTTAGCTAATTGATTTCTAAGTCCTTGATGTTTGAGAGTATCCTTCACGAAATGTTTTTATTTAGGGGCTTAAAATTAGTAATTAATCCCTAAAGATTTTTATTTTTGTTTAAAATTACTCAAAGAATTCATTGAGCAATCATAGAAATTTAAATCGAAGATTGTGGACTATTGATATCCAAGATATAAGCTAGCCACAGTTGAAAAAAGACGTATATAATATGCTAAAAGCAGGAGTGTTAGGTGCAGGTCATCTAGGAAAAATTCATTTAAGGTTATTACAGCAATCTGAAAAATACGAATTGGTTGGTTTTTATGATCCTATTAAAGAAAATGCTTCAGCAGTAGCGAAAGAATTTGGATATAAGGCTTTTGATACCATAGAAGATTTATTGGTTGAAGTTGATGTAGTTGATATTGTAACTCCTACATTGTCCCATTTTGATTGTGCTAAGCAAGCGCTTAAAAGCGGAAAACATATTTTTATTGAAAAACCTATCACTAAAACATACGAAGAAGCCGAGGAATTAAGGTCTCTAGCTAAAGAAAATAAAGTACGTGGACAAGTGGGACATGTGGAACGTTTTAACCCTGCCTTCACGGCAGTAAAAGATGCTATTCAGAATCCTATGTTTATTGAAACACATCGTTTGGCGGAATTCAACCCTCGTGGTACGGATGTTCCTGTAGTGTTGGATTTGATGATACACGATATTGACATCATTTTAAGTGTCGTAAAATCAAAAGTAAAAACTATCAATGCAAGTGGAATTTCTGTTATTTCACAGACTCCAGATATTGCAAATGCAAGAATTGAATTTGAAAATGGATGTGTTGCTAATTTAACGGCAAGTAGAATTTCCTTGAAAAACATGAGGAAATCTAGATTTTTTCAAAAAGACGCTTACATTTCAGTTGATTTCCTTGATAAGAAAAGTGAACTGGTTAAAATGAATGATGCACCAGAGAATCCAGATGAATTTGCGATGATTTTACAGAATGCTGAAGGGGTTAAAAAACAAATATATTTTGAAAACCCAACGGTAGAAGCAAACAATGCTATTTTAGATGAATTAGAATCTTTTGCAAATGCGATTGCCACAGATACCACACCAGTTGTGTCTTTAGGACAAGGAGCGGAAGCTTTGCAAGTTGCTTTACAAATTATCGACTGTTTCTAAAACTATTTATTTGAAAGAAAATAATTCCATACAAGAATTAAGAAAAACAAAGTCTATCATTCTATTTGATGGACTGTGTAATTTTTGTGATCATTCGGTTCAATTTGTGATTAAAAGAGACCCAGATGATGAATTCTTATATGCCACCTTACAATCTAAATCTGGTAAGGAATTTTTAAAAAATCAAGATTCAGAAATTCAGAACATTGATAGTATTTTATTGGTGACGAATGAAAAGATTTATACAAAATCTTCTGCTGCCTTAAAAATTGCTTCAAAGTTGAGTGCCCATTGGTATTTATCAGGTATATTTTTTATTCTACCAAAACCTTTAAGAGATTCAGTTTATGATTTTATTGCTAAACGTAGGTATCAATGGTTTGGGAAATATGACAGTTGTAAGATTCCTACTTCTGAGCAAAGATCAAAATTCTTAGTTTGATTTAGAACCTGGGTAATTATCATCCCAATTTTTCACAATTGGTTTCCCTAATTTCCCTTCAGATTTAGCAATCAACATCGCTACACAGGCATCACCTGTTACATTTACTGTAGTTCTAAGCATATCTAACGGTCGGTCCACAGCAAAAATAAGGGCCAAACCAATTGGTAACATATCTTTTGGGAATCCGATAGCATCTAACACTATAACAAGCATTACCATTCCTGCACCAGGGACTGCCGCAGAACCAATTGAAGCCAACAATGCCGTAACAATTATTATCAATTGATTGGTAAACCCCAATCCTTCTGGCCAAAGAACTTGCATGATAAAAACAGCAGCAACAGCTTGGTACAAACTCGTTCCGTCCATATTAATCGTGGCACCCACGGGCAATACAAAGCTAGAAACCTCTTTATCAACCCCAATATGTTCCTCTACTCTTTCCATCGTTACGGGTAAAGTAGCAGCACTAGAACTTGTTGAAAAAGCTAACAATTGCGCTGGGGAGATTTGTTTTAAAAACCAAATAGGTGATTTTTTTGTGTACACAGAAATAAAAAAAAGGTACAAACAAATCATTAATACCAAACCAAATACAACTACACCCGCATATTTCATCAATGCAATCAAAATATTTACATCATTGGTACTTACTATAACGGTGGTTAGCAAAGACAATACTGCTACAGGAGCCAACAACATAATTAAGTCCACCATTTTAAGCACAACAGAATTTAAAGAATCGAAAAACTTTTTCAAAGGTTTTGCTTCTTTTTCCGGAATAAGCAACATACTAATACCAATACAAATGGTAAAAAAGATGACTTGCAGCATCATTTTGTTATTGCTCATTGCCTTGATAGCATTATCAGGAACCATGTCTACCACAAATTGAAGAGGTCCTTGATTTTGTTGATTTTCCGCTTCTGATATTCGTTCTTGAATCTTAGAACTAGAAGCATAGGTGTTCTTTAGATGAACAATAGTGCTTTGAGATATACCATCACCAGGCTTGAATAAATTAACCGAAGACAAACCAATACTAATAGCAAAAACTGTAGTGACAATGTATACCACAATTGTCTTGACCCCCATCGATTTAAATTTTGAAATATCTTTTAAATCTGAAATACCTTTTATAAGTGATGCCACTATCAAAGGCACCGCAATTAGTTTAAGCATTCTTACAAAAATCCTACCAATAGGATCTACCCAATCTTTAGCAAATTGTGGACCTGCATCAAATTGCAGAAGAACAAATCCTAGAAAAATTCCTAAAACCATTCCAATAACAATTTTCCAATGCAACGCTAATTTCTTCATAATGATAATCTCTTGAGGATTGCGGTAAGGTACTATTTATATTATACTAGATAAAGAGAAATTTAATGAAAATGAAAACCATTAACTTAGTTCGGAAAAACGACCTTTTACACCATGAAAAAAGCGTTTTATAGTTTTCATATCTTGCTCAGCATCTGCTGTTAAGAAATATGGCTCATCAATCAATACTTGTTTGTTTTTAAAGTCAAGTGCTACTTTAACAACTGGTACATTTGCTTTTTTTGCAACATAATAATAACCCGTTTTCCAATTTTGAACTTTTTTGCGTGTTCCTTCAGGTGATATTCCTAATTTGAAATTTTCATTTCTTTTGAACATATCCACCAACAAATCCACTGTATTATTGCTATGGGTTCTATCGATAGGAAATCCACCTAACCTGCGAAAAAAAAAACCTTGTGGATTCTTAAAAAGAATCTTTTTGCCAATAAAATTAATTTTAGCTTTTTTAATGGATCGAATTAATATACCCAATGGAAAATCCATCCAGCTAGTATGAGGAGCGGCAATAACTACATACTGCTTAATCTCACGAGGAAAATCTCCAATTATCTTCCATCTCAAAACAGTAAATAAAACGAACTTAGATATTCTGTGCATAATATAAAGGTACAAAACATAACTTCAATGCAGCAAAACTTAATAAATTGTAAACAATTGTATATAAAACGTTTATTATTTAAATCTACTGCCCCTTTAATTGTATAACAGTACTAATAGTTTTAATAAGAATTTTAAAATCCATGAAAAGTCCTCTAGATTTGATATAATATAAATCGTAACGTAATTTTATTTCTTGTTCCTTTGTGGTATTTGCATATGGATACATTACTTGAGCCCAACCTGTTAAACCAGGTCGTATAACATGTCGTATGGCATAAAAAGGAAGTTCATCTTTCAAACTCAATACAAATTCTGGTCTTTCCGGCCTTGGTCCAATCAAACTCATTTCCCCTATAAGTATATTCCAAAACTGTGGAATTTCATCAATTCTAGTTTTTCTGATAAATTTTCCAAATGAAGTAATACGTCTATCATTCTTTTCTGCCCAAATTGCTTTATTTGTTTCAGCATTCACAATCATCGATCGAAATTTATAAATGTTAAAATGTTCTCCGTTTAAACCAACACGAACTTGTTTGTAAAATAAGGGACCTCTGCTTCCAAACAAATTCCCTATAAAAACAAAAGGAACATAAAACAACAAACTTAATAATCCTACAAGCGAAACTATAATATCAAAAACACGCATGAACAATAAATAAAACGTGTTTTCATGATTTTTACTAAATGATATATATTTATAAAACTCTTTATTTAAATTTTCTTTTGCAACACTTTCAGTAATTTCTTCGTATAAGTTACCAATACTTTTAATATTGATACCATGTTCAAATAAATAGACCAATTGCTGATTTATTTTTGAATTCGGCTTGATACCTAAAGAAGAAGTGGAAACCACGATTTCATCAACAGAGTGTTCTTCCATCACTTTTAGCAAATCTGCTTTGTCTAATTGTTGATATTTATAATTTTCTAGGGAAGTAATCTTTTCATCAGAAATATAGTTAACAACATTTATCTGAAAATTTTTCTTTTCAATAATCTGTAAAATGTTTTCAACTTTATTAGAGCTTCCAATGATTAAAATGTTTTTTAAAAACTTTGGGCTATAAATAAAAGTACTATAAATAAGTCTCCAATACGTTAGAGGTATTACTATTCCTAAAAACAGATACAATATTTCTATCCTGTTTTTAGGTAATGATGGTGTTATGATAGGCGTAAAAACATAAAATATAATTGTAGCAAAACAAGTAATTAAAATACTTTGAAAAACCAGATATCTACTTGCAGATACTTTTAAATTATATAACTCAAATATGTTTCCAAAAAGTATAAAATACAAAACAAAAGTAACAAGCCATTTTACAGACATTTCATTTGTTAAGGTGATGTAATTCACGTTTAAAAACGAAGATATTGCATATATACCTAGTACAACAGACAGAATATCAAAAAACCTAAGAAGGATTTTTCTTTCTGAGATATTCAAATAATTTGATTTAGCTTGTGTATTCGGAGCTTTTACCATGATGTTTCAAAGTTATGTAAATCTTTTATCAGAATTGTCACTCGAAGCGTAAAATAATTTTCAAAACAAATCTTGATACAAACCACTCAAATACTGATAATTATGATATTTTAAGACATAATCATATCCTTTAATCCCTAAAGTTTCAAGCTCAAGCGAAGGCTGGTCCTTTAAATCAATCAATGCTTCACACAATTTCACTGGATCTTCTGGAGGTACAATGATTCCACAACCCGAAAGCTCTACTTGATCTTTTATATAATTAGATGATTCTAATATCGGTTTCTTTCCTAACATGTAATCAAAATATTTGTTGTAAGAAACACCATGTTTATACAAAGGTGAGTTAAATCTACTGATGTAACAAACATCAAATTTAGAAATCATATTTTGCACTTGACTTTTTTTTATTTTATCTATAAAAGTAATATTCAAAAGCCCATTTGCTTGATTTTTTAAATTCTCTTTTTCTAATCCATCCCCTACTATAATAAAATGAATAGTTGAATTTTCCTTTAATTGTATAGCGGCTTGAATAAATACATGCATCGCATTAGCCATACCAATCGTTCCTGCATAACCTATGATAAATTTATTTTTAGGAATTTTATTTTGTATTTCTCGATCTAAAAGATCCTTTCCTACGAGTTTTTCATCAATACCATTTGGTATATAAACAAACTTATCTGGGGTCTTTGAAATCGAATTAATATATCCTCCGGCATTAGGAAGCAAAGAAACAATTTTGTCAGATTTTGTATATGCCAATTTTTCAAACCATCCTAAAATTTTCACTAACGGATGATTTTTGCTATACCCTTTGAGATGAATTGGTGTCAATGGCCATAAATCTCTTATTTCTATTATTAACTTTTGTGCTTTAAATTTTTTCTTAAGAAACAACCCTGACACTATTGGAAATATTGGCATCGATGAGACTATAATAACACTTGGCACTCCTAGTGTCTTAGAAGACAAAAGAAAAGTTCTAAATGTAAAAACTAGATTACTAAAGAACTTTGAAAAACCGGTTCCGTTATATTTAGGAGTTTTAACCCAGCAAAAATCGATTCCATTTTCCACTGCTTCAAAAGTAAATATTTTATTTTCTACTTTTGGTTGATTTGTAAATAAGTGATTGTAAGTTCCTGAAATAATTTTGACCTCATAACCAGTATCTACCCAGTGTTTACTTAAAAAGAAATGTCGCTCCCCCCAACCTGAATCACTTTTTCCTGCCGTTTGATTAAGTATCCAAATAATTTTATTTTTCTTCATTCAAATTGGATTCAATGATTTGTGGTTTGCCAGACTTACTTGGTGAAATTTGACAAACTATTTCAAAAGTAATGGAAAATTCTTCAAATTCTAATTTTTCTAAAATCTTCTCTTTCACAACTTCCAAAATAGAGGTTTCGAAACCCTCTCCTTTCACTACAAGAATATGAATTCCGTTTAAACTATTCTGAATAATTTTAAATTGCTTGATTTCTATAATGTACTCAAAAATGCCTGTAAACGAATGAACAATCATGATCTTTCCTTTATTTGTCTTGACCACGTCTGTGTCTCTACCAATAATTTTCTCTAATAAGGGGTATTCAAATTTTTTGTTTTTTGGGTATTTCTCCTTTGGAAGTTTTATTGCTAGATCTCCTATCTTGTAACGTATTAGAGGCATCGCAAATCCATCTAGACGAGTTACTACGACATGGCCCAATTGACCATCAGGAACCGGTCGATTGTTGTCGTCTAATATTTCAACAAAAACTTGAGGGCTCAAAATGTAAGAATATTCCAAATCCAATTGACTACTTATTAAAAATCCCTCAGCGGATCCATAAGTGTCTTGTATATCACATTTGAATGTTTTTGATATATTTTTTCGATAATGATCAAACAATTTATCTCCTAGACTGATACACCCCTTTAACTTTATATTTATGTTATTTTCTTTAGCGATATCAGCAAAAACATTTAATGAAGAAGCATACCCTATCAACATATACTCTTTATTTTTTATCCTATTTAAAACCTTAATTACCTGAATATCATCATGTGCAAAAGCATTTACATAAATTGTACGAAACAACACATCTTTTATAGATTTTAATATTCCTCGGTTCGGAGAAATTCCGGTTTGCACAAGTTTACAGCCCATTCTATAACCTGACCACTCCCACCAGTGTACCAATCCGGCTCTTAATGACGATAAATCCTCTTTACTCATATAAACCGAAGAACTAATTCCGGAGGAACCACTACTTGAAATTTTAGTTAATTTCTCTTTTGACGCGGTAAGCATCGATTCCGATTGGGTTCTTAGTATGTCTTTAGTTAAAACAGGGAAACTTTCTAAACGCTCTATTGGATTATCGCCACGTAAATTTAAACCTCTATAATAAGGTGATTTCTCACATGCATGATCTAGAAGTTTCGTCAAGTTTTGAATTTGTAGAGTATTCAACTCTACTTCATTTAATTTATCTATAGAGCGCCATCTTTTTAGATTCCTCAAAAATGAATTAGACGTTAAAACATCACCAACCGGTAAAATAAATTTCTCTAATACTTTAGTATACATTCTATTTTAAAATTTCATTCCATTTTTTCATCACATTCTCTGATGAAAACGACTCAGCTTTTTGACGAGCAGAATAAGTCATTGAAACAGGAGGTCTTTCTATAATTTCGTTTATATAATTAGTCATTGCAATTACATCATTTTTTTCAACCAATAAACCGTCCTTACTATGCTCTATCAAAAATGGCATTCCTCCAGCGTTTGTACTAACCACATAAAGCCCTAAAGCCATTGCCTCCATTACACTAACGGGAGTATTATCAAAATTTGTTGTGTTTATAAAAATATCAAATTCCACTGACTTTTTTATCCATTCCGAATTTTTCATTACCCCTGTATATTCAACAGAATCCTCTAATTCGTATTTGGCCACCATTTTCTTTACTTTTAATATAGAATTATCTTTTTCAGGCCCCACCATACATATAGTTGCATTCGGATATTTTTTCTTTACATTATGTAAAACCTCAATTGCCATCCTTGGATTGTATAATTCTCTAAAGGCACGAACCCATAAAATCTTTGGATTCGGATGTTTTCTCTCTAAATATGGATATCTGTAAATATTAAGAACATTAGGTATAAATATTGTTGCATACCCATGTTCCTCAAAAGCATTTTTAAGATAAAAAGAGGGAGCTATATTTGCATAAGAATTGGAAAACACCTGATTTGACAAATGTTTAAATTTATTAATTCTTGTTGGTAAATCACCTCCATGTAGAATTGTTATATATTTCAATTTATATAATCGACAAAGAATAGAAATCACATAAACCAAATAAAAATAGGAAGTACTAAAGACATCTATCAACACAAAATCAGTAATTTTCCGAAACTTCCAAACGCATTGAATCATTTTGTAAAAACGCTTAATTTTAGATAGCTCGTCTGAAGATTTTATGATATCAAAGTTTTGATTCTCCAAAGCATCACTCAAAACATCCATCGCCGTAACATAGGACGTGTGTTTTGACAAATCATTACCTATATAAAGGACCATCTTATTCTTCATCTCTTGTAATATTAATCAAACTTAGGCCATACATAAAACCAGGAAAAGCAATCCTCATTGCAGAATGATTGATGGTTAAAAACCAAAAAACATAAAAGGATATTAAAAATGCTCTTTGGTAATTCGAAGATTTAAAGAAGTGTAGAATCGGCACAAAAATCAGAATAAATAAAATTATTACACCTAGAAACCCATGTTCTTCTACAAGACGAGTGACTTCATTATGTGATGCCGCAGTTACTCCATCTCCACTTAATTGGCGTTCATATTTTCCATTTCCTACACCAATTCCAAACCAAGGAGACTCATAAAAATTATCAAATTGGGTATTTATAATATCAAGTCTTCCAGATGTTATATCCTCCTTTTGCTCACCTTTAGAATTTTTACCAGTATATCTATTGTCTAGCATACCACCAGTTATGTTAGAGGTATATAACCAAACTCCAATTAACGCAACGGTTCCAACTATAAAATACTTAAGTATAAGTTTAATTATTTTTACATTGTGAAAAAACATAAAACCAATAAAAACGAAAAAAGCAATTGCTCCTGTAAGAATTCCCCCCCGGGAAAACGTAAGTAGTCCCCGATAAATAAAATAAACCAAAACTACAGCGTCTAAAAATAAAAAGCCAGAAATTTTTTTATTAAAAAAAAGAAAAAGAATAAGTATAAAGGCACCAACTCCTATAATTGTTGCTACTTGATTTGGACCAAAACCACCAGAAGTTTCAAAATTTGCACTCCCTCTAAAAACAATTTCTTTCAAATCAGGTGTCCTAAAATACATATAACTTATCATTGAAAAAATAGGCAAAATAATATATACCATACCTTCTAGCAATGTATTCCTTGTGATTTTTCTTTTGAAAAAGTAAAAAGCACTAATAAATAAAACAACTGGGCCTGTTAAGTTAAAAGCAATTGCTTTTCTTATAGATTCTCCATCCGGAACATCAGTAAATACAATCCCAAGCAAGAGTAAAAATAGATAAATAAAATAACTGAGCGAAAAACGCTGTTTACCACTCTTTACTAATATTCCTATAACCAATACAACTATTACCGAGTATTTACCAAATTCATAAGAAATTGTACTTTTGGTCATCCTAAAAAACACTTCAGCACCTACAAAGTAGCATGCCCATAAAAAAGCCTCCTCCTTTTTATTTTTCTTGATAATAATATCATAAATAGAAAATAAAAATATTCCAATATAAAATATTTTCATAATCGATCCAGTTCTTCCTACAAACCCCATAATTACATGGATAAGAATCAGAATTAAGGAGCTGTATTTATGTGTTTTAAATAAATTCAATTATCTCGTTTTTTATTCTATTGTTATAATACTCATAAGTAAAACGATCTGCCATTTTAAAGTTTTTGTCTATTGCTTTTTGATATTCTAAGTCATTTAAGCATAGTACATTATTTATTATTTTAGTCAATCTCTCGGAACTATTCGGATTTATAAGAAAACCGTTTCCTTTATCCTTTATATATTGATTTATGCAAGACACTTCAGATACAATTGGAATACAACCAAAATTCATAGCTTCTCCAATCACCTTAGGAAAACCTTCACTTTTAGAAGGGAGAATAATAAAATGTGAGGATTTATAAATTTTTATTATTTCATTCTTAGGCAGAAAACCATGAAAAACTACATTACATTTGAGCTCCTTAGCTTTCTCTATATAGCTTTCTTTATTTTCACCATCTCCAACAAAATGAACGGTGTTAACTTTATCCTGATTATCCTGTGATATATTTTTAAAAGCATCAATAACTTTAGAAACCCCCTTATGCTCATTCAAAGCACCTACAAAACAAAAATCTAATTTTGAATCAATATTTTTATTTAAAATTATTTCTTCCCCATAAGTTCTATCTTCATAATCGAGGCATGGATTTTCAAAAGGAATCACATTGCTTTTTTCATTTTCCCAATGTCCATTGATTGTAATTTTTGTTGAAAGACTTGAGCAATGACGCAGCCAGAATTTTTGAACTTTATTTCCTAAAGGCATATTTTCATCTTTCCAATTACCTGCATATTTTACCCAATGCTTTTTTGATGCAATCAACCATAATAATGGTAACATGTATATACCCATACCTGTTGGTGCTCTGAATTGCACCATATCTACTTTAGAAAGTATGGACAACACTTTAAATATATTATATGGAGCCGTGAATAATACAGTTAACTTTTGAAGTCCCTTACCACCTGAAGGTTTTAGTGGTATATGAATAATCCTATCTGAACAATATGGCATTGAACTTTTTGGAGCCTCTTCGCTATGTAATGGTGCAATATGATAAATCGTATCAGCAATATCCAAAAGATGATTGATTTCTTTAATTGTAGGTCCCCATCCCACGATAACATTATCCGTATTGTGATAATGTTGTGTATGTGATATTATTGCTAACTTCATGCTTCAATTATTTTAATATAGCGTTCACCTATCAATTCCCATGAAAAGTTTTCAGACCATGTTTTTGAGTTTTTTTTATAAAAACTAAAGTTAGCGATAACTTCAATTACCGCATCATGTATTTCATTAACGTTTTTGGGATTAACCAATATACCTGTATGCTTATTATCTATTGCATCTTCTATTCCACATTTTTCAGAACCAATTGCAGGAATTCCTAAACTATTTGCTTCCAATATGGCAATCCCGAAACCTTCAACGTCACCTGTTGCAGTATTATTACTAAGCATTACAAAAACATCGCTCATTTTTAGAATATTCTGTTTTTGGCTATCTGAAACAACTCCATGGATCGTTATATTTTTGTCAATTCCCAAATCAATTATGCGTTCCAAAATTTTTCCTTTTTCCATAGGATTCCCAATCATATGATAATGTAAGTTTGGATAAGAACTTAACAATTTTGGTATCGCTTCAATAAAATTTAATTGACCTTTTCTATCAGTTATACTTCCAACTGTTATAAAATTAAGAGAATCTTTACTTTTATTATTTTCATCATTAGTTAAATTGTTTTCTTCAAATAATTCGAAACCATTAGGAATAACAGTTACATATGGCAAATTTAAATCAGAAATAAGTGACTTTGTGAAATTGGATACGGCAATAATTTTTGAATAACGCTTTAATGATATATTTGTTATAATTTTTAATATTTTAGATCTTAAATTCACTTCTGATCCATGGATAACAGCATAACACTTTTTGTTTTGAATCATAGAAATAAGAGCCACAATCCAAAGTGAAAACTTACCGGATGCAATAACAATATCACTATTCATAATTGAATGATTGATTTTCCATAATCTTATGAAGTACATTAAGAATCTAGGCTTTGTTACTTTTATTCTAGTAACTTCAAAATTCAATTGAGCATCAAATTCATCTTCGTAAATTCTGTTCACTTTCCTATAATCACAAATTAAATCAATTTTGTATCCTTTGGAAACTAATTGATTCGCTAAATTATAAGCATGATTGCCTATCCCCCCGGGTTCCGGTGGAAATTCAGTAGTAACAAAAGTAATATTTTTGGTCATTGATATTTTTTGAAAAACTTAGTGATATAATTTACAATTGTTCTTTCATCATTTTCTTTGCCAAAGTATAATTTTTTTTCGTGGTAAACAGTGTATGAGGAAGCAAAATAAATCCTATTAATATTTTAGAAAATTTTCTAAATAAATTTCCTTTGATAATAAAAGTTCCTCTAATATTTAACATCAAAGCCTTTGTTGTTTTTCTCTTACCAAAATGTTTCAAATTTGAATAAATTTCAGAATGATGTAGAAATCTTCTTTGAATCAGACTACTTCTAGAAGATGCAAAAGTAATTTTCCTCACATTGTGATTTCTTAATCCTCCTCTACTGGCCCTCAAATGAACAATTCTTAGCTGATTATTTTTAACACTCAAAGCTCCCTCTTTTACACAACGTAAACCTATTTCTTGATCTTCACTTTGTTTTTGATTCATTTTAATATCAAAGCCCTCAACTTTTTGAAGCAATGTTCTTTTGACCAGTACATCATTTGTAGGAAATCCATCTGAAATTTCAATTTTTGGATTAGATCTTTCAATATAATTTGTACCGATTTCGTCAGGAATTCCACAAGATATATCTGCTTCAAAATTATGAAGCGTTTTCAAATGACTTTCTAAATAATTTGAAGGTATTCCCTTCATGTCATCATCTAAAAACCATATATAAGTTCCTTTTGCATTCGCTATACCAATATTACGTGCTGTACATTGTCCTATTTTATCACTTTCAATATATTGAATGGGTAATTCTGAAAATGCTTCTAAAAACTTTTTACTTCTTTTCTCTATTGGAGTTTGATCAACAATAATTATTTCTTTTGGCATCAAGTTTAATCGACTTAATTCTTCCAATTCCGCTTTTAAAACCTGGTATCTTTCTAAAGTTGCAATAACAATAGAAACATCTGTATGTTGTTCGTCTAATGAAATATCGCTAAAGTCGTCATATGAATAAGTAGAATCAAATATTTTTTTAGGTGCTTTTAAAAGATTCAAAAATCGAAAAGGCCTTATTTTACCAGGATTCATGAAATACGTCCAAAGCAAAGCTTTTTTGTCAAAATTCTTCTTGATAAAAAAGAATTCATCGCTATTCTGAATTGATACCCTTTTTTCTAAGTGATTCTGAGCTAATAATCTTGAGTACCTTGTAAGGATCCCGGATTTAATTGCCTTGTAACCAAAATCTAAAGCAATAATATCCAAAGAATCTGAATAATTTTCAAGCGGAATAAATTCAAACACGTCTTTTCTCATGAGACAACCTCTAAAAGACATTTTCCATGAGGTATGATCAATCATATCATCAACCTTAGTATGTAACATATCTGTTGGCTTGATATCGTCTAACAACTTAACAAAATCATTTGTACCAATCTTGGGGCCGATATGCCATAGATTCCCTTTAGACTTCATAATTTGAATAAGATTATCCTCCGTTGGAAGTTCAATTGTTCCATCCCAAAATAGAATAAAATCAGTGTCTAGGTTACCAATCGCATCAAAATTATCATTTAATGCTTTTCTTGAATATTGAATATTTAATTTATATCCAAAATTCCATTGAACATCTAGATCACAATCAAATAGTACTAATATAATTTTTGGGAGTTTCATGAAATTTTTAGTTGAGACTATTACATACAATAATATTATTGATGTCTTTTGCTAATTTTAAGGTAAATTTTTCTCCAGATTTTTTATACAAATGATTACCGTCTATATACGAATACTCATTCCCAAATTCTTTGTAATTTAAATAAGAAATATTTAAAAAATTTTGATTTATTACTAAATCAAAATTTGGAAAAAAAGTATTTTCAATTTTTAAAATTTCATCCCCCACAGGGATACGAACTAAAATTACTGTACCATATTTTTGAAGGAATTCCACAGTTTTATGTAACCAAAACATTCTTTTTTTCGAAAACTCATAAATTTTCGCATTATCTAAATATTGTTTTTTTTTAAACAATTTCCTTCTTAATAATTCATCTGATTCCATGGAAACATTAACTTCTAACCAACCGTCTTGATGCAATAACATTGATGTGTCCTTTTTATTCAACAAACCAAACACCGAATTTCTGTAAGCATTCATCAAATAATCATAATTAGGATTCATGTTATAAAATTGTAATCTTCCTAATTCTTTTTTAGTTTCTATTTCATAATTAATATTATTTCTTGAGGAAATACTCCATGGATCAACGGCTAAAATAAATAAACCATCATTTATTTTATCATTAACCTTAGCCTTAATTGCATTAAAATATGTTTCACCATAAGGACTATGCAGAAGCGTAAATGAATAATTAAATACAGGTTTATATCTTGAATGTATTAAATTTTCATTTAACAATTTAGGCTGAATACCTTGTGCAGCTCTAGAAGTTCCAATAATTAAGGATTTTTGTTTTGGAGAAGTAAACCTCAAATAGAAGGGATCCGTATAACCATCAGCAAAAAAGCCTAAGAACAAATAAGTGCTTGTCAGTATCGTTACGAGAACCAAAATTTTTTTTATAAATAAATTCATTAAAACTGAAAATAAATAAAGGTTGAATTTTTTTGTATTGATGCATAGTATAAAACTACAAATGCGAAAATTAGATAAAAAACATATCTCAACTTTTTATCCAAAACTATAGCATATTCTTGTTTTCTAGAAAACCACTCAATAATTATAAAGATAAGAATTATTGGTAAGCCTTTTTTATGTTTAATAACATCTGGGATAAAATTTGAAAAATTAAAAATGCGCTCTATATACACAAAAGCATCATTAATAGTTTCTGACCTAAAAAAGATCCAAGAAAAGGTAGTTATTGAAAAAGTGATACATATTTGTAATAATTCTTGAAATGTCGGAGTTAGCCTCTTTTCAGCAACTTGATTTGTGTTTTTTCTGTTTTTATTTCTAAGAAGTAATGGTAAAAAAAATAAAGCATTTAACCCACCCCAAAAAACAAAAGTCCAATTGGCACCATGCCAAAACCCACTCACCAAAAATATGATGAATACATTTCTAATTTTTACCAGCTGTTTCCCTTTTGAACCACCAATAGGAATGTATAAATAATCTCTAAACCATGTACTTAACGAAATGTGCCATCTTCTCCAAAACTCAGCGATATCTCTAGAAAAATAAGGATAGTTAAAATTTCTCATCAAATCAAACCCAAACAAACGAGATGTTCCAATAGCAATATCTGAATAACCTGAGAAATCTCCATAAATTTGAAATGCAAAAAACACAGCTCCCATAACTAATGCAAGTCCTGATTCATTTTGATAATTTTCAAAAATTAAATTGACTAATCTAGCGCAAGTATCAGCTACAACAACTTTTTTTATCAATCCCCATAAAATCAATTTCATCCCTGAAACGGCTCGTTCGTAATTGAATTCTCTTTTTTTATAAAACTGTGGTAATAAATTAGTAGCTCTTTCAATAGGTCCTGCAACCAATTGAGGAAAAAATGACACATAGGTTGCAAATGCTATGAAATCTTTTGAAGGGTCTAATTTATTTCTATAAACATCAATTGTATAACTCAAAGTTTGAAAAGTATAAAAGGAAATACCTACTGGTAAAATAATATTCAATGCAGATCGATGCATTTGAATTCCAAAATTTCCCCACGACTCTACCCAACTATCAACGAAGAAATTATAATATTTAAAAAAACCTAACAAACCTAAATTCACGCATAAACTTATCCAAAGAAAATATTTTCTTTTTGACAAATCATTTGATTTACTGAGTGCAAGACCTAGTGTAAAATCCACAACAGTACTGAAAAGGATTAATGATAAAAAGCGCCAATCCCACCAACCATAAAATACATAGCTAGCTACAAGCAGCAAGATGTTTTGAGATTTTCTTTGCTTAAATACAAACCAATATAGAATAAATACAGTTGGTAAAAACAATAAAAATTCGAATGAATTGAATAACATTAGTTTGTTTTAATAATTTTTTCAAACAAATCCGTAAATAATAAGAGTTTGTCCTCTTTTAAAATAGGTCCAAAAAAAGAGCTCACCAAAGCTTTTCGTTCCGACCTTAGAAAGTTTGGATTTAGAGCATTTTTTTTGATAAAAACTTCTAATTCCTCTGGTGTTTTTGCTAATGAAATCGCTCCGCTTTCAATTATAGGTTTGTAATGATCAAATTCATAAATCTTTAAATAATCATTAGGGTATACATTCTCTCCTGGAGGATTATAGGCCACGTTAATTACTGGCTTATCTAATACGGCTAGATCTAAACTTACAGTAGAAGCGACGTTGATTCCTACCAAACAATGATTTAATAGACTATTAAATAAGGTTATATCTTTGATTGTTGGTGTTAAATGATTCAACTCCCAAAAATGATCAGGAATAACTATATCTTTGGTTTCTTCTCTCAATTTATAGTATTCCGTATTGTCGTCTTTTGCATAAATACGTACAACCAACACTAAATTTTCATCAATTTTTTTAAGCCTTTCTTGAATATCTTTTACGATTACATATTCTTTTGGGGTGTAATATGACATTCCCGTTGAATACAAAACAATTTTCTTTTGAGGCTCTAGTTTTAAATATTTATACAATTCATCTTTCGACATAATATAATCTTCATTAAAATGAAAGTCGAATTGCGGTGTACCTGTAACAAATATATTTTTTGAAGATAAGTTAGGATAGTAATTTAATAAATCGTCTTTTATCTTTTTATTCCAAGTAAAATAGAAATCATAATCAGGCAGAATCCTTCCTTGTGAAGTTAAATTATCCCAAGAGAACAAAAAAGTAGCCGTTTTTAAATTTAATTTTTTTGCAGCATACATCAAATCTAACGACAAAAGATTATGAATATGTGACGTATTAAAAACAATATCTGGTTGTATTAGCTTTAGTTCTTTTTCAAAACCTAAAACTTCGGCATTACTAAAATTGGCTTTTATATAGCGATTGGTAAGACGCAAGATTTTTCCATCAGAAGTATATAGTTTTGCTATCAGTCTCCTAAAAATCCTAACAGCTCTATTCTTTATACTTTTTTTACTAGAAATATCATCTTTTAATATCTTTAAATTTCCTGTAACACAATTCAACCTGTATAAATGAGCCAGTTGCACTATTTTCTTAAGTTCATCAGCATATTTATTACTCGATGACTCTTCTGGCAATTCATAAAATTCATCACACTTTGAAATTAAATATTCTTTAATTTCAATATTTGGAATAATTGAATAAAATATAATTTTATATTCTTCTCTTAATTTATCTGTAATTCCAGAATAGACAAAGTTCTTTATAGACTCTCCTCTCGGGAGTATGATGACCATTTTTTTCATATGCTACTAGTTTTGTCATTTAACAACATACTGACACTTATCCATTGCCAAATATGAAAGCTTGATTCTTTATTTCCTTTTATGTATTTCTCCCACTCTAATTTCAACTCCTCAAGATCAAACCAAGAAGCATATTCAGAAGTTTCTATTTTTTGAATTTCTGAAGACACAAAACCTGTTAAATCTTCTCCTAACCACTCTCTTTGCGGAGTTTGTAATGGTCTTTTCGGTGCATAAGAAATGTTGTCACTTAAAAACTCTGAGACAATATCTCTCAATACATATTTTTGAATCTTGTCTTTTATTTTATATTCTAAAGGCTGAGCAAAAGCAAATTCAACCAGTCGATAATCTAAAAAGGGCTCTCTTAATTCTGTACTTGAAGCCATCGATACTCGGTCGTTAAAACGCAATGCACGTGGAATTTTAGTATAAAATAAGTCACGGTATTGTTTGTTCAACAAATCATCATCAAAAGGTTTTGGATATTCAGGTTTTTCAGCTAAACCTCTTAATTTATCTGAAAAAACATTTAATTTAAAGGGTGATTCTGTTGTGGCTTGAATGATATTCTGATTGGCATTTGACAAATAATAATCGTAGCCTGCCCATTGCTCATCCATACCTTGCCCATCTAACAATACCAATACATTATTTTCACGCGCTTCTTTAAATATTTTTGCATAAGCCAATGTAGGTACACCTCCAAAAGGTTCATCTTGAAAAAATGAAATATCTCTTGTCAATTGAGGCACTTCTTTAGCATTCAAAGCGACTTTAGATAACGGATTCTCTGTAAGAGAAATCATCTCTTCTACCCATGGCAACTCATCGTAACGAGAATCGTTTGTATAAAAAGTATAGGCTTGTATTTTCTCTTTTGTTTCTTGATGATTTACAAAAGCTAACAATGCTGAACTATCCAACCCACCACTAATATTAAAGCCTACATGTACATCAGAACGGAAACGCAATTTCAAACTATCTTTTAACAAGTCTGTATATCTAGTTTTAACCTCTTGATACGTAAGTTTCTCTTTGTGTTTTTGAACTTCTTTTTCAAAAAAATACCATTTTTCGATTGCTAGTTCACAATTTTTATATTCTAAACAGTGACTTGCTGGTAATTGAGAAATATCTTTCCAAAAAGTTGTGTCTAAAGTACCATAACTACCAAAACATAAAAAATTAGCCCATGTTTTTTCATTCGGAACTTTAGAAATTCCTGCTGCATGCAATCCCTTAATTTCAGAAGCAAAATAAAGTGTACCTTGAGACAAATGATAATAAAAAGGCTTGACACCAAAACGATCTCTTGCCGCAAACAATTTTTCTTCATGTTTGTCCCATATAGCAAAAGCAAACATTCCATTTAATTTATGCAAACATTCCTTTCCCCATTTTAAATAGGAAGCTAATAAAACTTCAGTATCAGAATGTGTTTTAAAGTTGTATGAAAGTTCTCTTTTAAGCTCTAGATAATTATAAATTTCTCCATTAAAAACAATGCAATATCTTTCCGAAACATCATGAAAGGGTTGATTTGAATCTTCTGTTAAGTCGATTATAGACAATCTATTATGTCCGAAAAAACAAAGTGTATCATTCCAATACCCAGTATGATCTGGCCCACGATGTGTTTGCACATCTGCCATTTTCTTTAATATCTTTGGAAGTGCTTCTTTTCCTATAATTCCTGAGATTCCACACATACTTAATTTTTAACTTTTGCAATAAGTTTATTTAAAACGAAAGCTTCCGTTTTTTCAATAGATTCAAAAGTATTTCCCGCAATATGAGGTGTTATAATAACATTTTCATTTTCACGTGCATAACTTACTAATGGATGTTTAGAAATATCAGGTTCGCCGAAAAGGACATCAGTTGCATATCCTGCAATTTCATTGTTTTTTAAAGCGTTTATTAAATCCAATTCATCAATAACTCCTCCTCTAGCAGTATTGACAATAAATGCAGTATTCTTTAAATGGGATAATACATGTCCATTTATAATATTATGCGTTGCTTTTTGATAAGGTAAATGTATTGAGAGAATATCTACTTTAGAACACAATTCTATCATAGAATTAGCTCTTTTGAATTTCGAGTCGATTATTTCATGAGTAATGTCATAATAGAAAATTTCCATTCCCATAACCAAATAATATTCAGCCACAATTTTCCCCAAACGTCCCATTCCTAAAACCCCAACCTTTTTCTTATACAGTTCAAAACCTTGAAATTCATAACGGTTCCATTCGCCATTTTCAACATGTTGAAAAGCTCTTTTAGATCTACGAATCAAACTTAAAATCAATCCGATTGTATGTTCAGCAGTTGCTCTTACTTCCTTTAAAAATTCACTTTCTCCTTTAAGACTCAATATATGTATTCCTACTTTTTTACAGGCTTCAACGTCTATATGATCTAAACCAGTCGCAGCACAAAGGATATATTTACACTGAGCGTTCTTAACAATCTCTTCAGTGATTTTATGATTCAATCGGAACCAAAATACATCACAATTTTGAAGTGCTATTTTTAATTCTTCAATAGTCTGAATTCTTTCATAACTAATTGTAGAAACTGAGCGTAATTTTTGTTCATTATCCTCCGAAAGTTTTGCTATCCCTGAAATACACGTATGCATCATAAGTTTCCTTTTTTCCACTCTTTAATAAGTGTTTCAGTAATTAACAAATCTCTTTCCGTGTCTACATTAGACCATTTAGACTCAGGCATTACATAACCTTTTTTATTATCTGAAATAAACTTCCCCGTCTTTAAAAACGCAGAAACTCTTGTGGCATAAATAGCACCATTTCTTAGATATACAGGTTTCAAATCTTGCCTTCTTTTTCTTTCTAGTTCAGGGCGTAATCCAATCATTCTATGATCTTCATTCAAATTATACATTCTAGCTGGATGAATATCCTCTAATTCAACTAAAGAAACAACAGAATCCAAATTAACATCTTCAACAAACATTTGAATAACATTATCAATATCTTCTACTTCTCGTATTGGAGATGTCGGTTGTAATAAAACAATTAAATCATAAGTTGCCTCTAATTTTCTCAAAACTTCAAGAATTGCATCATCAATTTTTGAATTATCTTGAGCATTTTCAGAAGTTCTTTTTAAATACTCACAATTGAATGATTTTACAACCTCAATAATTTCATCAGAATCAGTAGAAACAACCACATCAGTAATGAGTTTGCTTTGCTTAGCAATATTAATGGAATATCCTATTAATGGAATACCATCAACCTTTCGGATATTCTTTTTAGGAACACCTTTGGATCCTCCTCTTGCTGGAATTAAACCTAATACCTTCATTAATACTGAATAGTTTTGTGAAATTTTAATGGGATTTCTGCTAAAATTTTGGCAATCTTTTCACCAGATTCACCATCTCCATAGATTGTTTCAGAAACAATCTTTTTATTGATAATTTGATCTTCAATTCCTTTTTTAATAGCCGCTTTATCATAAGTAACATCTAAAACATTACTTCCACGCTGGCGTCTGTTTTGTCTTGTACCAATATTTACAACGGGAACTCCTAAATACGAACATTCACGAATTCCAACACTTGAATTACCAATTAGGCATTGACTATTAGTCAATAGTCTCAAAAAATCATGTGGTTCCATATTCTTGAAGAAATGAATGTTTTTAGGTTTTTTATTTTCTCTAAAAGACCTAATACCATTTGAAGTTCCGTCAGAACCTGCATCAACATTTGGCCAAAACCAAAATGTTGGAATATTCAACTCATCTACAGCTTCTAAAGTTTTTAGAACATCTTCCTTTGCTTTTTGATATTCTGTGGTTACAGGGTGTTGCATAACAACAATATACCCTGACTGCCAATCTAAATTTTCACCTACGCCTCCATATTTTTCAATTGGATTAAAGTTTAAATCAGGATTCTCTTTAATTTCGTTTGCTAAATCTATTGACGGACAACCTGTATTGATGACAAAATATTCCTCTTCTCCCATTTTCAATACGCGCTCTTTTGCATCTTCTGAAGCTACTAAATGAATGTCAGCTAATTTAGTATTTGCATGTCGAACTTTTTCATCAATATTCCCAGTTACTTCACCACCTTGGATATGAATTAAAGGAATATTTTGATAAGAAGCTGCAATTGAGGTTGCAATAGTTTCAAAGCGATCTGCAATTGTAATTACAGCATCTGGTTGTAAATTATAAAACACCGTTGAAAGTTCCATCACCCCCAATCCTGTTGTCTTTGCCATTGATGTAGGGTTTTCCCCCTCAAGTACCATAAACACCTTTTCATCTATGGTAAAACCATCATTTTCAATAGTATCCACAGCATTCCCATAGCGTCCTAATAAAGCTGATCCTGCCACAACCAATTGTAATTCTAGTTTTGGATGTTTATCAATAGCTTTTAAGGCCGTTTTTATTCTACTATAGGATGGGCGTGCTGTTATAACAATACATATTTTTCTCTTGCTCATATCAAATCGGGTTCATTTAAAAAATCCCATTTATTTAAAGGCCTACTCAATTTTTTCCCTAAAACTTTTTCATAATCAGAAGCAAGAATTCCAAAACCCTTAGGTTTTTTGGCTTCCAAATCATCAAATGTAAGAATGTGGTTTAGGGGTAAAGTTTTATTTACAGCCAATGATTTCTCAAAAATACTTTTTAATTCGAAAAAAGCATAATTTTTTTCTTTATTTATTGGGTTTTTAACAGCTTGAGAAATATTAGCAACGGCTTTGACTAAATGTTTTGTTTCTGGGATGGTTAAGGACGACTTTGCATCTGGACCAAACATTTCTTTATCAAACACTACATGAAACTCCAAAATTTCAGCACCTAGGGCTGTAGCTGCAATACAGGCTTCAGTAGAGGCTGAATGATCAGAAAAACCAACTGTAACATTATATCGTTCTTTTAATTCTTGAATAACATTCAAACCAAATTGTTCAGGTTTGGTTGGATAAGAAGTTGTGCATTGCAATATAGAATAGTCAACGTCTCTTTCTTTTAAAAATGCAACCGTTGCATCCAATTCGTCTAAAGAACTCATTCCTGAAGAAATAATCACGGGTTTTCCTGTTTTTGCTATTTTTTCCAAAAGAAGAAAATTATTCACTTCTCCTGACCCTATTTTATATCGCTTTACTCCTACTTCTTCCAACAACTCTACCGCAGCGTTACTAAAGGGAGAGCTCATAAATTCTAAGCCTACATCATCGCAGTGTTTTTTTATCCCAGCCCATTGCTCTAAAGTAAACTCCATCCGTTTCCAATAAGCGAACCTTGTATCATCTTCATAAGAAAAATTAACACGGAATGACTCATGAATACTACTTTCTGCATCTGCAATATGGGTTTGAAATTTAATAGCATCAACACCTGTTTTTGAAACGGCATCAATATATGAATGTAAAATTCCTAAACTACCTTCGTGCGCCTGACCTATTTCTGCAATTGTAAATACCATTATTCTAAATTTTCTAAATATTTTTTCAATTCTTGAACTCTATTTTCAACAGTAAAACTCTTTAAAAAAGTTTCTTTCCCTTTTTTTGAAATTCTTTGTCGAGCTGACTTATCGGATAAAATTAGGTTAATTTTTGAAGTCATTTCTTCCAATGTATCACAAAGCAACGAATTTTCTTTATCCCATACTTCAGGAAAAGCTTCTACCGATGCTTTTGTCCCAACTAACACTTGTTCATAATTAAAGATCAACGGCAACCTAGTTCTGGTGCCGGTATTAAATTCCCAAGGAATAATATGTATATCTTGCGGATGCAATACATCGGATAGTTCTTTAACAAACCCCAAACATTCTATATTCGTATCTTTTAATTTTTTTAATAAGGAAGCAGGGGCTTCACTTAAGCCTCCAATTATTATTAATTTTATAGTTGGATTTTCTTTTTTGATTGAATCCCAACAAACATCCAAAAACCGCTCTAGCCCCAATCGGTTGGCAGTGGTTCCCATTCCTCCTAAATGTATAATATTTGGTTTGTCATTTACCTGTAATTGAACTATCATATCTTTATATGTTGTTGGAATATACAAAGCTTTTTTATTACTCACTTTCTCAATTTCCAAAGCTTCTGTATTAGATCCAGAAATACAAGCAGAAACAGATTTAACCAACTTGTATTCAACTCTTTTCTTTTGAAACGTATGAAATTTTTGTAATAAATTTCCTTTTTTTCGAAGCTTTGCTAATTTAAATTCCCAATCGTGATGCGCATAAATGACGGGTATCGATAAGTTTGAAAAACCTGCCCATAAACCTGCCCACCTCCATTCTGCCCAAACAAGATCAATAGAGTGTTCTTTCGTAATTATTTTTAAGTATTTCTGGTTTTTCTTGTTCAAGAAATAGTACTCAAAAATATGAGGTCTAAAAAAAGCATTGAACAACCTATCAGTTCCATTTGTGGGTGTTTTTTGAAATATCTTATAGGAAACAATCTTCTTTACCATATCCTTTATTTCAAAAAAATCAACATCATTAAAAGTATCTGTTTCTCCCCATTGCACAGATAGAACAGTAATATTGAAGCCTGATTTGTATAATAATTCGAGATGACTATAATACACAGCAGCCCCCCCATTTACATTTGGAGAGATTTTCCCGTTATTAACAATAAAAAGAATATTTTTCATAACTCCTTTTCTATTTTTTTATATAATGCAACTACCTTATCCTTAATAATTTGATAATCCAAATCCTTTGCTATCTCATGATTTAATGAATACGCATGCGAAAGTAAATCCTCATTATTTAATGCATTCATTATATGAGAAGCTATCTCTTTTGGATCTTCTGGATTCTCTATTAAAAATCCATTCTCACCATGTGTTATATAATCTTCAGATGCTCCTCCAGGATTTGATTGTATTGGAAAAGCTCCCAAAAGTATGGCTTCTAAAAGTGTATTTGGAACACCATCTGAAATACTATTACCTATGGCAACCTTTGCTTGTCCAAATTTTTCTAAAAGTTGTTCATGAGAGATCTCTTTATATCGAGATGAATACTCAATATTTAATTTATACTTTGAGTTTAAATAACTTATTCTTTCAACAACCTTATCATGCGCAGAGTATAAATAAATATTGAATTCTCGAATTAGATCGATGTTTTTTTCAAAAGCGTCTAATACCACTAATGCCCTACCAGCCCAATGATGATATCCTTTTATCAAAATAAGTTTCTTTTCAGATAGTGGAAGTTTATACTGATTCATACTTTTCATTTCATACCCCCCTCCACCAGGAAAAATTCCAGCTACAGTGGTTTTAAAGCTCAGTTTTTTAGCTAGTTCAATATCTCTTGAATTGTCTACAAATAAATAATTTAAATTCTTTAAAATATTTTTAATCCGCTTTCTATGAAATAAATTATTTTGATATAAATACAAGTCACTTCCCCAAGAAAAATACGCCCATTTAAAATCTATTTTTTTTCTTGCTTTAAGTAAGGGATACGTTTCAGATTGCATTTCTAAACTATGTACCAAATCAGGTTGAATCTCTTCTATTACTTGAATTAATTTTTCAGACGCGGTTATTTTTAAAAACGGCTCAATATTACGAAAAATATAGGGAAGTTTTTTTTCCAAAAAGTACTCTCCTTTAAGGTACGGCAGCTTTCGTTTTGACCAACCTGTAATAAAATTTGTCCATAACAAATCTTCATGGATTGGCTTATCTAAACAATCAAACACATAAATTTCATGACCGGAATCTTTCAATTGGTTGATCCATCTAGCTGAATGGATATACTGCATACAAACAAAAAGTATCTTCATTCTAAGAATATTTTTTACTTGCTTTAATCAATATTTCCTTCATCTTCTTTCCCCAACATTGCCAATTTAACTCTTTTTCAAATTTACTTCGAGAACTTTCGGACATTCTTTTAAAAAGACTCACATCATTCATTAGAAATTTAATTCTAGACACATAGTTTTCTATTTCCGAATCATAAGGCATAGAATAGCCATTCGCTCCGTCCTCAATAATACTTGAAACACCTCCAGTGTCCGTTGTTAAAACCGGAATTCCATATGCAGCCGCTTCGCAAAAAACTATAGGGGTACAATCAGCCCTAGTTGGAACAAATAGTAAATGGGTCTGAGCTATTATTTCATTAAACTTTTTCAAATCTTCATTCAAGTTTTTATTTAAAAACGGAATAACAGACACTTCGGGATAGTTCTTAGGAGGAATGCAACCACAAATTGTAAGAGATACGTCCATACCTTGTTTTAATAACGTGTGAAAAGTTTCAATAACTATTTCTCCTCCTTTTCGAGACCAATCCTTGGCTAAAAATAAAATATTTATGGTTTTAGTAAAATCTTTATTTAGAACATCTTTTCGTTCAGGGATTACGTCAATATTTGGGCCAAAACCTACCTCAAAAACTTGCTTATTACTTAAGCCATATATCTGCTTTGCACTATTTGCTGCCCAATTTGATGAATAAATCGAAAATGTGGCCTTTTTTACAGATCTTTTAAAAACGTATTTTGATTCTGTTATAGCTAGCTTGGAAAAAGAACTATAATTTGGATAGTAATCAAGTAATAAGTCAAAAGTAGCATCCTCAAAAGTACAAATTGGAATAGTTGTATTTAAAAACGGTAACAAAGTTGAACTTGAAGGAACAAATAGAACATCCACATCTTTTAGTTTATTTCGTAGTTGCTTTGCATTATGCAAACTAATTATCATATTTTGATGCTTGTTAAATTTTTTATTAAACAATATTCTATGAATTTTATCAATCCCCCTTACTATAGTATTGATATATTTTTTACTAGCTATTGGTGCAATAATTTTTACATGCTCAAATTCCGACTCTAAAGAATTTTTCATTCTATAGTGTGTACCTGACCAAGCTCTTTTATCAAAAGGATCTAAAATAGACAAAAAACCTACTCTTACGTTACTTTTCATTTGTGTTATTTTTTAATGGTATAATACAATCCTCTAGTTTATATCAAATAAACTTTAAAGCTTGCAAAATAGAAAGCCATATCATAGTATTAAAACTTCTATTATTTCACTTATCTAGCTATATTGATGCAATAAATGTAAACAAAAACATCTTCATAATTAATCATGAAATATTCTTAACAATGAATTTAACACCAAATTTTCTGGTTTTAAATAAGTATTATAATACTTATAGTTTTCAAACATCATACTTCGAACTTTTTCAGGAGAACTTAATAACAAATCTACTTTCTCTAATAAAGTATCTTTTCCTGAAAATTCCAAATAATTATTTTCTTCTTGAAACTTACCCGGTACTTCATACCGCATAAACTCTGTAATAATTGCTCTACTTGCAGCAACTGATTCAGCAAACCGTCCTCCTGTTGAACCGAACAAGCCTAGATTCACTATGTTAATTGGAGTTTCTTTCAACTTCATCAAATAACTTCTTCTATTGGTCAAATTTTGGTTTAAGACAAGATGTTTGGCCGTTTTGCGTGCAAAAGGAGTATCAGATATTCCACCGGAAAAATATTTTCCAAATTTTTCTCGACAAGCTTCAATAGACTCTATTCTGTTGAAATTGATTAATTCCCTTTCTTCTTTCAAAGTTTTAGAATTAACATCATTTGGATCCCAAAGTCTTGTAAATAACATTGAGTCTAAATTTTCAAAAACTGGCAGTGCTTCATATCTTAATTCTTTTTGTTCATACATTTGTAAAACTTCTAAAACACGTCTTGCTTTTACTTTAAGTTTATTTTTAAAAACATCTAGCTTCTCTACTCTATAAAAAAGTCCTAGAGGCATTATTTTGCAGTTATTAAGATTGTATCGTAACAACTCTTCGTTATAACTTCGTTTAAAATAATAATCAACATCAATACATGACGTTTGAAAATGTTTTAAATTCTCTTCCCTAGTACCAGGAATCCAGTTAAAACCATCCAATAAGTCGTAAATAATGTTTATCGTTTTATTGACTTTTACCTTAATAACAGGTTTTAATGTCTTATTTATCGTTTTATTTTTTATAAACTTAAGAGAGACAATTCCTAATGACTCAAGTTTTATAAAACCTGAATACAATTGATATAAATGAGGACTATCCACCAATTCTACTTCACATACTATTTTCATGACAACTGATTTTGTGAAATTATTGATGTCAATTTTTTAAAATAATTTTCTTTAGAGTATTTTTGAATCTCTTTCTGATTATTTAAACCTATTCTTTTTGCCTCACCAGGGTTATCTATTAAAAAATTTAATTTTAACACAAGTTCTTCAATATTATTATTTATCACTAATTCATCTGAGTTTAGTAACTCTTTACATCCAATATGATTTGTTGCTATTACAGGTAACCCATACAACATATATTCCATCACAACATTTGGTGTTCCTTCAATTGTAGAAACCAATACGCCAATATCCAGTACATTCAAAATTTCAGAAACAGATTTGTTTGTTAAAACCGTAATTTTATTGGAAGATTTATTTTCCTTTTTTAATAATTGCTTATATTTTTCATTTGTATCATTTGAGTTTTTAGCATCTCCCGATAAAATTAAATGTATTTTCCTATCAACTTTTAATTCTTGAAAAGCATCAAACAACAAATCAAATAATTTTTCTTTTCTGAAATGAGAAATCATACCAATAACTATAGCATCAGAATCAACTTTTAATTGTTCTCTAATTTTACTGGAATCCTGATCTTCAAATTTCAATGAGGCATACTGAGGAAGGCAGTATAATTTGTCTCTTGGTACTTCATAAGTTTTTAGAATTTCATCAATTCCATTATTAGCATTTGCAATGAATAAGGGTGTTTTATTAATTGCAATTTTTTCTAAGAAATCTTCTCTAAAAAAATCTAGACCTAATTGATGCCAAAACGTATATTTTGCACCTGTAAATTTATATATTAAAACTGCTAATTTACTAGGAGGATTTAGAAATGGAATTATCATAAATGGTTTAAACTTCCCTACAAACCAAATCATACTAAATATATACAAAAATGTTTTGATAACATTTTTAAAATTCTGAAAGCTAAATAATTTTGAAAATTTTAAAAAATAGTCATCTCGATAATGAATATTATCCAATTTTAACTCTTGCGCATATTCTTCAAATTCGTTTGAACATATTTTTGAGTGTGTGGAGATTATTGTCACTTTACAATTTAATGTATTTTGTGCATAATCAGCAAAACCTAAAGCTTGACGTTCAGCTCCTCCTAAAACTGGAGTTTTTATTATTAAAACTATACTTTTATTTACTAAATTCATTGTCTGGAGTTATATCATAATCTAAATAATGAGGAATAGCCGTTTTTATTTCTCTACAAACAGATTAAAAATTTTCTTTTTTAACCAGAAGAATCCAACATTACTCTGAGAATAACCAAAATACACTAAGAAATTAAAGAACATCAAACTAAAAAATATTTTATAATTTAATATTTGATGCAATGCTAATTTTATTAAGATCTTGGAAAAATGTAAATTATTATTTTTTAATTTTGAAAAATAACCTCTTAAAAAATGATACAATGATTTTCTTAATATTACTATTTGTTCATTCTTCTCGAAATTTCTTAAAGAATCATTCAAACAAATCGATATAAATTTATAATAATTTATATAAATAGTTTGGATCATTTTTTGTTCATTAAATTTTGATTTATATTTTTTGTCTTTATAATAAAAGCAATCTTCTTTGTCATTAACATTAATTTTAAATTTATAACACGATATTAATGCTCTAATATGTAATTCAGGATCCTCAAAACGTAATAATAATTCATTAAAGCCATTTAGTTCTCTAAGAACACTTGTTTTCCAAATGGGACAAGTAACGGTAAAAGGAAAAACAAAACTAATAAATAGTTTAATGTACTGGTTTTGATTATTAATATCTTCTGGATATACATTACAAATATCTTTTAACTTTCCAGATTCATTTATTATTCTCATCTTAAAAACCCAAACATCGAAACTAGGATATTTTCGAATATAATCAATCCTCTTTTCTAAACAACTCTCAGATAAAAAATCATCTGAATCTAAAAAAACAATATAATCACCGTTAGCTTCTACAATACCCGTATTTCTAGCCGCAGACGGCCCTTTATTATTAGATTTTCTATCCAAAATTTTAAAACGAGTATCATGCGCACAATAATTTTTAACAATCACTTTGGTATTATCTGTCGATCCATCATCAATTAGTAAGCACTCCCAATTATCATAGGTCTGTTCTAAAACAGAGTCTAATGTTCTGAACACTAAATCACCGCTATTAAAAACAGGTATTATTATTGATACTTTTATATTGTGTTTATTTTGAGTCATTTCACTAATTCAACCATTTGTTCGTATTTGATCTTAAAATTTTATAAAAGAAATATTTTTTATAAATAAAATTTGAATCTATTAATCTTAAAAATAATTTGATCCTAATCCATTGAAAATACTTAAAAGTTTCATCTATAAAATTTAATAGATCTTCCTTTTTTTCTTCACATAACGCTTTATAACCTTCCTCAGATTTTAATTTTAATTTTAATAAATCAAATAATATTAAATTTATCGTTTTTTGTCTTAAGATTCTATCAGAAACAACCAAACATCCTATTGATGTTTTTAGTTCAAATTGCTGTTTCGCTACTTTCTTTAGCCCAGAATAAATTCCTTTATCTGTTACCCTATAGGCTGATGAAACAAAATTTAAATATTTAATTTTCCCCAATGATGATAAATAAATTGTCATAAAAGCATCTCCTCCAGGTGCACCATATACTGTACTAGGCATAGGGGTATTTCTAAAAACTCTAGTAAGTGTTGGGCAGAATAGGGGCATCTCGTGATGAGAAAATTCGTTTTTTTTTAATTCTCCCAATTCAGAATTGTCTTGCTTTTTACCTAGCTCATCAATAACAATTCTATCTGTATAACACATGATAAAATCAGGGCTATTTTCTAAAAAATCTACTTGTTTTTGTAATTTCAATGGATCAGTCCAATAATCATCTCCCTCACATATTGCTACATACTTACCGTTCCATCTAGGTGCATTATACTTCCATGTTGGTTTAATGCCTTTCGAATATTGATTTTCGGTTTGATAAATTGGTTTTATAATATCAGGGTATCTTTTCTCGTATTCCTTAATAATTTTAGTCGTATTATCTGTTGATGCATCATCATGAATTATCACTTCATAATTAAAATTAGTTTGCTGCATCAAAAAACCGTCTAAACATTCTTTGATGAATTTTTCATGATTATAAGCTAAACAACTAATACTGACAGTTATCATTTTACACGTTTTAAATTATTCATAAATAGCATATCCAAAACCTGTTTTCCCAAACCCATTTCCATTATACAACATAATTTTTTTATCTTTTACCTTAAAGACATAAGGGTATGCTATAGAATCCGAGTCCCACCCTTTATCAGATAAATCCACACCAAATAAATGATCTAGTCTAATCCAGTTTTTACCGTCTTTAGATTCAGCATATCCCCCTCTGTATCCTTTATTCATATTATCCCTAAACCCATCAATATTTCTTTTACTATACCACATTTTATATATGCCTCCTTCCTTAATAACACAAGGGCGTGCGGTTGCTTCAAACTCATGACTCGGCAATATACAATCTATATTATCTCTTACCCAGTCTATTCCATTAACAGACTCTGCATATTTTATATGATAAGAAATCTCAGGTTTATTATTAATTATTTTCCACTCACTTCCCGAAGTATACCACATCTTATAAATACCTTCGTCAAAAATCACATCAACTGCTCCAGTATAATATGGTTCATTTTTATTTCTATCTAATATTGACCCATCGTACATCCTACTGAAACTAAGCCCATTATCTTTACTTACAGCTAAACCTATTGAATTTCTAGTATGAACAGTTGTGCTTGGATTCCAGCCAATATAATACATATAAACCTCATTATTCACCCTTAAAACAGAGGAAACATTTGCTCCTGAATCGTCAAAGGCACCAATTTTACCAATATCCAAAATAGGTTTATCATGAATGGAATTTATTTTTATTGATTCTAAATTTGAAATATCAATATCAACAAATGTTGTTCTAGTTATTGGGTTTTCATCTCTTACTCCAAAATAAACTCTTACTAGGGTATCACTAATAATTAATGGCGTTGGTTTATGGCAGTGAGATAAATCAAATTCGTTTTTACCATCCGGCAAGTAAATCATCCCTTTTTTTTTCCACATATTATTTCTTTTTTAAAATAAATATTGGTCTATTTCTAAACTCACCTAATTCATCAAAGCGCTTAACATTACTATCATTTAGTACCTTATAAATTGTTTTCTCACCTATTTCTTCTGCAATACCAATTTCTGAAATTTCCCATTTATTATTCACTGCTTGCTTTACAAAATCTATCATTTCAGATTTTGTCCCATTTTCGAATAACAATTTTGTAATATCACCCTGCCAACAAAACCCCATTTGAAGAACTAATATATCTGTTTTATCATAAAAATAATTTATACAATTAGCCATTTCTTCCTTTGCCTTAATTATTGAAATATTTTTATCTCCGTAATCATCACCTAAATGATGAATTACATTAAAAAGCAATACTATATCAAAAGGTTCCTCACCTATCTGTTCTTTAAAATTTAGATATTTATTATAAACTTTTATTTTTTTATTTATTTGTATCGAAGCTTCTTTAACAAATTCAGCATGCGCCTTGGTCCCCTCAATATAAACAACTTCTGAAGCTCCAGCATCTAAACTTTCGAAAGAAAAATAACCTGTATTCCCTCCAACATCTAATATTTTTTTCCCCTCAAAATTTAAATGTTCCTTTAAGTAATTCATTCGTTCTAGCTCTTGCCTTGTTTTTACAACAATATCTTTATTAGATAAAATTGGTTTTAAGGAATTTGGAATTAGTTGATAATTAGAATGCTTACTCGTTTTAGAATATAGTTCTTTTAATTTTTTTGAATCAATCATAATTTGTTTTCAAATTCATAAATCTTTAGTGTATCGTTTCTTTTATACACTTCATTGTTTTTAATTTCACTTTTTTTAATTTCTAGCTTGTTTTCATCGAAATTATAAAAAGTTACAGGCAGCTCTTCTTTGGAGTTTTCTATACAACCCCCAGACCAATAATACCAAGTATTTGGCAGGTATTTTTTTTCCGTTAATTCATTTATTAAATTATTATCATATGCAAAACAATCAAATAAATCCATTTGGGCATCTAGAATCAATTGAGAAGGTCCCCACAACCTAGGGTTTGCCTCAATCATATAAAATTTTTCTTTATATAATTTTACTTCAATCATTATTAATCCTTTGTATCCAACTTTTTTAAAAAGGTTTATAAATTTAGTAGTAATTTTATCAAGATGATATTCACTTGATTCTGCCAAGATCATTGAACCTCCATTATACTGCTGTATATAATTCTCTTGGGAGTAAGCCGAATAGTTTCCATTAGAAAAAATATAATATAATAAATAAATACTTTTACCTTTTATATATTCTTGTAAATAAAAATCTTGTTCATCTTTATCTTTAAAATAATTATTTAATTCTTCTTCATTATGAACAACTTCTGGAGAGAAAATCTCTTTTTGTTGATTAAAATAAGTTTTAGGTTTTACCACTAAAGGATATTCCACACAATTTCTTGAAATTTGTAATGGAATATTTATCGAATTTCCCTGGCAAAGTTCTCCAAAAGAATGTTTATTAGAAAGTAATTCATACACATCCTTTTTACATAGACCAAACTCAATATTATTTTCAATTAATACTTTATTATTATCTAATAAGAATCTATTTAAATATTCTGTTGAGGGTAAAATAATAATTTTATCTAAAGTCCCTTTATCTCTAATTAAACTTGAATAATATAAAACATCCTCAATCGTTAAAGCAGGTTTTTTTCTTTCAAAAAGAATATTCTTTATATAATCCGTTTTGTAGATTAGGTCATCTATTCCTTTTGAAACGATATAAAATGGTATCTTTTTTTCAATTGCAAACCTACAGAAAGCAACAACTGCTCTGTTATTATAACCAGAAAATATTAAAACAACATTTTTACTCATAATTATGAAACTATTGAATTAACAATAAATGAAATTTGTTTTATAGATTCAAATGATAATTCTACAAAAAGAGGCAAACACAAAACTCTTTTTGAAACACTCTCACTTTCCTCACAAGCTATATAATCAACATAAGGCAACATATTTAAAGATGGAGAAAAATACCTTCTAGGAAATATTTCATTTTTATTTAACTCTTCAACTACTTTTAACAAAACCTCTTCAGAGTTAAAAATAACAGGATAGTATGCATAATTCCACTCAGTATCTTCTCTTAAATTAATTTTTTTTAGTCTAGAAAAATCCAATAAGTTATTGTACAAATCTACTACTTTTTTCCTCTCTAAAATTATCGTATCAAAATAAGGAAAAACCGCCAACCCCATTGCTCCACTAAGCTCAGACATTTTAGCATTGATACCTACATGCTCAAAAGTATTAGAAGTAACATGTCCAAAATTATGTGACTGAAGTAATTTTTTGTGAACCACATCATTCTTCGATACTAGACAACCTCCTTCACCCGTATGGAAAATTTTTGTTGCATGAAAACTACAAGTACTCATATCACCATAACTCAATAAGGCCTTCCCCCTATAATTCACTCCAAATGAATGCGCCCCATCATAAATAATTTTCAGATCATGTTTTTTTGCAATTTTTTCAATAGCATCAATATTACAAGGGTTTCCAAAAACATGAGTTGCCAAAATAGCAACTGTATTTTTATTAATCAGTGCTTCAATTTTAGTTTCATCTATCGTTAAGTACTCTGGGTCAATATCTGCATACACGGGTTTGTACCCCTCCCAAACAATTGCACTTGAAGTAGCAACATAACTAAATGGCGTTGTAATAATTTCTTTTCCTTTAGCCTCTAAAGATCGTAACGCTAATTGTAAAGGCAATGTTCCATTTGCAGTTAGTATTACATTATTAATAGTAAGCTTAGAAGATAGCTTCTGCTCTAATCGTTTAACCAACACACCCCTATTGGTCATCCATTTTTTGTTCCAAGACTCAGAAAGAATTTTTTGATATTCCTCTTGTGGAGGTAAAAAAGTTTGTGTTACATTTATCATACTACACTATGGATTCCCATTTAAATTGTGGTCTAATATATCCAGGTTCTTTTCCCATATATACCCCTACTTCTCTTTTTCTATCTATCACAGTAAACGTGATAATATCTTTTTCTACAAACACAGCTTCTTTTCTGTTTTTCACTAAAAAGAAAGATAAAAAATATTGACCAGATTGAAAAAATGATTTTGGGAAATTACATTTTAAAATATTTTTCCCTTCTGTTAATGAAATGTTATTATTACTACTAAAAGAAAACATCGCCTCTCCCATCTCATTATACAAATGATATGTTAGATGATAATGATCTTCTTTAATATTCTTTAAGAAAATCTCTGTCACTAGTGACAGTTCATCATCTTCCACCAACTTAGCTTTATCTATACCCGAAACTACTTCTATACTATTCAGCCTAAAAACATTTGTTTCATATTTTCCATCCTCAAACAATTGTTTGCCTGCATTTTTACTCAAGTAATGACTAATAGCATTATCAATATCGGTATCCACAGAAACCTCTCCGTTTTCTAATATGATAGCTCTATTACAAAGACTTTTTACGGATGCCATATTATGACTCACAAACAATACAGTTCTTCCTCCCTCCGATGAAATGTCTTGCATTTTACCAATCGCCTTTTTTTGAAATTCTGCATCCCCAACTGCCAACACTTCGTCAACAATTAAAATATCAGGCTCTAAAAATGCAGCAACTGCAAATGCCAAACGCACTTTCATTCCGCTAGAGTATCTTTTAACTGGAGTATCTATATAACGTTCACATCCTGAGAACTCAACAATTTCACCTAACTTCGAAGCTATTTCTTTCTTGGTCATACCCAGAATAGCACCGTTTAGGAATACGTTTTCTTTCCCTGTCATTTCCGGATGAAAACCTGTACCCACTTCTAATAAAGAAGCGATACGCCCATTGTATTTGATAGAACCTGTAGTTGGACCTGTTACTTTAGATAAAATTTTTAACAAGGTTGATTTTCCTGCTCCATTCTTACCAATTATTCCTAGAACCTCTCCACGTTTTACTTCAAAATTGATGTCT
>NZ_JAQWGB010000136.1 GCF_029238425.1 Flavicella sp.
TAGAATTTATATTTTAAACCCAATCTAAAAACCTGAGTTTGATAATAGTTTTCATAAACTGCCGTAAACCCATCACCTTTGATATTTTGTTTGATTCCATAAGTGTTAAAAATATCTGTTGCAGCAAAATTTATTTCTCCTTTACCTTCCCAAATCTTTTTCTTAGCCCCAATATCAATAGAGGCTCTTGAAAACTGTTTTCCTTGTGGAATATTTTTATCAGCCATATAAATTGCTGTTAGCTGAAAACTAAGATCGTTTTCAAACTCAAACTGATTGTTCAGCTTTGCATCCCAAGTATATTCTGATGAGGCTTCTACATTAAACGTATGCTCATAAGGAAAATATAAAGTTCCTTGATACGCAGCAATAGAATTATTATACAAATTTCCGTTACCCGATAATTTCCAAAATTCTAAAACTTGTTGACTAAATACTAATTCTACACCTGTATTTGTTGCGCTACCGGTATTTGCATACGACTTGATAATCACATCATAAATAGGATTCATTTCATCTTTTGTATACACTCTCATATATGGATTTTGAATAAAACGATGGTACCCTGAAACATATACAGAACCTAATTCCCAGCTGGTTTTATAAGCCACTTCATAGGATTGGGTAAACTGCGGACGTAAATAGGGGTTTCCAATCTTCAACAATTCTTGATCGTCAGATTTTGGAAACACACGCAATTCAGGCTCCCCCGGTCTGTCAATTCTTCGGTTATAAAACAATGATATTTTATTATAGTCATCTAATTTATAACTAAACCTTAGATTTGGGAACAACTCTAAATAATCATACTTATCATCTTTCCCACCGTAATAAATATTATTAGGGTCGATATTATAAAATACAGAAGTATGTTCTAATCGCATCCCTGCTTCAATATCATATTTGTTTTTTTCTAAAATAAAGTTTCCATAGGCAGCATAAATATTTTCTCCCCAGTCTGACCATTCTCCAACTCCAGGATAAATCACAGAATTTTCTCCTCTATCAACCTTAAATTCCACGGGTAAATTTCTAAACCTTGCTTTCGCACCTAATTCCATACGACCACTACTCATAGGTTTAACGTAATCTGCCTGAACCGATGTAGTATGTTCTGTTGCTAAAATATTGGTTACATCTCTTCCTATTCTTACGGCAGAACTATCATTTAAATAATACGTTTCATCTTCCCAACCTTTGGTGTATTGCGCTGTAAAGTCAATCTCATGTCCTTTTTGAGCAAACTTATGATTGAAATTTGCCGAGTAGTTCATATACCCTGTAATTTCATCTTCATTCCAAGCAATATAACGGTAGCGCTCTCCTGTGCTTACATCAATATAAGGAACCTGTGCTGTATCAATATGATGTTCCCAATCATACATACCAGAAACGGTTAAAGTATTGTCCTCATCAAAATTATAATCCATTCCACCTTTTAGAATAAAACGATGCTGACTTCTATTTTCTGGTACCTGAGAGATGGTTGTAGTTCCATTATCATAAGTTCGAGTTGTAAACTCATTATTCGGCAACTTTTTAAGCAACATGGCTTCTGATTGTAAAAAGAAATTTACTTTGTCTTTTTTATAATTCAAATTCAAGCCTAAAACTCCACTTGGGTTTGAAGAAAAACTCCCCAATTCTGTTGGCAAATCTTCTTTACGTTTTGAAACAGCCCCCAAACCACTAGTAAAACTCACATCACCATTAAAACCTGTTTCTGTTTCTTCTTTGTATATGATATTGATGATCCCCGCCATACCTGTAGCATCATATTTGGCAGAAGGATTGTTAATAATGTCAATTCTTTCAATATTGGCCACAGGAATGTTATCCAAACTTTTTTGATTTCCAAAACCGGTTAAGCTAGATTGTTTTCCATCCATCAACACCATCACCTTGTCGCTACCTCTTAAAATAATTTTTCCTTCTTGATCCACAGTAACCCCTGGCATGCCTTTCATGGCATCCAAAACAGACCCTCCGGATTGAGCAATATTATCGTCCATAGCAAAAGACTTACTTTCCATACCAGCGGAAATAGTTGACTTTTTTCCTTTTACAGTTACCTCATCAATTGCCTCTGCACTTGATATCAATTGAATGGTACCCACATCAAAATTGGTATTTAATTCTCCAATCAAAATTTCTTCAGTATGATCTTCAAACCCAACAAAACTCACTTTTAAAGTATACCTCCCTTTTAGTTCTCCTGATATTTCAAAACGACCTTCACCATCAGAAACAGTACCTGAAACTAACTTTTCTGATTTTTTTTCTATCAAAGAGATCGTGGTAAATGGTAAATTTTCTTCAGATTGTGCATCTGTAATTTTACCAGAAATGGTAATGTCTTGTGCAAATACAAGGGTACTAAAAAACAAAGCACTTAAATAGGAAATCAGTTTCATTGGTAGGTCTATTTTGCCGCAAATGTCGTGAATTTATCCAAAGATTGTATCCGTCGTATTTGTTAAAGTTATTCGTTCTGAGATTGAGCGCATTTGATTTAAAAATATTAAGTTTGAGGAGAAAAGAAAATTTATGAAAAAAATTGAAGTTGTTGCAGCTATACTAAAGAATGATGACTGCATTTTGTGTGCACAAAGAGCAACTAGTAAACTTGATTATGTTTCACAAAAATTCGAGTTCCCTGGCGGAAAAATTGAAAAAGGAGAAACAAAAAAAGAAGCACTTCAAAGAGAACTTATTGAAGAACTAAATATTAAGCCTAAAATTAACGCCCTTTATTTAACTGTTGTACATCAATATCCTGATTTTGAAATAACCATGCATAGTTTTTTGTGTGACTTAGATTCTAAAAACGTTACCCTTAACGAACATATTTCTTCCGTATGGCTGAAAAAAAATGAATTATTGAAGTTAGATTGGGCAGCTGCTGATATACCAATCGTTGAAAAATTAATTGAGGATGAATAACGGTTTTGAAAAAAAATTTAAAAAAAGTTTAAATACTGGATTCGTAGATAAAAGTGTTGATTCCGAAGTTTTATATAGGCCAAAATTATTAGTAAATAAAAAAAGACCTAAGGAAAAAGTTCTGTCGTCTATTTTGCAAGAACTTCGTTATTGTAAAGAATTTTATATTTCTGTTGCCTTCGTAACTACTAGTGGAATTGCTGTTTTATTAAATGCCTTTATTGAGCTTGAAAAAAAAGGAATTAAAGGAAAAATTCTTGTTTCTCAATATTTGAATTTCACGCAACCCGAAGCATTAAAAAAATTACTTCTATTTAAAAATATTGAATTAAAAATTTCGACGAAAGATAATTCACATTCTAAGGGTTATATTTTTAAAACGGATAAATATTACAACTTGATTATTGGAAGTAGTAATTTAACTGCTACTGCACTTTCCACGAATAAAGAATGGAATTTAAAAGTTTCAGGATTACATTCAAGTGAAATTGTAGAAAATGTTTTGTCTGAATTTGATACAGATTTCAAACAAGCACAAGAGGTTACATATACTTATATTACTGAATATGAAAAAGTTTATGAGAATCAAAAATTAGTTAGAAAAGAAGTTCCTGTTTTAGAAAACGGGTTCAATATTTCTCCAAATACAATGCAAAAAGAAGCATTGTTAAATCTGAAAAACCTCAGAAGTGAAAAGAAAAATAAAGCATTGCTTATTTCAGCTACTGGTACAGGTAAAACTTTCTTATCCGCTTTTGATGTAAAAGCAGTTAATCCTAAAAAAGTTTTATTTGTAGTTCATAGACTAAACATTGCTAAAAAAGCTCTCGAAACATTTAAAAAAGTATTTAAACAAGAAAAAACTTATGGATTGTATTCAGGTAGTCAACGTGATTTAGATGCTGATTATATTTTCTCTACAATCCAAACTATTTCTAGAGAGGACCATTTATCACAGTTTTCAAAAGATTCTTTTGATTATATAATTATTGATGAAACTCATCGCTCTGGAGCTGATTCTTATTTAAGATTTATAAATCATTTTAAACCACAGTTTTTATTAGGAATGACTGCAACTCCCGAACGAACAGATGGACATGATATTTTTAATCTATTTGACCACAATGTTGCATATGAGATTCGACTGAATCAAGCCATGGAAGAAGGTATGTTAAGCCAATTTCATTACTACGGTATTACTCATTTAGAAGTAAATGACGAAGAACTTGAAGACTCTAAAGATTTTAATTTATTAGCCAATGATGAAAGAGTTTCAAAATTAATTGAAACCGCTAAGTTTTACGGAAGTGACAATGGAATTACAAGAGGATTGGTTTTTTGTAACAGAAATGAAGAGGCTACAAATTTATCTGAAAAATTCAATCAAAATGGATTCAAAACAATTGCTTTATCTGGAAATAATTCAGAAACTGAAAGAGCAGAGGCAATAAGATTACTAGAATCAAATGATATAAATGAAAAACTCGATTACATTTTTACTGTTGATATTTTTAACGAAGGAATCGATATCCCAAAAATCAATCAAATTTTAATGTTAAGACCTACAGATTCTGCAATAATATTTGTGCAGCAATTAGGTCGTGGACTAAGGAAATCAGGAAACAAAGAATTCCTGACAATAGTCGATTTTATAGGGAATCATAAAAATAATTATCTAATTCCAGTTGCTCTTTATGGCGATACATCATACAATAAAGACACGCTAAGAAAACTAATTTCTGAAGGAAGCAAAATGATTCCCGGTTCATCAACAATAAATTTTGATGAAATTACAAAAGAAAAAATTTTTAAATCTATTGCATCTGCTAATATGAAAGTATTAACAGATTTAAAAAAAGATTACAACCTTTTGAAATATAGATTGGGACGTTTTCCAATGATGATGGATTTTATAAAAAATCAATCTAGAGACCCTTTTTTATTTGTTGAGTATTCTAAATCTTATTACAATTTTATAAGAAAAGTAGATAAAGATTTTGGTGGAGGTTTAGATAAAAATCAAATCTTGCTTTTAGAATTGTTCTCAAGAGAAATTAACAATGCTAAACGAGTTGAAGAAAGTTTAATTCTTAAAGAATTAATTAAAAACAAACATTTAGCCTTAGACAGTTTTCAAGAAATTGTAAATAATAAATATCACTATAAACCAACGCGTGAAACAATTACTTCATGTATAAACAATATCAATTTTAGTTTTGTTAGAAAACAAAAAAATATAGTTATTAAAAAAAATAACATACTCGAATTTCATGTAGATTTTATAGAAACTTTAAACAACACAACATTCAAAAATTTTCTGTTAGATTCAATAAATTATTCAATTCAAACTTTTGAAAAAACATACGATAAGGACAACTATAAAGATGGTTTAATCCTATATAATAAATACAGTCGTAAAGATGTTTGTAGATTGATTAATTGGGAAAATGATATCAGTAGCACTGTTTATGGTTATCGTACAAGAGACAAAATCACACCATGTTTTGTTACATACCATAAATCACAAGATATTGAAGACACAATAAAATACAATGACCATTTTTTAAATCCTTCCATTTTTGCTTGGGAGTCTAGGTCAAACAGAAAAGTTGATAGCAATGAAATAAAAAATGTAATTGCATCTGAAAGAATTTTATTATTTGTAAAAAAAGAAGATGCCGAAGGAACTGATTTTTATTTTATGGGTGATGTATCTATTATTCCGAACTCAATTGAACAAGCTGAAATGCCTGATTCTAAAAAACCTATTGTTCATTTTAAATTTCAATTGGAACAACCTGTAATTGAAAACATCTATAACTATATAACTTTAGAAAACAACATAACTCAAGAATCCAAAACTCCGAAAAAAACAGAAGTCGTTGATATAGAAATTAAACACACAATTCCTTTGTATGATTTTTACGCAGCAGCAGGAAGCTTTAGTGAACTACAATCTGAAAAATCTTATTCCTTGATAGAAGTACCTGAAAAATATGTTTCTGAAGACTATTTTGCCTGCAGAGTTATTGGTAATTCTATGAATCGAAGAATTCCAGATAACTCCATTTGTATCTTCAAAAAATATTTTGGCGGTTCGAGAGACGGTAAAATTGTTTTAGTTGAAAATAGAAATATATACGACCAAGATTTTAACTCAGCCTTTACCGTAAAAACTTATTCAAGCAGAAAATCAAATTCTGAGGAGGGTTGGCAGCATCAAGAAATTCTTCTAAAACCACATTCTTTTGACACAAAATATAAAGATATCGTGTTAGATGAGAAAAACTCTGAAGGTATGAACATTGTTGGAGAATTTATTGATGTTTTAAAATAAATCATTTAGGAAATGAAACTATATGCTATTTATAAAAACGGCGTACACCTAGGCAACGAAAAAGGTATAAACGAAAATTTAAAGTAGATTTTCTCTGTAAAAAGAGTGCACCTTTTAAAAAATTTAAAACGAATAAAATGAGTTGTATTTTCAGTTTTTAAAAGCTCTTTAGTAACGTTTAGATTTGTCTATTTCTCGATACAATTTTTTGCAAAAATCACTCGAAATGACAAAAGGGCTTCGAACAAAAACAATGAAACGACTCAACAGTTAAACAGTTACACCTAGTACATCTCTATTTCTCGATACAATTTTCTGCAAAAATCACTCGAAATGACAACATAAAAATTGTCGGAGAATTTGTTTCTATTTAAACCCAATTTCTCATACACAAACAGCTTTGGTTTTATAAAAAAATGGCGTTAAAAAACTCAAAATAATTTATAAAAATTCAACTTTTAAAAACAATTGAAAATATTTTTTTTGACAACTTTTAAAACTTTGAGCAAAAAGTTGAAAAACCTAGTTTTTATAAGGTCTAAAAATGAATTTTGAAACCAATTTTTACGTTAAAAAAAATCAAACTGTTTCATAAATTTTTAGTCATAAAAAAGGACTTGTGTTTTGTTTTTTTACGAAAGGAAAATAGTGCTTATTTTTCTATTTAATTAAGCGTTTTGTTTTCTTA
>NZ_JAQWGB010000138.1 GCF_029238425.1 Flavicella sp.
AAAAAAGGTAAAACTATTTGAATTCAATGCCAATATAAAAACCATTGACGACTTGAAAGTTGGGCAAATTCTTCCAGGAATTGTAAATAATGTTACAAATTTTGGGTGTTTTGTAAATATTGGAATTAAAGAAAGCGGACTCGTTCATATTTCAAAACTGAAGAAAGGGTATGTAGGCAATGTAAGTGATGTTGTGCATTTAAATCAACATGTACAAGTAAAAGTAGAAGAAGTAGATATTGCCAGAAAGCGTATTCAGCTCGCGATGAATTTTGATTGACACAATTTTTTTAGAGTCATAAAATATTTTTTGACCCAATAGATTCTTGTAACATTCTCCAATAATTTTAGGTTACAAAGAATCATTTTATTAGGATCAAGTTTTTATCTACTTTAAATAAAACACTTATTATTAGCCCCGTACCAAAAAAACATCAAAACATACTCAAAGAAAGGAAAAATATGTAAGGGTGGTATCTTCTCTCATTGTATCTTGGCTCGTCAAATCAATTTACAATCATGAGAAAAACTATTTTCTTTTTTCTACTTGCCATTCATTCCTGTTTAATTTTCTCACAATCAGATTTTAGAGAGGGCTACATCATAAATCAAACTAACGATACCATTAAGGGATTTATTGATTACAGAGGAAACAAGTCAAATGCTACTAAATGCTTTTTCAAGAAAAACCTTGCATCAGAAACAATTATCTACAAACCTGAAATGATTCTTTCTTACCGTTTTGAAAATAACAAATACTACATATCAAAACGTATAAAAAATAAAAATTACGATAAATCATTTTTCCTAGAATATTTAATTAATGGAATTTATAGTATTTATTATTACACAGATGATTATGGAGAATTCTACTTTTTAGAGGGTGATACCGGTAAACTTGTTGCTTTAAAAAATGACGAACAAAAATTGAAAGTAGATAAAGTTTCCTATGTAAAAGAATCTAAACAATACATTGGAATTTTAAAGTACTCATTTAGAGAAAGTCCAAAAATTTCAAGAAAAGCTGAATTCATCAAACTAAATCATAAGTCACTTATAGATATTACTGAAGATTACCATAAGGAAGTATGCTCAGATAAAGCCTGCATCATCTACAAAAAAAAGATTCCAAAAACAAAAAAGGCATTTGGGTTGGTTATTGGAGCAAATGCAACAATGATATCAATTAATAAAAATGCACCTCATGTTCCATATGCTTTTAAAAATGCTGAATTTGGAGTAAACATGTCTCCAGCAATTGGTGTTTTCTTTGAAAGAAACCTACCTCTTATAAATGAACGCGTTTACCTAATGTACCAGGCCACATATTCCTATTTAAAACTTGAAAATTCAAATCAGTATTACGGTGGACCAAATTATTTTACTTTTGACAATACTATAAAATATTCTCAAAACACTTTGAATAATTTATTTATTATGAAATATGTATTCTCAAAAAAGAAAATTCAACCCAACATTCAAGTGGGTGGTTTTTTGAATTATAGCTTTCAATCGGACTACGAAAGAAAAGAAGTTGTTTATTTTGAATGGGGACAAACATATGACTCCAGAACTTATACAAACAATCCTTTTAACAAAATAGACTATGGTTTGAGTCTTGGAACTGGATTTTCCAAAATTATGAAAAACAAGAAAAAAATGTTTATTGATCTACAATACAAACTTGGTTTCGGCTTTTTCCAAGGAATGACAACCAATGTTATATCTATAAATTGTGGATTTCAATTAGGTAAATAATGGTGCCTTACAGCGGTATAGCATAAGTATTCTTAATCTCTCCCATGACAAATGTACTATGAGCACTACCAATATTTTGGACAGAACCAAGATGATTCAAAACAAAATTTTGGTAATGTTTCATGTCCTTGACCAACACTTTTAAAAGGAAATCATAATCCCCAGAAATATTATAACATTCTGTAACCTCATCCAAGGTCATTATATCTTTTACAAATTTATTTCCAATTTCTCTTGTATGCTCTTTTAAAGTAATATTGCAAAAAACAATCAAACACTTATCCAATTTTTCGGCATCTAAAATGGCCACATATTTTTTTATGTAACCTTCTTTTTGCAACTTTTTCACTCTCTCAAAAACAGGAGTTGGAGATAAATTTACTTTGGCTGCAAGCTCTTTGGTAGTTAAATCTGAATTGTTTTGAAGAATTTTTAGAATCCTTAAATCTATAGTATCTATTTTCATAAAACATATTATGTAAAAAAGGCGCAAGAACCTCATTCAGATTAATCATCTTTATTTTGATTCAAAAATAGCATAATCCTCTAATAAAAACTAAAAAATTAATGAGCTCCTCCATAAAAAATCAACAAACTAGTTACAACTGTAATTTCTATAAAATAAAATAGGGCTTTCAAATTAATGAAAGCCCTATATATAAATAAATCCTACCCCTAAGATCTAATTACTATATTTTGATTCTTATTTATATTGACATAAATAAGAAGTTTGTCCTACTGATTTTACTTTAAAAGAACTATTAGCTTCTACCTCAAAAGACGTGCCGGTTTTAAATGATTTCCATTCAGTCTCTCCAGGCAGCAACGCAACTAATTCTCCTTCTACAACAATCATAGTCTCATGAGAAGAAGTTCCAAACTCATAATCTCCAGGTTCCATAACACCTACAGTAGAATTACCTGTTGCAGATTTATATCCTAAAGACTTTACTTTTGAGTCAAAATATTCATTTGATGAAATCATAATCTTTTTTTTACATTGGGTTGCAAAGATAGATTAAGTTCTCATTTATGCAAACAGATTCAATATTATCCTAACGTTAAGAAAATGAACTTCTTAAAAGAGCACGTTTTCTCATCACATTATTTTTTTGTAAAAAGCACCACAAACTCCTATTAACACTAGGTTAACTTAAAAAACAACAATGATTAAAAACAAATACTTATGTCAAAACTAAACCCTTTTATTGCGAAAATAAAAGGGTAAAATAGGAGTTTAATACAGAATATTTGAGATATTCTGTCCTCTGATGGATATCAAAAATCTATTATTTCTTCTTATAACGTAATTTTCCAGTTTCAATTTCAACAGCTGTTCTCGCTAAAATGGTAAACACAAACGCACCTAAAGCCCATATCCCTAAAGTAACACCAATTTCAATGCCTGTGGGAGTATATTCTGCGATTTTACCATAAGGCCCTGGAATAAAACCAGGAACGATCAATCCGAATCCTTTCTCAATCCAAATTGCGACAAAAAGCATAAAACAACAAATATATAGGATGGTAAAATTATTCCTAAACTTATGAAAAGTAAGGGTTATAGTAGCCAAAATATTCATAGGAATGGATGTCCAAATCCAAGGAAGAAGTGCATTTTTTCCGTCCAATCCAAAAAATAAATAGTAAGCACTTTCACTATGGTGTGTCGGTGCATAAAATTCTTTAAACAACTCAGACACCAACATTATTAGATTTATTTGAGCAGCAACTACAACTACCAAAGCTATTTTTTTTATGGTCTTATCTTCTATCTTAAACTCCGTATGGGAACGAATCATAGCCAAAACCAGAATAATCAATGCTGGTCCCGCTGCAAAAGCCGATGCCAAAAAACGTGGTCCTAACAAGGCGTTATTCCAAAAAGGACGAGCCTGCAAACCTTGATATAAAAATGCGGTTACTAAGTGAATTCCAACTGCCCAAAAAACAGATAATATTGCTCCTGGAACATATACTTTAGACAAAGCCTCTTTGCCTTGGTAATGACGAAACAGAATATAAAATGGAATTGTAATATTGATAAACAAATATCCATTTAAAACCAATACATCCCAAGTCAACATTGAATTAGGAAAATTAAACACACCGATTCCTGGAATCATATGCCATAAAACAGAAGGGCCTCCCATATCCGCTACCACAAAAGCCAAACACATAATCAAGGCGGCTACTGCAAGTCCTTCCCCTATTAAAACTGCTCGCTTAAAATCCACATCATGTAGAACATAAGTTGGCATGACGAGCATTACCGCCGCTGCCGCAACTCCTACCAAAAAGGTGAAATTAGAAATATACAAGCCCCAACTCACACGATTTGTCATACCGGTAACTTGCAATCCTTCTTCCAACTGAATAGAATAACAATACATACCAGCCAACATAACCGCAGTCAAAAAGGCCATCCACAAATGATATTTTTTGGTACCATGGGTAATGATATCCAGGCTATCCACCACTAAACTTTTAAAAACTTTTAAATTTCCCATTTAAGTCAATTTATAAATGATCTAATTTTTTATTTATTAATCCATGTAATACCAGAACTTAGGCTCTGTACCTAAATCTTCCTTCAACCTGAACACTTTTTTATTTTCCAACACCCAACGAATCGTACTATTCGGATCCAATAAGTTTCCAAACACTCTTGCCCCGGTTGGACAGGCTTCAACACAGGCAGGGTTCTGACCTTCTCTAGAACGCTGGATACAGAAAGTACATTTTTCCATCACTCCCTTCTTTCTCAATCTATTTCCTAAATAATGTTGATTCTTATTAATTTCTTCTTTTGGCACCTCTGGTTTGCTCCAATTGAATCGCCTACCATCATAAGGACAAGCCGCCATACAATACCTACAACCCACGCACCAATCATAATCTACTACAACAATACCATCTGGTTCTTTCCAAGTAGCTTGAACTGGACAAACTTCCACACAAGGAGGGTTATCGCAATGAAAACATTGAGTTCCCATATAAAAATGTCCTTCAGCTGGAACTTCATGGTAATAATTATCATCCGCTTCATTAAAATTCAAGGCCATTCCTTCCTTCATTTCATGAATTCTGATATATTCCATCTGGGAATTTCTATCCTGATTATTCTCAGTTACACAAGCACTGACACAATCCATATATCCTTGACATTTGGAAATATTAAAAGCATAACCAAACAATACTCCCTCCTCAGCAGATTTAGAAGACATGTCTAAAGTGTCTTTTGTATTCAATTGATGCGAGCGTACCAATCTGTCAACGGTTGCTTTCTTTTCATCCTCGCTCATCAACTTATAATTTCCTTTAAACTGTTCCTCCCAGTCTATTTGAGCTTTTTCTTTAGCTTCATCTCCGGAAGTAACACTGCACGAAGTGGATATAGCCCCTGCTCCCACCAATAAACTCGCTGTCAATTGCTTAAAGGCATTTCTTCTATCCATAGTAGCTCCCATCACTTGATCAAACCCATCTACAGGTTTCGCTACTTCGGTTGCACTGTGAGAACCACAACCACCGGATGTTTTTCCACAACCACAACCACCGGATTTAGGTTCTGTTTTTTTCTTGTTGGAAAGCTTTAATGAAAACCATTTATTCTTTTTCTCGCTCATATTTTTTAGGATATAAAAACACTTGGTGTTTGGTTATTTTCTTTCTTGTTTCTTTTGTGTATTGTATTTTGCTGGCCATCTAGGTTCAAAACTTGGACTATGCGGATTATGGCAATTTGTACAAGTCATAGAAGCCCTTGGAGGTGCCCAACTCTCAATTTTTTTACCGTGAGCTCCGCCTTTCCAATCTTCAAATTGTTTAGAATGACATTGACTACATACTTTATAACTCAAATTAAAATCAACTGAATTCCCCGTCAAAGTCTTTAACGCATCCATGTTTTTTGTATCATGACAGGTAGCACAATTCATAATATCAGAATTCGCGTGTTTTAGACTGATGTTCCAATGTCCTTTCTTAGCATCTTTTCCTTTTATTTTTTCCAATTCATCCGTATGACATTCCGTACAAGCATAAGATGTAATCTGACTTTTTCTATCCGGAATCATAAAAGTATGGGTCCCTTCCGTAATTTCAATCAGATTCATTTCTGCCAAATATTGATCCGATGAAATGCTCGTTCCTTTGTAATGCTTACTTTCTGCTTTTATTTTATCCGTTACCTTATGGTATTCTTCGTTATGATGTTTACAAGAAATCATAGAAATCAATGCAAAGGCAATAGACAATGATTTTGTCATGGTTTTCACATAATCCTTATGCAAGGTTTTTCTTGTTTTCATAATGGCCTTTCTTCTTCTTAGCTCCTTAATTCTATCAAAGAGTACCGAAATATTTGTTGTTTGTATTCCCATAGATTATTCTCTTATAAAAATTCCGATATCAGTAACTTCTTTATTATTTAGAACATGGCACTGTCTACAATTCACTCTCTCTGGATGTGTAACACGTATTTCTTTCGGCGCGCTTGGACCTGCATGACATGCCAAACAATTTTCTCTCAATTGAATTTGATGTGGTATTACCGGTGGACTTCCAGGCAATGCATTATTCACCCCAACCTTAGGTGCGGGCACTTTTTCAAAATTCGTTGACTTGAATAAATTATTTGATTTTACAGGCACATGACATTGTCTACAATTCTCATAATCTGGATGTGGTGTCACAGGAGCATAGGCGTTCAATTTTTTAACAAAACCACCATTTTCATGACATTTCAAACAATCTTTTCCTCCCATGCTTCTCTCACTTTCTACAGGATGAGGGATGCTAGGTGGTGCCCCATGATAAGCTCTATTATTATAATAGGTCTTTAAACTTCTTTGATGTGTTTCATCAATTGGCATTTTAGCATAATCTAAAGCAAATTCAGATCTCTTAAACACCCCTTCCTCTGAAGGAATAATACGCATGGGTTCTCTTTCTTCAAGAGGAATATATGCATGCTCTAAGCCCAATTCATAACTTCTATTCCATACGGTTAGAAATGAAATTAGAAGAATGGCAAATAGTGATATGATACCTATTCTTTTCATAGTTATGCTTTTTCTACTTTAACGGCACATTTTTTATAATCAGGCTGTTTTGAAATTGGACAAAACGCATCCAAAGTCAAATCGTTGATCAACATATTTTCATCAAAAAACGGCACAAAAACTTGTCCTTTCTCTGGAACTCCTCTTTCCTTTACAGAAGCAGGCAATTTCATAGTTCCTCTTCTAGTAGTCAGTTTTACAGCATCACCCGTTTCTATTTGCATCTTTTTAGCATCGTCCGGATGTAATTCTACATACCCATGTGGCATTGCTTTATGCAATACTGGAACTCTTCTTGTCATAGAACCAGAATGCCAATGTTCTACCACACGACCGGTACATAACCAAAAGTCAAATTCATTATCTGGTACTTCAGGAGCAGGCTCATAAGGTCTTTGCCAAATAACCGCTTTTCCATCTGGTTTCCCATAAAAATCAAAATCCTTCTCCGAATCACATGCAGGATCGTATTTAGAATTAAAACGCCATTGAGTAGATTTTCCTTCCACATAAGGCCACATTGCACCTGGTTGAGTTTTTAATACCTCCAAAGGAGCCATGGCATGTTTTTTACCTTCATGATGTCTTCTATATTCATTATAGATCTCTTCTATATGTGTCTCTTTTTTATAATAGAATTGTTTTTCAAACCCCATTCTTTTTGCAACCTCTACCAATTGCCAAGTATCACTCATGGCTTCTCCTGGTGGTTGCACCATTTGCTCAAAATACTGAGTCCTACGTTCCGAATTCCCATACATCCCTTCACGCTCTACCCACATGGCAGATGGCAAAATAACATCCGCAATATCGGTAGTTGGAGTTGGATAAATATCGGATACTACAATAAACCTACCTTCTTTTTTACAGGCATCTCTGTAACGATTCAGTTTTGGCATGGTCACCATAGGATTGGTAACCTGAATCCACATAAACTTTAAATCTCCTCTGTCCAAGGCTCTAAACATTTCCACAGTATGTAAACTTGGTTTCGGATCAATGTTCTCAACAGGAACATCCCAAATCTCAGCCGCAAACTCTCTATGCTTTTTATTCATAACCACCCCATGAGGCAATTTATGTGTCAAGGTTCCTACTTCACGAACAGTACCACAAGCACTTGGCTGACCGGTTAATGAAAAAGGACTGTTTCCAGGAGTTGAAATTTTACCTGTCAATAAGTGAATATTATACACTAAATTATTAATCCAAGTTCCACGTGTATGCTGATTCATTCCCATACACCATAGAGACATCACTTTCTTATTTGGATCTCCATAATAAGCAGCCATATATTTGATATCCTTTGCAGATACACCTGAAATTTTCTCAACTTTCTCTGGAGAATAATCTTCTAAAAACTCTCTATAAGCCTCAAAATCTATTTTTTCTGGCTTGTCGTTAAAACTGTACTTGTCTTCCAAACCATATCCCATATCCGTTAGCCCTTTGCTAAAGCTACAATGGTTCTCTACAAATGATTTATTGACCCATCCATTTTTAATAATCTCATAACAAATGGAGTTCGCAACCGCTAAATCCGATTGAGGGTTAAATATAATCGACTTATCTGCAGCCATACTGGTTCTTGTAGTACGGGTAGCAAAATCTATAATTTTTACTTTTCTTTTTAATCTTTGATCTAACAATCTAGAAAATAATACTGGGTGCATCTCTGCCATGTTATTTCCCCACAACACAAATACATCTGCATGATCTATATCTTCATAACATCCCATGGGCTCATCGATTCCAAAAGAAGTCATAAAACCGGTTACAGCACTTGCCATACACAAACGAGCGTTGGCTTCTACATTATTAGTCCCAATACAACCTTTAAATAATTTAGAGGCAACATAACCATCAGGAATTGTCCACTGACCCGAACCATAAATAGACACAGCATCTTTCCCGAAATCTTTGATAGTAGCCTGCATCTTTTCAGCTATCAAATCCAAAGCTTCCTTCATACTGGTTTTTACATATTTTCCGTTTTTCTTGACTAACGGATGTGTCAACCTATCTTTTCCATACATCGCCATTACGGAGTGGTATCCTTTTACACAACACAAGCCTTTGTTCACCGAAGATTTTGGATCTCCTTTTACCGCAACTGCCTTTCCATTTTCTACACCCACCAATACACCACAACCTACACCACAAAAACGGCAAGGGGCTTTTTTCCAATCTAAATTTGCACCTTTAGGCAATCCTCTTTCTTGTTCCTCTGCAAATAAAATTCCTGGAAACATAGTTGCAGCAGCTGTCATTGCCGACAAAACAGCCATTTTTTTAATAAAGTCTCTTCTGTTAGTTAAAGTAGATGTATACATAGAAATTTAATTTTTTGAAGCGTTAAATCCAGAAACCAAAGCCAACAATTTGATACTACTAATAGTATTCAATTGTTCTTGCAAATTATCTTCTTGTAAATTCGATTCTGTATCGGTAATCAGAATCAATAATTCTTTATTTTCAGCAGGAATGACTTCACAGTGATCTAAAGAAGCTAGAGTTTGCATTAATTCTGTTTTTTTACCTTGGTGTGGATGAGCTAAGTAACTTTTTATAGGCATAATTTAATTTTAATAGAATTATAGTATAAAGAACCTGCTAAAATGCAGCTTATGACATGATAATTATCATGCTCAGCAAAACAATGCTCTTAAATTTACAAAAATCATTTGTTTATAACATTCTTGATAACTCTTAACAGCTAATTTATTTTCTATCTAAATAATTAGATATTTTTATAAAGGACTAAATAGTCTTTTATGAAACTTAAACAAACATCAATGTATTATTATGATTTTCAGGTGGTCCTTCAAGAAGTGCCAGGAGAAATAAGCCTATGCTTTTCCATATGTGGTTGTCAATTAAAATGTAAAGGCTGCCACTCTTCTCACCTATGGAAAGAATCCAATGGAAAAATTCTACTCTTAAATAATTATTTAGAAATTTTAAATAAATACAGAAATTACGCGACTTGTGTATTGTTTATGGGTGGAGAATGGCATGAGGATGAATTGATAGAAATGCTTCAAATGGCACGTCACAAAAAATACAAAACTTGTTTATATACCGGAGAAGAATCTATTTCTAAAAACTTAATGGAACAGTTAAGCTTTCTCAAAACCGGAAAATGGAATCCCGAATTAGGTGGATTAGATAGCCCAACCACCAATCAAAAATTCATAGACATCCAACTTAAAAAAAATCTCAATTACTTATTTTCAAAAAATTAAAATATGATACGACTCACAGAGAAACAAGTGGACAAAAAAATTAATTTCATCGATCGATACATCAACTCATCAAACGCTGCGGATGGCTCAAAAGTAGATGCCAATGCAAATGTGACTTCTAAGAACATTGCTACCATGGAAGCAGAACTCAACAAAGACATCAATATACAAGTAAACAGAGCTTTGGTGACTAGAAAAATTAAAGAACTATTTGGAGAAGCAACTGCAGAAGAATACTTGCGTCAGATTGAGGCTCATGAAATTTATGTGCATGATGAAACTTCTCTAAAACCATATTGTGTATCTATTAGTATGTATCCCTTTTTATTTGATGGACTTACCAAACTCGGTGGAGAGAGTCAGGCTCCGCAGCATTTAGAAAGTTTTTGCGGTGAATTTGTAAACTTAGTTTTTGCCATTAGCTCGCAATTTGCTGGAGCTTTAGCTACCGTTGAGTTCTTGATGTATTTTGACCATTTTGCTGCTAGAGATTATGGAAAAGACTATTTAGAAACCAATACAGATATTATTGAAAACCACCTTCAGCATGTAGTTTACGCGGTAAATCAACCCGCAGCAGCCAGAGGATATCAATCTGTTTTTTGGAATATCTCTTTATATGATGAAGCATATTTCAATAGCATGTTCGGAGATTTTGTTTTTCCTGACATGAAAAAACCTAAATGGGAAAGCTTAAAGAAACTACAAGAATTTTTTATGAAATGGTTCAACCAAGAAAGAACCAAAGCCATTTTAACTTTTCCGGTTGTGACCGCTGCCATGTTAACCAAAGAAGGTGCCCCTGTAGATGCTAGTTTTACAGAAATGTGCGCCCAGGAATTAAGTGAAGGAAATTCCTTTTTTATCTATCAATCTGAAAACGCAGATAGTTTAGCTTCTTGTTGCAGGTTAAGAAATGAAATCAGCGATAATACGTTTAGTTATTCATTAGGAGCGGGTGGAGTGGCTACTGGATCTATCAATGTGATTACTCTAAACATGAATCGACTTATTCAAAAAGACGCCAATATTGTAGAGGAAGTTCAAAAAATTCACAAGTACCAAGCAGCCTATAGAACTTTAATTCAAGAATATATGGACGCTGGTTTGTTGCCAGTCTACCAAGCTGGTTATATCTCATTGGACAAGCAGTTTTTAACTATAGGAATTAATGGTATGGTAGAAGCAGCGGAAAGCAAAGGTTATACTGCAGGAAACAACGCGGACTATAAAAAGTTTGTGAATCATTACCTGAAACAAATTTTTGATGAGAACAAAAAAGCCAAAGAAGAGTATGGGTATATGTTCAATACCGAATTTGTCCCCGCAGAAAATCTGGGTGTAAAAAATGCCAAATGGGACAAACAAGATGGACTTGCTGTTTCAAGAGATTGTTACAACTCATATTTCTATGCTGTTGAAGACAATGACATCAATACCTTGGATAAAATTATACTCCATGGAAACGAAATTATCAAATACTTAGATGGAGGCTCAGCTTTGCATTTAAATCTTGAAGAAGCTCCAAATAAAGAAGGGTTTATAAAATTGATACATGCTACTGCAAAGGCCGGATGTAATTATTACTGCTTCAATATAAAAATCACCGTTTGTAGAGATTGTAATCATATTGACAAACAAACCAAATATAGTTGTGAGAAATGCGATTCAGAAAATGTTGATCATGCAACAAGAGTAATAGGATATCTTAAAAAAGTAGCTAGTTTTAGTTCTGACCGCCAAAAAGAACACCAACTTAGACATTATCATACAGATGAGAAAAGTGCATTAGTTTAAACCCAAAAAAAGCCCCATGGAATTAAACCATGGGGCTCTTTAATATTATATTCTAATGGTTATTTCTTAACGAATTTAGAAGTAGCTACTCCGCTCGCTGAAGTCAATCTAATTACATAAACACCACTAGTCAAACTAGAAACATCTACGCTACCGTTTACCTCGCTATTAGTTAACACTGTATTTCCAACTAAATCTACTATTTGAACTGAAGCAATCTCCTCTTCGGTTGCAATAGTTAATTCATTTTGTACAGGGTTAGGATAGATTCCGAAATCAAATGCATTACCAGCATTTACTGACGCTGTCGATGAATCTGAAACTAATAATTTATCTACATAGACATGAGCACCATCTGAAATTTCAGAACTATCATTTTTTCTAAAAATTACCTGCCAATTTTCTAAACTACTAACTAACCATCTAGATTCAGTTATTTCAATATTATAGGTTGTAAATTGAGTTGATGCATTCGTTGAGATCGAATAATTTACAGCATTAAACCATCCCGTTCCATCTTTTCCTCTTACACGAAATAAATCAATTTGAGAAGACTCATTACTAACGATTATCTGAATAAACTTATAGTTCTGTCCGTTTAATGGTTTAGTATCATCTGGCGCATACATTACGGCATTTTTAGAATCCACAGCATAGGTTATGTCCAAAGCTCCATTTGGATTGTTACCAAATGAAGATGACCAAGGACCGGCAGCAGATCCCGATGTCCAACCTTCCCATGTTATGCCATCAAAATTATAATCTAAATCTTGAGCATTGGATTTCCCATATGAAATTAATGCTATTGTTAAAATGATTGTGTTAAGTAATCTTGTTTTCATGATAAATAAAATTAAAGTTATACTCGCAAAACTAAACCCTTAACAATCATATATTTGAATCTACATTACCCAAGAACCTCACTATTTTACCCTAAAAAAACACCACTCCCTAAACAGTTAAAAATGAACTGGTTATTGATAAAATTGAGGAATCATATAGGTTTTATTGTTATTAATTTACAAGTGTTATAAATGATAAAAACCCAATGATGAAAACAAGACTACTTAAAACTACATGGCTATTTATTTTAATTGTATTACCACTTATTGGATTTACACAGACGTATGACTTTAGCAGTGGCACTCAAAGCTGGGTGAAAGGTTATGGATGGAGCTTTAACCTTAGAAAGAGCAGGTAATGGAAATGCTAACATAAGAAGAGGTCAAGGTGGAGATGATACATTTGTTGTTCTAGATAGAGCAACGGTAAGTATTGTAAAAATTCGTTTGAAAAACGAAACGGCTGCCACACAACTTCGTATTCAAGGACTTTCTAGAACTGATGGAACCACTGGAGAAGGAACTGCATTTAGCAATATTTCATACACAATTTCTGCTGAAATGACAGAGTACCAAACAATTTTCATTGACGTAACAAGTATTCCCGTCAATGATGAAGTTACGCGTTTAGACATCTTGGTTAGAGAAAACCAAGACAATGATGGAGTTGGAACAAAATGTATTTTTGACGAAATTGAATTTCAAGCTGCACCTATTACAACTTATTCAACTATTACTTCCAACCCAAGTTTCGAAGATGCAGAATACATCCACGAATGGACTTCTGACACCAAACCGTACGGAACCTCTGAAGTAGTGTCTGACGAAAACCACGGTACAGGAACTAATTCTTTAAAACTTACATTAACTGACACGCAAACAAATTGGTGGGCCACCACAAACAATAATGTAGTAGATCTAGGACAAACTTATGCTGAAGGAACCGTAGTCGAAACCAAATTATGGATTAAATCTAATATTGTTGGAGATATAAATTTGTTTGTTGCCGTTATGGATGCTTCAAATAGTACTATTGTAAGTAAAACTGAGAATGGCATTTCCGACACAAATGTTGATTGGCAAGAAGTTACTTATACCTTTACATTAGGAGCTGATAAATCATTTAGTGAAGCAAAAACAAGGATAAGCTTCCCTCCAACAAATGCATTTGCAGCGGGTTCAATAATTTATATTGATGATATGACAACCACCATAACTCCACCCGTGGCTTCAACAGAAAAAAATACACTTACGGGAGTAAATATTTATCCGAACCCAGGTACAAATAATATAACTATCAACGCCCCTGAAAATAGCTATTTTGAATTATATGATATGACAGGGTTATTTATTAAGTCTGCTTCGGTATCGAATTCCACTAAAATTTCTGTAAATGATGTAAAATCAGGAATTTATTTTGCTAAAATTTCTAACGCAGGAAAAATCGCAACTATTAAAATAGTAATTGAGTAATATCTAATTTTCTTAAACAAAAAAAGGAGCTAGTTTTAGCTCCTTTTTTATAACAATTTCCTTTTAGAGAACCTCACCTTATGCACCACTTTTTGATAAAAATCTTTTTCATTCACAATAAGACATTTATCTATCTTTCTTTTTAATTCATGAAAATCCATTCTAAAATCAACTTCCGTAAACTGTACATAATCAACATCTTCCATTGAATTTAAAAATCGAGCACCTGCTTTCATTACATCTGTATCATTTTTGGTTTTTTTAATATCTAAAATACTAACAGCATTCTTTGATTCTTTTTTAAAATATTTCAGAATACTGAATGTATTGTCCGTACTTCCGTTATTTACAAAACAAAAATGCACCTTAGGGAACAACTCAATCAATCCTAAAATATTTGATAAGTTTATCCCTTTTTCAATGTTCCGACAAGGCAATATAAGTCCAATGTTCATAATTTTGTTTTTAGGTTTTACACTAAATTAGAACTTGTAAGACTGAAAAAAAGAAGAACTTCGATGAACAGCACTTTTCTTTAGATGAGTCCCCATTATTATAAGACTATATATTATTAGAAATTATTAATTTTATTTTAAGTAAATTATGCCTTAAAAACTGCTTCTCGATGAAGAAACAAACTAATAAATATCTAATAGTAGCTTTGCTATTTGGTATCTTATTTCATGGAACCGCTATATTTTTCACACTTGAAAAAACATATGATGCGTTGATCCATTTGTTTTTTGCAGAGCACTACTCAACATCTTGGTTTGAACCATGGAATTACAAGTGGTATACCGGATTTACGGTAATGAGTTACCCTCCTTTAGTCCATCAATTTATTGGTTTACTATCGTTTATTGGTGGCCTAAAATTTGGTCTTTTTACGGTAGCTTTTCTTGCTATTATTTTATTCATTACGGGAACCTATAGATTTTCTTTACTGTTAACAGGGTCAAGACAATCAGCTGGATATGCCGCCGTTTTAGCTGTTTTCTCGTCTACCTTTATTGAAACGTTACACTTGTTTGGTCAATTACCAAGTATTATTGGAGCTTCTATCTTAATGCATTCTTTACCAGAAATATACAATTGGTTAAAAACAGGTAAAAGGAAATACTTCGGAAACTCTCTTTCCTTAATGGCTGTCATGGTATGTTCTCATCATGTTACCCCAATTTTTGGGATGATATTCTTTATTTTTCCTTTAATTGGTCTTGCAATTTTAGATACAGCAAGAGATAAGGTAGGTAGTTTCGAAAAAGTAAGCTTCCGACTCTTTCTTCAAACATTTGTAAAACTATTCAAACGAATTATTAGTTTTGGACTTGCTTCTTTATTTTTAATTGTGGTGTGTATTCTTCCCTATTGGATCAACACAAAAAACAACCCAATAACACAAATTCCAATTCCACATGGTTCTCGAGATAATTTCTTAGAAGTAACCTCATCCGGATTGGTTTTCTTTTTAATTCCCTGGGGAATTCTATTAGCTATTTTACCCTATGTATTTTACAGATACTATAGTAAAAGATATATCTGTTTTGGTATTTCCATCACGGTATTAACCATATTGGGTACTGGAGGAACAACTCCTATTCCTAGAATGTTTTTGGGAGATACAGCTTTTAATATATTAACCTTAGATAGGTTTACCCTTTGGGCTTCACTAATGTCAATGCCCATCTTTGGTGAATTCAGTTATAGAATGACAGAAGGTGACCTCAAAGAATTATTGCAAGAAAAATATGGAGCTGTATATCACCGTCTTTTTGGAGCTTTATTGATGTTTTTTTACATCTTTATGGCCATTTTCACATTAAATCTTGGGTATTTTAGACCTTCTCAACCACAAAAAATAAAAACATTACCTATTACCAATTTTTTAAACCAGGACCAACATGACAAATGGCGTTATCTAACACTTGGTTTTGGAGATCAAATGGCATGGCTTGGTGCAAACACAAAAGCCTTAAGCGTCGATGGGAATTATCATTCAGCCAGAAGACTTCCTGAACTAACCACAAGAGCTATTGAACGTTTAGAAAACTCAAAATTCAAGGGAATTGAAGGAATAGGTTCTTTACAACAATTTTTGACGGTACCAGAAAAATATAGTCTGAAATACATATTTTCAAATGACAAATTTTATGATCCCATTTTATTTTTCTGTGGTTGGCAAAGGCTTCAGCAACTAGAAAATGGAATAATGGTTTGGGAAAAACTTAATGTACCACCAATAGCAACCCTCCTAGAACAAGATGAAATCGCAACTTTTCAAAAAGTAATGTGGGGTCTGATACCTGTGAGCACAGTACTGATAGCAATACTTGTCAATTTAAGAATGATCATAAGAAGAACTCTTAAAACAGAAAAAAATAAAGTTGCACCCTATGCTAAATACAATTTAAATCATATAAAGTTCCCGTTTAAGGTCGTGAAATTTCTACACATCTGGATCATTTTCCTTCTATTGACAATCGGTTACGGAGTTTACGAATTTTACATTAAGAATATTTCCCATCACAGTCCAGAAAACGTTGTTAAAGCTTATTATAACGCTTTGGATTTCAAAGAATATGAAGCGGCTCATGCCCTGCTTGATCCAAACAAAAAAGTGAAAATCGCTCAGTTTATGTTAGAGCACTCTGTAAGAGATGGTGTTTTAGGATCCTATGCCAAATTAGATTCTATGGCAGTTTCAATCAGTTATGAAAATGACAGCACGGCGCACGCATGGGTGTATGCAGAATGGATTACACCTCTTGAAAAAATTAATAGAAAATCTGAACATGATATGGTGTCTCATGATGGTGAATGGTTTATTAAGTTGAAAAAATTAGATTACGACCTTCCACCGAATCAATTATATGTTGACAATGGAACACAATATTTTAACCACGGTAGAAGAAAAACAACAACTGAACAAACATTTCATGAAGATGTATTAAAACGCCCCGTTTTGGAAATTTTGAGTTCCAAATTAGTCAAGGTTGATAAAAGCTATGCCATTATAGGAGAAATTCAAAATATTGATAATGTACCTGCTGATGTAGTTCTCAAGGGAACATTATACAATGACGATAATGTAGAAATAGCCACTTATAATTGTAAACACACCATCAAGCATAAGTTAATGCCTAAAGAAATTACTAGTTTTAAAATTAATTTTGAAGGGATAGCCTGGTCAAAAACAAAGGACTCTATTCCTAGTACTTTCAACCCTGACGAATTTACACCTGTAGAATTAAGTCATCAACCCACTAAATTCAACCTGCAGGCAATAGGAAGTGTTACTACTACCAAAATGTATAAAAATAATGTTTTAAACAGAATCAAAATTCATGACAATCATATTAGTGGGTTTTTATTCAACAATGGAATTCAGGAAATTACCATTCCACAACTTTTAGTTTCTTATTACAATGAGAATAAAGATCTCATATGGGTGGAACATTTATTCATAGAAGAAGGAGTGAGACAAGAAAGAAAAAGATATTTCAAACATGATCTGAAAGAATTTGATGTTCTAAAAGTGATCAATAGTTCTATGGAACATTGTTTTGTAAATGGTTTTCCAAACGAAGATATTTCAAATGCTATCGTACCAAATAGAATAAACAAACATTCTGTTCAAAGATTACAAAATATTGAAAATAACATGGCCTGTTATATAAAAGTAGAGTTAAATAATTTTATTGGAAATCCGAAATAATGACAAAACGATATTATATATCCACCTTATTCTTTATGTCCTGTTTGTTTTTAACAGGGCAAAACAACACGGATGTATCTAAAATAAAATTACACACTCATGATACGATTTTTGTCGCTGGAACTTTGCAAAACTTAGATTTTTCAACCTCCTATGCGTTTACTCCATTATTATATATTAGCAATAGTTATGGAACTACTTTTATTGAACCCAACCGAATTCAAAAGTTCCTGTTTTATAAAATCCCAAATAACATTTCAAATAAAAGAGGGCAACTTAACTGGGCATTGGTTCACAACAAAAAAAAGTTGCTAACTGGAAAAATTGAAATTATTAGCGACACAATTGTAAAGAAAGTAGAGACTTATGTAGGGCCACCGAGCATTGAAGCAGGAGGTAGAGATTTTTCTATGTCTGTGATGATTCCAACCGATACATTAGACAACCCAGTTATGGATAATTCTAAAGTTATCTTTAAAAAACAGTTTTTAACTAGAGAGGACTCTATTCAATTAAAAATCAAAAATTTATTTTGTTATAGAAAAATATATTCACCTAAAAAAACGGGTAGATTTTTAATTTCTTCGGCTTGCTACAACAAACAATCTACGGAACACACTCTATATGTTTGGGCCTCATTACCAACTGACTTTACCATATCGGCTCATAGCAATCATATGTATGCTGATGGAAATCAAATAAACACTATTACCACCTCCACTATTAAAGATGCATATGGAAATATTGTAAGTGACGGTACGGCTGTAGAATTAGTGGTAAAAGATAAAACTGGCAATATCTTATCTGCAAATGGAAATACCATTAATGGTGTAGCCATCGCAAAATTGGTACATCCAGATCATGCTCAATCATGGAATATTAAAGCCTATGTTTATGGAATGGCAGAAAGCAAGCCCATTATCGTAAATTTTGAACAGGCGATTAAAGACTATGAAATTGTATTCTCGGAACATAACAGAGAAATTACAATCGGACCATTAAAAAGCTTTATGCATCAAATGATTCCGGACGGACTAAGAATAGAACTGGATATCAAAAAAGAAGATCGTACTCATAAGTATATGGTACATACTTCTAAAGATGGGTATGCTACCTTCTATTTAGATCCTGAAAATTACAAAAATGAAACCTACGACTTTAAAATTGAAGCTGCAGGAATCACAAAAATATTCAAAAACAAAAGAGTATGGTAAGTTGGAAAAAAATAACGATTCGTATTCTATTAACTCTAATATTTATGTCTATAACTAGCTTATTTGTATATGGAATAGCTTCCCTTTTCACTTTTCTCAATACAGGGGCAGATAGATCAAAAATGCTGCGAGGTGAAGTTTACAAAACACAACAATACATCCCTAACCTAAAATGGGCTCCAATGCAAAACATAGGCAGACGGATGGACAAACAGACCTTAACCAATGTTGAAAAAAACTACATGGATGCCTGGTACATTAAAAGTGTATCCTACCAAATAAACTCAATTAAGGGAATTGAAGACTATTACACTGATAGTGCGGAAAAAAATCTCTTTGAATTTATTGATTTGAATAAAGAAGAAAATATTCATATTGAATCTACAACCCTAGAACACAATCCTAATATTAACTTTTTTAGTGAAGATGGTCAACTGATTTCATTAACGGATTACGGTGTTAAAGAATACAAACGAATTTATAAAAATGACTCATTATTATATGAAAACAGAGAGGTTTTTGATTACAAAGCCATTTTATTGCTAGAAGACGGCTTTTGGAGAATTAGACATCTTGTTAAAGAACCTTCCCTTAGAAAAATCGAAGCAGAACCTGTAATGAAGGACTATCCTGATTTTGAGATAAAGGGTATCAACTACTATCCAAAAAACAGTGCATGGGATACTTTTGGAAAAAATTTTGATGAAAAAATTTTAGCCAAAGATTTTGAAATAATTAGAAATGCAGGACTTAATACCATCCGTATTTTTATTCAATATGAGGATTTTGGTAAGGCTGAACTTATTCCTGAAAAATTAGAGAAATTAAAAACTTTGTTAGACATCGCAGAAGAAAAAGAATTGAAAGTAATCGTTACCTTATTTGATTTTTACGGTGATTATTCTGTTCTCGATTGGACCCTTACCATTCGTCACGCTGAAACAATAGTACAACAGTTTAAAGAACATGATGCCATTTTAGCTTGGGATGTAAAGAATGAACCTGACTTAGATTTTGAATCAAGGGGTAAAAAGAAGGTACTCGCTTGGCTACATCAAACAATCTCCACAATCAAAAGAATTGATCAAAAACATGCTGTTACCGTTGGTTGGGCTAAAATTGAAAATGCCACACTTTTAAAAGATCGACTTACTTTAATCACATTTCATTATTATGAAGACATTTCCTTATTTAAAGACGCTTATATAAAACTTAAAACCAGTATTCCAAACAAGCCTATTGCTTTGGGAGAATTCGGAATTTCATCTTATCGAGGAATATGGAAACCTTACGGGACTTCTGAAAATGCTCAAGAAGAATTCCATAAAACCATGCAAACCGTTTTTAAAGAAAACAACATCCAGTTTTTATCATGGACCTTGTATGACTTTGATCACATCCCAACGGCAGTTGTTGGAAAATTACCTTGGAGAAAAAACGCCCAAAAGAAATTCGGTTTTATCAACTCGAAAGGGAATCCTAAAAAATCTTTTAAATACATCTCAAACTAAGACTAATTTACTTTTGGATATATTTTCAAATTCAGTTAAGTACTTTCTAGTAATTACTTCCATTGGCAATGCGGTTGCAGCTTTATAATTAGCTTTCCCTAATTCGGTTCTATAATTTTCATCAGTCGCAATTTTCTCTATGGCATTTGCTAATTCCGTAGTACTCTCTGGCAAGAAAAACTCTCCTTTATAACCTTCTTGCACTACTAAACTCGCAAGATCTCCTAAGTTTGTCATTACTACAGCCTTTCCGTAACTTCCTGCCTGATGTAAAACCCCAGAACTACCTGTTGTAGAAGTATAAGGAAATATCACCATAGCACTTTCGTTAAACAAAGGAGCCACTTCTATCTCTTCTACGTAACCTGTAAAAACCAACTGCTTTACATCTTTGTATTTCTTTTGCATACTTTCAAGATAACCTGGCACATTTGGATTATCGGTACCAGCAATTACAATCTCCATATCTAAGTCGGATCTTTTTCTTAATTCCTCTACCGCTTCTATTACAATTTCTACCTTTTTATAAGTACCGAACTTACCAAAAGTCATAATTTTTAAAGGCCCTTTTGGCAGTTTATAACTTGGTTCCTCTGGAATTTCGAAAGTCCCATGAGGAACATGAATGATATTGTTGGTTTTATATTTACTCTCAAGAGCTTCAACATATTTTTCCATGGTTACAGCAACTTTATCTGCTTGTAAAATAAACTTTGTTAATGTAGTTCCAATAAAACCATAAATTTTCTGAAGCATTTTGTTCTTGGTAAACCCAGCGCTTTCCAAATCTACTTTTTCCATAATGTTATGTAACAATACTATGGTTGGTATTTTTTTCAATTTACATCTATAAGGCAATAATAAGCTCATGGCAGCAGCCACTTTTTTATCACCAAATTTCATAAACTGTAAATTGAATAAAACCCCGTCTGGCTTCGTTTCAGACACCGCATTCATCACAGAAAACAGGTTGGAATAACTATTGAATTTCCAGCATTCTTTAACCGTTATTTTACATCCTTTTTCTTCAAAGGTTAAATCTTTTTCCTCTGGGGTAAAATCGGTCAATAATATCAATTCCTCTACATCACTGTGTAGTCTAAACGATTTCACCAAATAATATGCATATTCAGTTAAGGTAATTTTACTTGGTGGATAGGCGGTTACAATAGCTAATTTCATAGGTATGATTTTAATTTTTATTAAAAATGCAATTTTTTATATACTTCTTGTTTTTCTATCGTTGTCAGGAACGAAAACTACGTCCAAAGGATTTTTTATGTCGATATGCTGTTTTTCTGATCTTTGAGATAATATAAAAATTGAGCTACTAGCAACACAAACATGGCTATGATTTGAACATGAACAACTTGTTCTAAACTCTTGTGAAAAAACACGATCAAAAGCACTTGAGAAACACCTAATATCGCTAAAAACAAAACCGGAAAATACCTATCTAATGATAAATAATAGTAAGCAAAAATATTAGAAACAGCAAACAAGGAAGTTGCCAAGGCATATTTCCACAACAAGTCTCCGACACCAACATATTGATCCCCGAATAATAATAGAATGATGTACTTTGGAAAAATAAAGCAAACTAGCACAATTGAAAAAGAAATCGCACCTATATAACCCACATACTTATACAATACTTTGGAGGTGTTTTTCCCTTCTTTTTTAAGCTTTACAACTGTTGGTAACAAAATCATCACATACATCCATGCGATAAAATAAACCATTCTACCGATCAATGCTAAAGATGCATAAAGTCCCGCTTCATAACTATCAAAATAATGTTTCACTAACAAAATATCACTATTATTGATCACTATTTGAGTCATTTCGTATAGGGCTGTTAATGCAAAAAAAGTAGTTATTTGCTTTTTCTGAATTTGACTTAAACTTCCTTTTTGAAAAAATATTGTTTTCACGTTTTTCAATGGAAAAACACCAAAAACAAAGGATAATACGATACCAAAAGAAATTAATATTGAAGTATCTAAGTCTAAAAAATAAAGAAATAAAAATGTAAACAACACTCTACTTATCATTTCTGCTTGGTACGTAACGGACAAAAACACAAATTGTTTTTTTCCTTGAAACACACCTCTATTTACACTCATTAAAAAATAAAAAGGAACACCTATTCCAAAATAAACAAACATCTGAGAGGACGTAGTATTTAAAAAAGTTTGCAAGGTTTTAGAAAAAGCAACAATTATCCCTCCAAAAAAAAGACCTACAAGAATTGCAACGCCAAATATTTTTTTCGTAAAAATCAAATACTCCTCCTCTGACCAAGAATAAGAAAATTTTGCTGTAACAAGTTGAAATGACATGGCCACAAAAGACACGACCAACAAAAATGTGATCAATACCGCGGCATCCGCAAATTTTTCAGGTCCAAGTACTCTCCCCAAAATAAGATTATACAAGTAGTTTCCTCCGTTTACAAGCAAACCACTTAACATAAATATCTGTTCAGGAGATATTTTTTTTCCTTTAATTGAATTTAGCATATCCATAGCAAAATAGACTAATAATTAACTTCTATACTTTACAGCTATCTCTCCTAACTGTCCAACAATTTTTAATGAATCTTTCATTGAAAGTTTAGATCCATCCGCATGAATCCATCGTTTTAAAGGCTGCTCACATATCATGGAAACGGCTTTTTCCTTACCGTATATGTTCCCCATTCTTTTAAAAATTTCAACATCAAACAACCATCTAGTTAAAAACTTATCTTTAAAAACAACTTTCACCAAATCTCTTCGAATTATTTTGGCACCACATTGGGTGTCTTTAAAATTCATACCCAAAATTTTTCTGATGATAAAATTAATAGTCAAACTAATAATTTCACGGGCAGATTCTTTATTGATATCTGCACCCATTCTAGCAATACGAGATCCACTTACAATCTGAAAATCCGAATTTTCAATGGTATTTACCAAATCATCAAAATCTTTAAAATCTGTAGATAAATCAGCATCTAGATATCCTAAATAATCCAACTGAGGGTCCCTTACCAAATGTAACATCCCTTGTCGAACCGCCTCTCCTTTTCCACCATTTTTTTCACAATCATAAACAGAGATAAAATCTTCTCTTCCTTTCGCTAAGTCTTTTAATACTTTTAAAGTATCATCTTTACTACCGTCATTAACAAAACAAAGATGATATCCTAAATTACTATCTAAGAAATCTGTAAATTCTTTACTTAACAATCTTGATTCTTCATTATAACAAGGAATAACAACTCCCACACAACTCTTTGAAATTTGAGCATTGTTAGCAACCCGTTTGCTTTCAAAATTATCAGGAACTCCAATCAATCTTCTAACACGTACTGATATCTCACTTAACTGTACAGGTTTTTTCATATAATCATCAATACCTAAATCAAAACCATCCACGATAGTATCTTCATCAGTATTTCCGGACATGATCATTATGGAAAGTTTTTTGTCCTCAGAGCGCAATTGCTTAACAATGTCTAATCCTGACATCCCATCCATATTTATGTCCACTATAAGTAAATCAGGTTCAAAACTATCTATTAACTTTAAACCTTCCTCACCGTTTTGTGCGGTTTTAATCTCGTACCCTAAACTTGACAAATGTTTCTCTAGGGACAAAAGAACCAATTGTTGATCATCAATAGCTACAATTTTCATATTATTTTTTTATATTTAAATGGTTCGGTCAATCTTTTTAAACGTATCAACTAAAGTTAGTGAATTTTTTCTAAATTTAGAATACGCTCAAAATTATTGGAAAGAGGATTGAAACTCCTTTTGATTTCGACCAATGGCACTAAAGTGTCGACGAAAATACAGACAGTATTGCTTAACTTGCAGTATAACCAAAGTGAAAACATTGCCGCTATGAAAAAACGAATATTCTATGTTATTCTGCTGTTGCTAACCTTTACGGCCGCTTCTTCTCAGAACATGAAAAAAGGATTTACCTATTTAGAAACAGGCAAATACCAAGAGGCTGAAACATTTTTTGAAAAGACCTTAAAAAAACACCCTGATAATAAAACCGCAAAACTTTGTTATGGTAGAGCCGTGGGGCTAAACGGAGATGCACCAAAGGCAGTTGGAATATTTACAGAAATGCTAGAGGATTACCCTGGTGACTTTGAAATAAAATTAAACTATGCAGAAGCGATGCTTTGGAACAAACAATTTGAAGATGCAGAAAAATATTATGAAACATTAGCCAGTGAAAACGCTACTAGTTTCCCCGCATTATTAGGATATGCAAATACGTTATCGAATTTAAAGAAATATCCAGAAGCTTTAAAATTTGTAAACAAAGCTTTAAAAGTACTTCCGGGCAATCCAAATGCAATGGTTTCTAAAAAATACATTCAATTGGGCTATGCAGATAGTTTAACCAAACAACAAAAGTATACGGAAGCTATTGCTTTATTAAAAGCCAATTTAGAATTATTTGAAAATGACCCAGACACTCAAAAAAACCTAGTAAACACTTATCTTATTGCAAAACAATATGATAACGCTAAACAGGTATATTATGATATAGCTACCTCTAAAAAAGATAGTATTTTTTCACTGAATGGCCTTTCCTTAATTGCACATTTTGAAAACAAAGACAAAACAGCATTAAAAATTAGCGATCAAGCTCTATCCATATTGCCTATGATTAAGGATACTGAGTTAGAAAAACAAACAGAATCTAGACATGTACAAGCATTGATTTGGAATAAAAAATATAAAAAAGCTGAAAAAGACATCAATGAATTAATGGAAGCCCACCCAGACAAAACTTGGCCAGTTTCATTAAGAGCGACGCTTAATGTATACAAAGGAGACTTTAAGAATACTATTGCCGACTATGATAAAATATTAGAAACAGAAGAGAGTTCTTTTGACGGTAACTTAGGTAAAGCAAATGCTTTAAAAGCTTCGGGAAAATACAATGCGGCTTATGCTGCTGCGGAACAGACCTTAAAATATTATGACAACCAAAAAGATGTTCTCAACTTTATCAAGGGTTTAGATAAATCTTTTACACCCTATGCTGAAATGAAAGCAGCTTATAGCTATGACAACGGATATAACAATGCTATATATTCACAAATTGAAGCTGCATATCCAATTTCAACTGCGACTACCTTAAGAGCTTTGTACAGCTTTAGAACTACCAAAAACAGTGTAACTGAGAACAGTGCAAATGCACACACTTTTCTGGCTGGGGCTACCCAACAACTAATTCCTAATGTAGCTCTAAACGCAATGATAGGATTTGCCTCTACAAGTACAGAGTCTAATAATTATGGAAAATTTTTGGCAGATATTTCCATGAATCTGAAACCTTTTAAATTGCACACCCTAGAGTTTGGGTATATAAGAGAAATGGAGACTTTTAATGCAGATTTATTGGAACAGGAAATTGTTAAAAATAATTTTTATGCAAACTATAATTTTGGAACTAACTACAATCTTGGTTGGTTTACCCAATACTATTATACTGCACAAACGGATGGCAATGTCAGAAATTTACTGTTTACATCTTTATATTACAATATTTACAACAAACCTTTTATTAAATCGGGTATTAACTTTCAAGCCATTGCGTTTCAAGATCAAGTCCCTCTTATTTACTTTAGCCCCTCTAAATTTAGAGCATATGAAATTTTTGTGGATATCTTAAAAGATGAATATGCCACAGGAAGCAGAAGTATTTTTTACAATTTAAATGCTGCCTTAGGGTATCAATTTATTGAAAACGACCCAAAACAAGGAACCTATAGGATACAAGCAAAGTTAGGATATAGATTCAATAGCAGACTCGTTGCAAACCTATATGGTGTTCGAAGTAATATTGCTTCAGCAACGGTAGCTGGATTTACCTATACAGAAATAGGGATCAGAGCAAAGTGGTACTTTATGGACAAGCCTGCTTTTTCAAGAAGGAAATAAGGAATCCATTCACTAATATATAAAAGCCTCAAGATTCTCTTCGAGGCTTTTCTTTTTAGAAAAAACTTAGTTCCCTATTGTCTTAAGGTCATAGGGAGCTAAGTTCTACTTCCAATCATTCATATTTCCGTTCCTTTGATAGATAATTTTCCTGCTGTGTCATTAAATAAAACTAAATTCCAAAACAGAAGCAACTCACGTTTACTATTAACTCATGAAGAAATAGAAAAAACACCTCCCAAAGTGATGTCTTTTATCGAATATCTTTTTTGGATTGATCAGTAAGTTAAAAAACAATCCTAATTTTAGTCTAAATTCATTCCAAGAAATAAGCCTGGTACTTATTCTTATTAGACACAACTATTTGCTTTACTATCCGTTCCAATTTTAAATTCAAAATCAAAGCACACTGCAATACATAAATACGATTCGTTTGATTCATATAAAGTCCCGGTCACAACATTAAAAAGACTTTAATTATTTTACACAAAAAAACTCAATACGTTACAGGAATCAAAAAAACAAAAAAAGGCCCTCTGTTTAAACAGACGGCCTTGGGAAAGGGGGTACTCATTTATTGTTATCTAATCATAAAACTGCCTTTGTGCACATATTGGTTATCATCTATCACTTGGTAACTATATACACCTTTCATATTCGATTTTGATTGGTAATAGAATTCATTTCCATCTTTCGTAGGCAATGATTTTGAATCTACTAACCTACCCATCATGTCAAATACTTTGATTGCTGCAGTTCTTGAATCTCTAGGGATTTCAATCACTGTTTTTCCTATAAACGGATTTGGATAATTTCTAGAAACTTCATTCTCAATGTCATCAGTACCTGTTACACTTGCCACTTTTGGCTCAACCAATTTTACATTTTCAACCTTCACTGTAAAGTCTACTTTATTTACATAGTCTCCTTGAACTGAAAACACTAAAGTTCTTACTGTTTTTAAATCGATTGTATTCCCTTCGTTGTCAACAAAATCATTAAAAGAAATCATTACTTTTTCTTTTTCATAAGAAGGAGCGATTGTTTTACGTAATCTTTTACTCCAGTCAGCAATATCATCGGTCATTAAAATAACTTCAATAGCGTGAGAGCTCTCTACTTCAAATTCTATGGCATCAAATTCAGAAACATCTAACAATTGATCTCCTGGCATTAAGTGACGGAACACATTGATGGTTCCCTTCAACTCCCCTTCAACATCAATATTTCTTTCTACTAAATGCTCTCCATTCTTTTGTATTACATCTGAAATAGTAACATCAAAAGCTGTAATTGCATCAATTTCTGAATTGTAATCTGCTCCCCATGGTCCATCTGCTAAATACAAAGCATCTTTCTGAGAAGAAGCCGCTGTTTCTATTGACAAGCCTACATCAAATAAATTTCCTGTTTCTATGATTACTTTTTGATTCCATGCTCCTGTTAAAGCAACTGTTTTTTGCATTGCTGAAGTTTCTGATACTTCTGTTTCCGAAATATTTGCAGAAAAAATCATTTCTGTGGCTCTCGCTTTATTCACAATATCTAATTCAACTTTACCATTTTTATAAGTTCCCGATTTCACAAAAACTAAAGGAGTTCTATCTGATACATCGCTGCTTATCAATTCTTTTTCAGCTGCTAAGGAATCAAAAATATGATTTGCTATAGAAAATACTTGAGAAAATGTTGTTCCCCAAATTTGAAAGTTGTAATAATCTCCCGAAGGGTATTGATCTATATTCCAGAAACTCAATACTTCGTTAGATGTTTCTCCCAACTTGACAGAAAATGTTAATGTATATTCTATTTGACCTTCATTTCTTATAATTTTAGAACTGATTATTCTGTGTCCTCTAACAGTAACGGGTCTTACATCTTCTAAAGAGGAATGATTCAAACGATCACAAATAGCTTTTGAATGATCATATACTGAACCTGTAGTTGCTGTTGCCAAAGCTGCAGAAACTCTATTTTCACCATCATACATATCAATTGCAAAAATTTCAGTAGCATTGGTCACTCCTAATAAATCTTCTGGACTAGAAATTTGAGCAACTTCTGTTTGAAACATTCCTGTTTCTGGTAAGAATTGTTCTAATTGAGTGGTTACCTCGTTGCTTGCTTTTCTTTGTTTTTTATTAAAAATTTTCTGTTGGGATTTTTGATCAGCTTTAGAATTTGTTTTATCACGAGTAAAATTTCTTTTAGCAATCAAACTTGCCAATTTACCGTTACTTTCTAACCCTGCAGTATTCGAAGAAGAAACATTTGGTGTTGCTTCATCCACATTCACATAATTTGTTGTTACTATTGCCTCGTACGGACTTGCAGTCACATAAAAAATAGCATCATTAAAATCATTATCACAAGATCTATAATCTCTTCTAATATCTTCAAAACCTAATATAATTCTTTCGTGATCTGGATCCTCTAACAGAACGTTATGATGTCTTAGTTCTACTGATGGCTCTGGGTTGTAAATTGGATTAGAAAACACATCCCAATACGCATTTCCAACAGATCCATTTCTCCATGCGTTCGCTAAAAGAACCCAACCTATAGCGGTTCCTTCATCAAACGTTCCTATTTTCACTTTATCTCCTGTGATCAATCCTCCTCCACTTCCTAGAGCAGAGACATTAGGAAAAATAATTGTTATTTCATCTTTTGAAGGTCTTGTTGCTGGTGGATTTCCTATTGGATAAGTATAAAACCCAAGAACGTTTCTATATCCTGCTCCTTCATCCACAAAGGTTACCCAAACATCAGCAGTATCGTTCAGGTTTACGTCTGTATCATATCCTGAAGATATATAGTGAGGATTGTAATCTGGTACCGGAAAACTTTCTGGTAAAGCATTGCTGATCATTTCTTGTGTCTCTACTGAGACATCATCTCTTACTTCTTCTAAATATAGGGGGGTTCCATTTGAAGTGTATTCTCCTAAAAATTTGTAATCCTGAGCATTAATAATTGTTACTACGAACAATAAGATTAATTGAAGTAATGATTTATTCATAAGACATAGATTTATATATATCCCAAAATTACTTCCAATAACCGCTATTTTTTATAATTTTCGATACCATAAAAAAAACCATCGTTGAATGGATGGTTTTCATGGTTAAATGGATTTAACGGCAACTTTATAAGTTTTCTATATAGTTTTGCATAGTCTCTAAAACGGATTCAAATTCTCCTCTAAGTTCTGTTGAATTATTTAAAAGTTTTTTCTCGTAATTCACGGCCAATTCATAACTTTTTTCCAATCCTACAATGCTCATTTTATGTTTAATTTTATGAACAATCTCTGCCGTTTCCTTAAAATTTTCCTGAGTGATACAATTTTCATATACACTCTTTTCTTCAGGAAATTCTTGTTTTAATATTTCTATAATTTTTTTTTCAAAATCAAGATCTCCACCTGATAAGGTTTGTATATAATTTAAATTTGGTTGTTCCATAGTTACTTTTTAATGGTAAAATAAAACGTTGTTCCTTCACCCATTTTTGACTCAAGCCAAATACGACCTTCGTAGAGTTCAATAATTTTTTTTACAATTGACAGTCCAATTCCCGAAGAATTATGAGTGTTTTCTAACTTTTGAAATGTTTGAAATATTTTATCAAAATATTTTTCATCAATTCCCTTTCCATTATCTTTTACTTGAAACTCCCAATAACCTTCAACTTCTTTACATCCAATAAAAACTTCTCCTTTTTCTTTATCGTTATATTTGATCGCATTGACAATAAGGTTTTGAAATAATTGCTGCATTCTAAATTTATCCCCTTGTACAACTGGATAATCATCTAATAATTTTACTTCTACATGGTTAGGCACATAAACACTTCGCATTATCGTATCAAGGGTGTTTTTTATATCAACATCATATTTTTCTAGCTCTACTTTACCTATGGTAGAATATTCTAAAATTCCCTTGATAAGAAAATCCATTTTTTCAACATTCTCCAATATTAGATTAATTGTATGTTCTCCTTCCTTCCCTAGTTTTTCTTTGAAATCCTCAAATAGCCATGTTGTTAAGGTACTGATACTCCGCAGAGGAGATTTTAAATCGTGAGAAACCATATGAGCATATTCACTCAGTTCCTTATTTTGATGCTCTAAATCTTTTAATAAAATATCCCTTTGGGAATTAATTTGAAGAATTTTTTGAGTTTGATTTTCTATATAATCAAATAATTTATCCCCAACCTTTATTGAAGCTTCTTCATCAATTTTATCCGTTTCATCCATAGCATGAATACTCAAAGCCGTACTTATTTCATTCAATCTATCAATTACCCTTTTTTGAGATTTTGTTTCCTCAATCAATTTTTGATTGGCAGCAAATAACTCTTCAGAACTTATAGACATTGCCCTTTGGAGCATTGAATGCTGATCATCAAAATTATTATAAGATAAATTGACGGATTCCAAAAAACGAGCCACTTCTGGAATAGCCAATAGTTCGTCGTTTAGATTTTTCCTAATTTGTCTTGCTAGCAATGAATTCATTATTCACTTATTAATGTTATTGTCATTGTTTGATTGTGCAATTGGCAAGAAGTTTCTCCATGAAAAGGTGCGATCTCACCATAGGAATAAAACCCACAAACGGTGGTATCTTCATCCACCACTTCTACTACTTCTTCAACCTCTTCTTCTACTCTTTGATCCAGCACAAGTTTTCTTCCAATACAACTCACAAGTATTGCCAATTGCGCTTTTGTTTCTCTTAATTCTTTGGCTTGGATTGCAGCTCTTTCAGAAGCATTTGCTATATTATCTACGTTGGTCATCATCAATTGCACTTTGGCATTTTCTGCAATATTCCCTGCCAATATCATGGCATTGTCCTCTTCATTGATATTTAAAATAGTACGGACTATGGATTGCTTTTCATTGATAGATTTCACATTCAATGGATACAATAATGCTGCACTCGGAAGATCTTTCGATTTTTCACCTAAATATTTTTTATACAAATCTAAGGCTGGCATATTATCTAACTCATATAATATATTCCCCTTACTTTTTGTAACCGTTCTTTCTGGCCCAAAAGGAGTCCACCCACCATAAATAGAAAAGGTAACTTCCAATTCTTCACCATAAAATCCAATGGCTACAATCTCTCCTTGTTTTGGGTTTTCATTGTAAGATGCCACGGTTGATTCAAATCTTGCATCATCTCCGCAAAGTCCACCTGTGATTAAAATATTATCATCCATAGAAGAGTTCATGCCTTTCGTTAAATCACTTCCATTGATAAAACTTCCTTCTGATACAACAAACATATATTTCAAGCCCTCTTTATCAAAACTATCCAGCAAGTCCTTACCTGTTTTAAAACTATCTAAATCAGAATTTAAAACATTACTGGTTTTAATTTCAAATTTTGTTTTTTCAAACTCAATCGCTGTCACTACTAGTCCATCGTTTTCTACAGATTCTTTTGTGATATCACCTGAAGAAGATCCAAACACAAAATGACCACCAGGAAACAAGTCATTCATACTTTTATAAATAGTAGGATCTTCTAATAAAAATTTATTACCAAACACTAGAACAAGCGGGTTGAATAATTCTTGTTTTTCAGATAAATATTCCCATTTACCTTCTGGTCTCTTTCTTAATTGTACAGTTTTCATAGCTTTTGTTTTAAAATTGTAAAATAAAAAGTGGTTCCTTTACCAAGCTCACTTTCTAACCATATTTCTCCTTGATATAAATTAATTATTTTTTTGACAATTGACAAGCCAATTCCTGAGGATTCTTTATTATCAGTTAGTGCTTGAAAGATCTTAAAGATTTTATCAAAATCTTTTTTTGCTATTCCAATTCCATTGTCTTTAATAGAAAATTGATAATAGGAAGCAAACTCCAAAACATCCACTTCAATAAGACCTTTTGATTTATCAATATACCTAACGGCGTTGCTAATAATATTTAAGAACAACTGCTGAAACTTCGTTTCATCACCTTTTATGGTCGGTAAATTGTTTTTAATTTTTAGTTCAATATGTTCTGGGATAAACAAAATATGAGGCAAGCCTAATACAACTTCATTCAAATCCACTTCCTCCATTTTTTCGTTCCCAGAAGTTACACTAGAATACTCTAAAATATCCGAAATTAATTTTTCCATTTTTTCCAAGGTCTTCTCGATAAGATCAAAATTATTTAAACTCGCATCGTCAAACTTTCCTTCATTATCATCTTTTAACCAAGTGAATAAAGCATTTAAACTTCGTAAGGGAGATTTTAAATCATGAGATACTATATGGGCATATTCCTCTAGTTCAGTATTACTTTTTTCTAACTTGCCTAAAAGATCTGCTTTTTGCTTTTCTAAATTTCTAAACTCTGTTATATCTAAATGAATACCTATTGAACCCACAACTTCTCCGTTTATATTATAATGAGGGGCACCACTTACCAGCCAATTCTTGAAGGAATTATCCTTTAATTTCACCAGAAGTTCGTAAGAATTTGAGTTTCCCACAAGTCTATCTTTTGTTTCTTTTAGCACTTCTTTTTTAGCATCTCCTTCGGTGAAAATCTCATTTGCTACAGAACCGATTAAGTCCTTTTCGTCATAACCAGACATCTTCATAAAACTTTGATTTGCCATCAAAATTTTATCTTCTCTGTCTACTTCTAATAAACCAAGGTTCATATTAGCAATGATACTGCTATACTTTAATCGTTCGGCTTCTATGTTTTGATTATAGCGTTGTATTAAGGTGACGTCTCTGAAACTCCATAAATGGCCTTTATATATCCCATTTTCAATAATTGGTATAAAATCTCTTTCTAAAATTCTTCCGTTTTTCATTTTTAGAACATCACCAAGAATTACTTCTTTATTGGCCACCAGCTCCTTTACCCTTGAAACAAATAAATTTGAATCCTCAAATAAATACTTTTGAGTTTCGGTAAATTCTAAATTAGTTTGGCCCTTCATGTTTTCAAGCTCGTCTACGCATGAAAAAAATTCACCAAGTTTATTATTTGAAATAACTATTTGATTTTTTTCATCTACTAATAAAACTCCAGAATCTAAATTCAATATCAAAGTGGATAATCTATTTTCTGAGGCTTTTAGTAATTCCTGGGCTTCTTTTTCTTTGGTGACATCTCTTACGATTCCCTGAGCGGCAATTGGGTTTTGTTTGCTATCGAAAACAATACTTGAATTGATTTGGACAAATTTATTTTTTCCCTCTTTGGTAACAATTTTAATTTGAAAGTTTGTTAAAATTCCTTTCGTAGCCAATTGAATAAATCCTTCTGCGGTTTTGCCTTTATCATCAGGATGGACTAGCTTAAATAAATTAATTTTTTCTTTAGTTAAGTCATACCCCAACATCTCAACTGCTGCTTGATTCATTTTAATGACAAAACCTTGCAGATCAATCACCACATAGGCATCAACTATATTCTCAAAAATTCCTTTAAGTTGTGAGTTTTTTTCGCTTATTGTCCCTTCTAATTCAGCATTAGCTTTGGACAATTCTTGGGTTAACTCATAGAGATTGGCAGACTTTTCCTCTAAAATTTTCTCTGCCTGCTTTCTTGCAGACTTTTCTCGAGCAAGCGCTCTTTCAAGTATTGCAATTTTTTTATCTTCCATGAGGATGTTAGTTTTTGTGAATCGTAAATTTCACTTCAGTACCATCTTCATTAATTTTTTCTAAGTTAATTTCTGCTTTAGAATTGAAATGTTCAAAGGTTTTATTCATTAAACCCAATCCAAAATGATGCATAGCCCTACTGGACTTATATATCATCACCAATTTTGTGTCTGTTTTTTCCAAAACGTCAAAAGTTGGTAACTCAGCATCATGGTATATTTTTTTTACTTCCACATGTATATGATGTTCTATTGAAGATAACATTTCAATAGGATCTTTATACATTGCCAACATGTCTGGATAATTTTTTTCTATCACAGAAAAAAAATGCTCGGCATATACGAGCAAAAGATTATCTATCGAGATAGAGGTATTAGCACTTAAATTTTGCAACAAACTTAACATTTCTGAAAAGCTATAGGTACCTATGGAAGTATAAACACCTCCAGAGTCTAAATTAGATTGCTCAATGATGGTATCCACCATTTCCAATCCAAATTTTTCTTCAACTAAATCTAAAAACTCCGTAAAAACAATTCCTTTCATATTATTTTTTTATTAGCTCATTCATACTCCAATATGCTAAAAGTTTAACAATCTTTGAAACATAATCTTCATATTTCAGAGGTTTTATTACATAACCTGCAATTCCTATTCTGTAACACTCCATAACATCTTTATCGTTGCTAGAGGTAGATAATACTACAGTTGGTAGATATTTTAAAACATCATCTGCCTTTAAAATAGACAAAAATTCGATACCATTCATTTTAGGCATATTTAAATCTAATAAAATAATATCGGGTAACGCATCTTTTTTTCGTAAAATTTCCAAGGCCTCTTCGCCATTGTTTGCTTCTACGATAGTATGATCCAATCCTTTAGAGGAAATGGTACGATTCAACTTCATCACTTCAATCGCATCATCTTCAATGAGCAAAATTTTCAATTTCTTGTCTTCCATGGTTTCTTATTTGAGGTATAAATAAAATAATAATGCTATAATTAAATTCGTTTTTTAGATTAAACGACAATAAGTGTCGACGAATGGTAATTATCTGCAGTTAAACTAAATTAATATTTCTATTAATGACATGGGGGCAATAAAAAACGAATATCAACCTATTTATTGTTTGGTTAATAATGCTTGAACTATTTTATAAACAGCTATTAGGGCGCATAAAACGACTAGTAATAATCCATCTTTTAATTCTAATGGTTTGAAAACAAAGTTCGTTTGACTGTAAAGTGATGCACAAAAAAAGAAGGCAATCAACGAAGTAAAAATTCTATAATTTTTCATAATACACATATTTAAAACTCTATACCTCAAAAGTATAAGTTATCCATGACGTATATTAGAATAAAACGTTCAAGCGTCTTTTACTATCGATGAATGGAATCAAAAGTTGGATAAAGAAAACTTAAAATAAGATGAAAAAATTGTCTATTCCTGCTTTAAGGCATCATAATCCTTAAGTGATAAGACTTTATCGGTATCAATAATTTCAGAAGAAAACTGTGAAATAGTTTTATCTCTAAAGTTCGCAAGAATTTTATTTTTAAAGGGGGCTGCAATATAATGTACTGGACAAGGATTTTCATCCTCGCATTTAGAAAGGCCCAAAAAACATTGATTAAATTTATTAGGACCATCGATATTTTCAACAATATCCCAGATGGAATTTTTTTGATTCGCCTCACTTAAATAAAATCCCCCGTTAGGACCTTTGGTAGATGTTACCAACTTACTTTTGGTCAATTGCTGTAATAACTTTGCTAAAAAAGGCTGCGGTGTTTCCAACTCATCAGCAATTTTTTTAACCCCTATTTTTTTTGTCTTATCAGAATATAAAGACAGATACAAAATGGAACGAATAGCGTATTTACAAGCGTTTGATAGCATGGGATATGATTTAAGTCACAAAGATACTAAAAAAGATATTTTTATCTTGATTTATAAAAGAAACTAACCTTGCATTTAAGTATATTTACAATAGAATTTCATAAAAAAATGGACAAGCAACTCACGTTACACTATGAGCATATTTTTGAGGAAGATCTTTTAAAAGAAATCAATTCGGTGGGCACTTTTAAAAGTTTTGAAGAAGGCGAAAAACTCATGGATATTGGATCAAAAATCACCTATATGCCTCTACTTCTAGAGGGTGCCATTAAAATATTAAGAGAAGATGAACAGGGTGATGAACTCGTTTTATATTTCTTAGAAAGAGGTGATACTTGTGCAATGACTTTAAGTTGTTGCATAGGAAATGCCATTAGCGAAATTAGAGCCATGACAGAAACCAAAACAAGGGTTATTATGATTCCAGTGCAGAAAATGGAAGACTGGATGAGCAAATATAAAACATGGCAAAATTTCATCCTAGAAAGCTACCAAAACCGAATGAAAGAAATGTTAGAAGCCATTGATTCTATCGCTTTTTTAAACATGGATGAACGCTTGTTGAAATATTTACGAGACAAAGCTATGGTAAATGGTAACGAAGCAATAAAAACTACGCATCAGGATATAGCTTTTGACTTACATACCTCTAGAGTTGTGGTATCACGCTTATTAAAAAAATTGGAAAAGGACAATAAGATCAAACTAAACAGAAACTTAATTACTGTAATTGATCTCTGATCTATTTAAATCTATATCCCGCATGCAATCCAAAAACGGGTGACACACCATCATAGCCTGTAGCAAAACTAATACCCATTACACCTCGCAAAACTAACGGCATGTCTGCAAAACGATATCCAAATCCAACATCCCATAAAATAGCAGTTCCTTTATACTCTATTCTTCCAGGAAAAGTGGTTAATAATTTTGGATTTGTAATTTCTTTGTACCCAAAGAGAACATCCATATCTAAAAAGAACCGAGATCCAAAACGAATATTAGGCCCTAAATAATAAGCACTAAAGCCATCTCCAAAACCAGCTGATGCTTTGACTCCTAAAGCACCTTCATGCATTTTTAAGGCATCGTATACAGCATGGACTCCAAATCCATATACGCTATCGCTGAAATCATATTCATCCGGTCCATTGGTAATAACTCCTGCATACACTGTGAATTTTTCGCTATTGTCATACTGGGAGTAAGTAAATACAGTTCCTAATAAGAATGCGATAAGTATCTTTTTCATAGCTTTTATAGTATTAATT
>NZ_JAQWGB010000172.1 GCF_029238425.1 Flavicella sp.
TGATGGTGCTGATTTAATTGCTCAAAATCAAATTGAAACTATTGTTTTAAGTGGTAAATCTAGATCTTATGGTTTAGAGCTTTCTTTAAAAAAGAACAGAGGAAATTTTAAAGGTTGGATTAGCTATACCATCTCTAATACTGAACAAAAAGTAGTTGGAACTACAGAAGGAGCTACAGGAATCAATAATGGTAATTGGTACAAATCTCCATATCATAAATTACATGACCTTTCTATAACTACGAGTTATTACTTTAACAAAAAATGGAAAGCCGGGGCTAATTTTGTATACCAATCTGGAAGACCTGTTACCTATCCAAACGGTCAATATGAAACTAATTTAAACGGAGATTATTCGCAATCAACAAGTACCTTAAAAGTTCCTGTTTATAGCGAGAGAAATGAATTTCAGTTGCCTAGTTACCATCACTTTGATATTTCTGCTACCTATACTCCACAACCTAAAAAACCGCGCAAATGGAAAGGCGAATGGGTATTTAGTATCTATAACTTATACGGAAGAAGGAATGCCGCTTCAATTTCCTTTAGTCAAAATGACGAAACAGGTATGAATGAAGCCACACGTACTTCAATCTTTGGGTTTACTCCTTCTTTTACTTATAATTTTAAATTTTAATTGTTATGAAATATTTATACTTAGCAATCACCATATTCTTATTTGCATCTTGTGAAGATGTAATTGATTTACCGTTAGAGGAAGGACCTAAACGTTTGGTAATAGATGCAAATATAAACTGGGAGAAAGGTACAACAGGTGCAGAACAATCTATACGACTAACTCAAACAGCAGGTTTTTACGATTTGACGGTTCCCATAGCGACAGGTGCTAAGGTCAAAATAACCAACAGCAATAACGATGAATTTGATTTTATTGAAGAAGGAACAACTGGTATCTATTCAACCTCAACATTTATGCCCGTAATCGATGAAACATATACACTAACTGTTACGTATAATGGGGAAGAATTTACAGCTGAAGAAACTTTACTTGCCTTACCTAGTATCGATAGAATAGAACAAACTACTGATAATTTCTTTGGGACTGAAGTTATAAAAGTAGAATTCTTCTATTTGGATCCTGCAGGAATCGATAACTATTATTTCAGTCAATTTAGCTATCCTACTGATTATGCCATTGATGTATATAGAACAAGAGATGATGAATTTTCTGATGGACAAGAAAACAGCTTCTTCGAGCAAGATGACAGTTTAAAACCTGGTAAAGACCTTACTATCTATTTTTATAGTGCTTCAAAAACAAATTTCAACTATATGAATTTGTTATTAGACCAAGTATCCAGTGGAGGACCTTTTGCAGCTCCTCCTGCTGCAGTTCAAGGTAATTGCATCAATACTACGGATGCTGAAAAGAAGCCATATGGATACTTTAGATTGTCTCAAATGGAGAAAACTGTCTATACTATAACAAATGAAAACTCGATAACGTTGCCTCCATTTTAATATTTTGGGTTTAGGCTTATCCATACTTTATTTCTAAAGAAGTTATAGAGTCATAAATTATCGATGTCTTAAAACTTTATCGTTAGTAGATATAACTATAACGTAAATTGACGTATAAATAAGTTGCTTTTAGTATTTTTGAAAAAAACAACAATTTGGATTTTTCAAAAACAACAGAGCAAAGCTCTCTATATAATAACTTAGAAAACATGTCGGCAGAAGATTTGTTGACACATATAAACAACGAAGACAAAAAAGTAGCTCTTGCTGTAGAAAAATCTAAACCGCAAATTCTTGCTTTAGTGGAACAAATTGTTACGAAACTAAAAAAAGGAGGTCGAATTTTTTATATGGGGGCAGGAACTAGTGGACGTTTAGGTGTGCTTGATGCCTCTGAGTGTCCTCCTACTTTTGGTGTGCCTCATGAACTTGTTGTTGGACTTATTGCGGGTGGTGATACTGCTATTCGAAAAGCGGTTGAAAATGCAGAGGACAATACAACGCAAGGTTGGTTAGATTTACAAGCGCATGATATTTCTACTAATGATGTAGTGATTGGAATTGCTGCATCTGGAACCACACCCTACGTTCTAGGTGCTTTACAAACTGCGAATGAAAATAATATAGTGACAGGCTGTATTACAATGAATGAAAATAGCCCGCTGCACTTGATCGCACAATTCCCTATTGTTTCTGTAGTTGGACCCGAATTTGTTACAGGAAGCTCTAGAATGAAAGCGGGTACTGCTCAAAAACTCATTCTAAATATGATCAGTACTACTACCATGATTTTACTTGGAAAAGTAAAAGGAAATAAAATGGTAGACATGAAACTTTCCAATTCAAAATTAATAGATAGAGCCAACAGAATGGTTGTCGATAATCTAAAGGTTAGTTATGAAGAAGCTTCCTTATTGCTGGAAAAATACGGAAATGTGAGAAACGTAATTGAAAATCGCAAAAAATGAGTACAGATCAAAACTTATTGAAAAAAGGAATGAAATATATTTTTGGAGCTATCCCTTTAATTGCTTTGGCTCCAATAATGATCAGTATTGGTTTTTCTGCCATAAAAAAAGACAACAATTATATATTTAGTGTTATTGGTTTTATTGCGGCTTTCTGTGCCATATTTTTAGTTGCCAATGGAATCAGAACTGTTCTGAAATCTCTTTTCAAATAAGATTTTACCATTTCTTTTTTGGGTGTTGTTGGATTGAAACCAAAACCATTATCTGGCAACTGAATTCCTAATTGATGAATAATATATCCAATACTTGCATAATGGTGTATGGCATGGCTATGGGCTTGACTCAAAATTGCGGCAAGAGTATATTCTATGGTTACCTTACCTCCTCCCAAATCATCAGTAACACGAAACGTTTCCCCCAACATATCTAAGTTTATTGCTTGTAATTGATCAATTGTTGCTGCTATATACCCAAGGCCTAAATCTAATTGCTCTTCCACTGCTTTATTCCTTCTTCTAGCAGCAAGGTCTATATTTCCGCTCTCAATCCCATCAAATATGCAATGAAACATATCCATCACATGTCTGATATGAGTTCCTATACTTGAATAGTAAGGTGCAACATTGATATTACTATATTGTTCTTTTGAAATGCTCTTTAATAAGTGTTCTCCCTTTGTTAAGTTGTGTTCAATAACTTCAATCATGCAGTTCTATTTTGATAGGGTTTGACGTAAATATACAAATTCAATTACATTATATTTTTACTTTTTTTCAAACACTGTGAAGCATCTACAGAAAACGAGATTTCAAGTTATTGATCGTAGTATTAATTTCAACGGAAATTTTCATTTTATATAAGCATACTACATATAAAACGGCAATGACTGCTCCTTTTAATATGATGTTTAAGAGAGGATGAAATTCAAAGTCCCATCCCATAAAAAGAGCATAAAAAACAACAAGCAACACCAACAAAGGAAAAGTTTTTGAAGTAAAAGGATACATATCAAACTTGCTTTTTACATAAAATAATTTGACAGAATTAAAAACCAATACCACTAACAAAGTGGACAATGCGGCTCCTTCAATACTAATTAAATCTATCAAATAATCATTTAAAACTATAACTGAAATGGCCATAGCCACTCCATAAGGAAGTAATATCTTGTAATATTTAGAATTGGAAATAATAGCTCCATTTCCACCAAGAAACATATGATATAATTTGGCAATGGAAATAAACAATACAATCCATTCTCCACCTCTAAATTTTTCCGGCAGCAACGCAAACATTTCGGAAATATTTAAATTTATCAACAGAAAAACAAGTCCTGATATCGCAAAAAGATTTATGGAGCTTTTTTTATACAAACTATGCACCTCTTTTAAATCCTTTTGATTGATGGCCTTTGCAATTAATGGCTGCAGAATTTGTGCCATGGCTCTTCCTGGAGTTTCGACCACTGAACCGATATAAACCCCAACAGAATAATATGCGGTCAAAGCAATAGCTTCTTTTTGAGGAATCATAAACTTATCAATATCTATTAAAATTGTACCCGCCGCTCCAGCTAAGATAATATAGGCTGAATACCTCAGAATTTCTGTGATGTTTTCTGGCATTTCCAATCGTAATTTTGGACGATATAAATGAAAGGCATAGCCCGCCATTAAAAACATTCTAATAAAATAGGCTCCAGTTAAATACCAAATAAAATCTTCTACACTGATCCATTTAAAATAAACACAAAACAGTAAAATCATTGCGGCAATTCTTGAGAACAGCTCCTTCAATAAATTACCATATACTGATTGCAACTGAACTTTAGACCATGCGTAAAATATTTCAAAATACGCACAAGCAATTGCGACCAAATAAATAACGCTTACATAATTTTTTACAACTGGATTTTTTATCGATAAATAAGAAGAGATTCCTTCATAAAACAGTACTCCAATAAACCCCAATGGTATTGCCACCAACATTGGTAAAATCAAAGCTATCGATAAAAATTTATCTCTCTCTATTTTACTAACATAGGAAGAGTAAAATTTTAAAATCGTATACTGAACACCGAAGCCAATAAAAGGCATCAATAAATTAGATGTGGATAATAAAAATGTTACCAATCCATAATAGGTATCTTCTAAAAAAGAAGTGTATAAAAACAATGCATTTATTCCACCAATAGCAAATGCTCCATATATGGTGACTGTGTTTTTAAAAGATTGTTTTAGTACTATCCCCATTAACTTTCAATCATTTTTTTAATTGCATTATGAATTTGAAGTCCAACCTCATCTCCAAAAATATTTTCCTTAAAGTCTTTATTGGTTTGTTGAAATTCTTTAAATGAGGCAATCATTTTCTCGGCATTACTTCCTACTAATTGTGCATAACCATTTTCTACCAATTCTACCCATTCCGTTTGCTCACGAGCAACCACACAGAATTTTTTATTAAAAAAAGCTTCTTTTTGGAGTCCACCACTATCTGTAACAACTAATTTACAGTTTTTTAATAATTCTAACATATCAAAATACCCAACCGGATCGATAAACTCAATAGGATATTCCAACTTATGCGTAGCTAAAATATTTTTAGTTCTAGGATGAATTGGCATTACCACTTTTTTATCCTCATGAATTTCTGTCAGTCCTTCAAAAATATTTTTCAAATTTTCTAAAGAATCCGTATTCTCTTGACGGTGTATTGTTGCCAAAACAAAATTCTTTTCTTCTAAAGACAACCTAGTTATAATATCGGATTTCTGATTCGAATTTTTACTATAATGACTTACAGCATCCTTCATGATATCACCACATTTAGAATACTCAATCTTTAAGGTAGCATATCCTTCCTTCTCAAGATTCTTGATTGCTGTATCCGTAGGACATAATAACAAACTAGAAATTCTATCTGTTAAAATTCTATTTACCTCTTCCGGCATTTGCATATTAAAAGAACGCAATCCAGCTTCAATATGTACTACCTTCATTTGTAATTTTTGAGCAGCCAATGCCCCAGCCAATGTAGAATTTGTATCACCATACACAACAACTGCATCTGGTTGCTCCTTTAACAATAAAGCTTCAATTTTTTCGAGCATTTGACCTGTCATGGCTCCATGTCCTACTCCATTGATATCTAAATTATATTTAGGTAATGGTATTTCCATTTCCTCAAAAAAAACAGCACTCATATTTTCATCATAATGCTGACCCGTATGCACTATGATTTCTTCAAAAGCTTTCTCTTCAGCAATGACTCTACTTAAAACCGCTGCTTTTACAAATTGCGGTCTCGCTCCTAAAATGGTAACTATTTTTTTCATTTATGAAACTGTACGTTTTATCAAATCGGCCATTTGTTTGGTCAATTCTTTTCTATGGTATTTTTCTATATTCTTTGGATCTATATGCAATTCGTTCTTTTTAAACGCTTGATATAATTCTTTTATTTTAATTTTAAGCGTTTTACTATCTCCAAAATCTACTATAGCTCCTGCTTCTGATTCTGTCAAAATTTTTGCCAAGTCACCATCAATTGGACCAATTGCTAAAATAGGCCTTTTCGCTACCAAATATTCAAATATTTTCCCTGTAATGATACCTCTAGCACTTGGAACCTCGTTTACAGCCAACAATAGAACCTGAGATTTTTTTTGAAAAACAGCAACCTTGTCATGTGGCAAATAATTTATGATTCTTGTATTTTCCTTTAAACTATTGCCCTCTATTCCATTAATTACTGAAGCATCTAACTTTCCTATCAACTGAATACATACATCATTTTTAAAGTTAGCATCTTCTGTACAAAGTTCCTTTAAAACATCCCATAGCATAGTTGGATTGCGATCTTCATTCATCATTCCAACATGAGTAATAGAGAATTTCTCATCCAATAGTTCAGCTGAATTCGAAACATTAGAATCAAATCCATTGGTAATCACAACGGTATTTTTATTATGTTTTAAATAATTTTCTTTCATCGTTTCTCCCACTACAACAACAGCATCAGAGGTATTCAGTACCTCTTGTTCCATCTTAAAATGCTTTTTCTTAGCATTTTTAGACAAGGGTAATTGATGAAAATAATCAATATCCGTCCAAGGATCCCTAAAATCAGAAATCCATGGAATTCCAGTTTCCTTTTTTAATTCCAATCCTATCTTATGCAAAGTATGAGGAGGCCCTGAGGAAATAATAGCGTCCACAGGATTTTCTTTTAAATACTCCTTTAAAAACTTCACAGAAGGCTTGACCCAAAACATTCGCGCATCTGGGATAAAAAAATTGGCTCTAATATAGGTGCTAAGTTTAGCAAAACGACTTTGTTTTGAATTCAAAAATCCAACATTGGTCTTTGAGTTTTTATTTTTAGATAAAAAACTTGCCAATTTATAGGGCTCCCAAATCGGTTGTTTTAAAACTTCCACCCCTTGTGGGATTTCTTTTTCTAAACTAGTATCTAGAATAGAGAAATCTGGATTATCAACTGTATATACAACTGGAGTTATCCCAAAGTTCTGTAAATATTTCACAAACTTCAACCATCGTTGAACGCCAGAACCACCAGCAGGAGGCCAATAATATGTCAGAATTAATACTTTCAAGAATCTAAATTATTATATAAATTTATTAAGTTTTTTGAAGTATGCTCCCAAGTAAACTCATTTTGAATAAATTTCTGTCCATTTTCCCCAAATGAAGCACACATTTCTTCATCTGCATATAACATTCTAACTTTATCTGAAAAATCATTTACATCTTCCGCTTTATGAATCAATCCAGCATTTGATTTATGAATGATATTTTCTTGAGAGGTTGCGTTACTTGCTAAAACAACCTTTGCAAATGACATATATTGAAATATTTTGTTTGCATAGGTTGTATCATGATGTTTATTTCTATGCAAGGGAGATATACAAATATTGCTAGCTTTGATATAAGAAGGAAACAATTCTACATTTTGCCAACCTTCAAAACTAACAAAATTCTCTATTCCAAGTTCTGATATTTTTTGTTTCAAAATACTGTCTTCTGTGCTAGTCCCAACAATAACTAATTTTATATTTGGAATTTCATTTTTCAAATGAGCAACACTTTCTATAGCCGTTAACAGCCCTCTACGTAAACCTGTATCACCAAGATACAAAAGCACAAAATCATCTTTGAATTTATTCTCTATTCCAATATCAAACTTTGCATTTTCATAAAAATTTTTATGCACCGTATTGGGAACAGAAATTATTTTTTTTTCGAAAACAGAGCATCTTAGAACCAGCTCATTTTTAGCCTCTTCCGTTACCGTAATAACATTTGTTGCTTGCTGAACATATTGTTTTTCAAATTTCTTCCAAATACTTGGTTGAATAATATATTTCCCGGGGAATTTATTCAAATGAGGATAAAACTTCATAATCTCTGGTCTATTCTCATGAAGATCCAGATGTATAGGTAATCCATACGGCTGGTTTGCTTTAAAAGCTGCTCCTGCTATTTGCATATCATGGACATGCAAGACCTCTATCTTATGGTTTTCAATGAAATTTTCAATTTTTTTGGAAAGAGAAATTTTATAAAAAGGAACGGTATAGGCTAAGGCGGACAACTTAAATTCTAGTCTCGAAGATTTATACCTTTTCACATAAATACCTTTGATACGCTCCTCTTCTGGTTGATCTCCATAATGCAAACAAAACAGAAATACTTCATGCCCCGCCTCTATTAGAGAAACAGCCTCATTTTCTACCCTCGGATCAGGAGGATATACGGCATCTAAAAGCATTCCTATTATCATATATTATTTTCTCTCTGCGTAAACAGCATAGTATCTTGGTGTAAACTTTCTAAGTATTGGACGAAAACCTAATTTCTTAATTGGACTGGTCCATTTTTTTGTTTTCAAAGACTTCCATCCTGATTTTTCTATCAACCAATCAAACTGCCAATCTTCAAATTCGTGATAATGACGATCCCACATATCAGTTTTACTTCTATACGCACTAGCAAACCACAGTTTTAACGGAATGGTAGTAATTAATTTATCAGCTTCAATATTCTTTAAAACATTATAAGGAGCCAATAAATGCTCAAAAATCTCAAAGGCCACCACAGCATCCACTTTCTGATTATTTACCATCTCAGGCAGATCGTCTAAATCTTCGCCATTGGTATTATAAACTGTGTATCCATTTTCTTCCATTATTTCAGAAAAAGGATTGCGCACCCCGACATCTAATACCACTGCTGGCGCAGGCAAAACCTCCTGTAAAAATTCTAAGGTATGTTTGTACCTTTTATTGGGCATCGTTTTATACACTAGCTATTTGTTTTTTTATTTCTAATTATTGCAAAAACTATCAATACTACAAATACTAATAAAGCGCTTAAGTTGATCATACCTCCTTTAGCAATAATTGTAGGTTCAAATTTAAATTCAATGTTATGCTCACCTTTTGGTATTTCCAGTGCTCTTAAAACATAATTTGCTCTTATATGTGGTTTCAATTCACCATCTATATAAGCATTCCAACCCTCTTTATAATATATCTCTGAAAAAACAGCTAATTGAGCCTTATCATTATTTGATTGATATTTTAGATAGTTGGCGTCATATTTTACCAAATCAATTTTTGACAAAGAGTCTAAACGTACAGTTTTATAAGTTTTTTTAAACTCCGGGAATTCTGATTGATTTACAATTGCAGTCCCTTTTGAATCGAAGTCGCCCAATCCTAAAATCTCATCATTTGCATTTGACACAAATTTCACATCACTCACAAACCAAGCATTCCCATTTGTATCAGGGTTTACTTGCAAACCTTTCTCTCCTTTTTCATTTGGAATGATAAAATATTTGGTGTTCAACATATTCAAAACTTCCATATTATTTTTTGAAATATGAAAATCTACCAATTCCTGATACCTCCCAAATTTGGCCGCATGGTACCCTCCGATGGATTTATGAAAATAAGACGTAGCTCCATCGTTCATAAAGTTACCCGCAAAATTTGCTACACGATAATGTCCTTTATCTTGAAGTATTTCTTTGTCAATACTCGATTTTACAAATGGCTTTTCAATTTGTCTAGCACTATGAAAATCACTTGTATCAACATATCTTCTGGCAGTACCTATCATATCAAACAATAACAAAACCCCTAATGCAATTAACACTACCTGGTATTTTAATTTCTCCTTTAAGTACAAATACAACACCGCTGCACTCAATAGAACTAGCATGAATGTTCTCAGGCTATCCTCAAAGAATATTACTTGTCTATCTGCTTTTATAGCACTTCCTAGCCCTTTTAGCATGTTGTCATAGTAACCGTCATTTGCACCATTAAATTCTAACAAACTAGAACCTAACAAAGTAAAAAACAATGCAATTCCACCAACAATATAAAAAGCTTTCTTTAGTTCTTTTACTTTCTCTTCACTTGTCAATTTAGTGTTAAAAAATTCTTTTAGAGCTAATAATCCTAATAATGGTATGCACACTTCTGCAATAACTTGAATAGAACTCACTGCTCTAAACTTATTATACAAAGGAACATATTCAATAAAAATATTAGTCAAGAACTCAAAATTGTGTCCCCAACTCATCAAAACTGAAAAAGCGGTAGCTGAAACCAACCAAATTTTAATTTTAGAATCAACAATAAAAATCCCCAAAACAAACAAGAATATAAAAATAGCTCCTATATAAGCTGGAGCAGCTACAATAGGCTGACTTCCCCAATAAGTAGGAACATTTTTTGCAAATCCTTCTGCCTGATTTCTATCTATTTTTGAACTAAGAAACTTATAGGTTTCTGACTCATTTCCTAAATTCTCACTATTGGCTCCCCCTGTAAATCTTGGTATAAACAAATTAAAAGTCTCCATTTTACCATAGCTATATTCCGTAATATAACTCTTGGATAAACCCGAACTTGCCTTTTTTGTTTTACCGTCCGCCGTTATGGTTAACTCACTTTTCCCTCTAGTACTTTTGTCAGCATATTCTTTGGTTGCCATCAAACTACTAGCATTCATGCAAAGTGCTAGAATTGTCCCTAAAACAATAACACCAACTTGTGAACCAAATATTTTGATATCTCCCTTAGATTTTAAAACATCTATTAAAAACACTATTCCTAGAATACATATGGTAAATCCTAGGTAATAAGTCATTTGAGGATGGCTCGTGTTAATTTCGAGCGCCATTGCTAAGGTAGTTACTACGAATCCCCAAAAATATTTAGATTCAAAAATTAACAATACTCCAGCTAGAACCAGTGGTATATAACCAATGGCATGGGCTTTTGCGTTATGCCCTACTCCTAAAATAATTATAAAATAAGTTGAAAACCCGAAAGCCAACGAACCAATAATCGCAAGTTTCCAATCAAACCTCAACACCATCAACAACACGAAAAAACCTAGAAAATATAAAAACAAATAATCTGCAGGTCTTGGTAAAAACCGAATGATTCCGTCTATTTTTTTGACATAATCATGTGGATAATAAGTACTCAATTGATACGATGGCATTCCTGAAAAAGCCGAACCCGTCCAATAAGGCTCTTCTCCATTTTTTGCTCTAAAATCAACAATTTCTTTAGACATTCCTCTAAATTGCTGAATATCGCTTTGGAATAATTTTTCTCCTTTTAAAACGGGAGAAAAATAGGCTAATGCAACAAAGGCAAAAACAGCTATCGCAATCAAATAAGGAACAATCTGTTTGAAGTTTATTTTTTGTTTCATCTTTTGATACTTCCTTTAGGCTTTTAATAATTCTTTTGCATGCTCCAAAGCTGAGTCCGTGATGGTCTTACCTCCTAAAATCTCTGCTACTTCAGTTACTCTTTCTTCTTTAGTCAAAGGCTTTAAAAAAGTTGTGGTCACTCCTTCAACATCTTTTTTATACACTTTGAAATGAGATTCCCCTTTTGCGGCTATTTGCGGCAAATGTGTAATCGTTATTACTTGCATATAATCTCCCATTTCTTGCATTACGTCCGCAATTTTATTCGAAACCTCTCCGGAAACTCCTGTATCGATCTCATCAAAAATAATGGTAGGTAACTTGGTGTATTTTGAAAGGATCAATTTTACTCCTAACATAATCCTAGACATTTCACCCCCTGAAGCTACTTTTTTCAATTCGTCATAATTCCCACCCATATTGGCAGAAAACAAAAACTGAAGTTCATCATTCCCATTGGTATAAAACTCCTTGCCTCCATTTATTTCTATTTTAAACGTAGCGTTCGGCATTCCCAATTTTGATAGTACTTCTTCTAATTGCTTTGTCAACTTAGGAACAGAGTTCGTTCGTTTTTTATGAATTTTATCGCAAACCGCAAGTAGTTTTAGTTTTAATTCTTCGATCTGAGCTTGCTTATTTTCTAATTGTTCTGACGCATTCTCTACTTGTCCTACTTTTATCTCTAGATTAGACTGAACGGTAAGTAGTTCATCAATAGAGCTTACCATATGCTTTTTTTGCAAAGCATAAATCCACTGTAGTCTATCATTAAGACTTTCTATTTCGGAAGGATTGACATCAACATTTTCCAAATATTTTTCTAATTCAAAAACAACATCATCCAGTTCAATCTTTAAACTTTCAATTCGTGAAGCAAAACTTTCATACTCCGAAGAAAAACTCGCAATCCCATCCAACGAATTTTTCATTTGATACAAACCAGACTGCAAACCAACCTGTTCATCAGAAGCCAAGTTCAAAGATTCAGAAAGCGCATCACTGATTGCTTCAATATTATTTAACCTATCTAAAGTTTCTTCCAACTCTTCCTGCTCACCTGCTTTCAAATTAGCTTCCACCAATTCATTATACAAATGAGAATTGTAGGCATATTCTTGTTTCGCCGCTTCTTGACTTTGTACTAATACCTCTAACTCTTTTTGATGTTTTTTATAAACTTTCAATTGTTTGCTATAGTTGGCTAACAAATCAAAATTACCTGCTAAGGCATCCAAAATTTGAAACTGGTAGCTAGTCTCAGACAATTGAGCTGTTTTATGTTGAGAATGGACATCAATTAATCTTTCTTTCAAAACATTTAAAATAGAAAGTGTCACAGGAGTATCATTCACAAAAGCTCTAGATTTACCGCTCGGCAAAATCTCTCTTCTTATCATAGCCTCTTCCTCATAGTCTAGATCTTTATCTTCAAAAAATTCTTTCAATTGGTACGCTCCAACAGAAAAAGTAGCTTCAATTACACATTTTTTAGAATTATCCTTCAGACTATTTAAATCCGCTCTATTTCCCATTACAAGTCCTAAAGCTCCCAAAACAATGGATTTACCGGCTCCAGTTTCTCCTGTGATTATAGACAATCCTTTTGTAAAATCTGTTTGCAACTCCTTAATAAGAGCGTAGTTAGATATAGATAATGTAGTTAACAAGATAAAATAATTTTATGTGTACTATTTTTTTGAATGCCGTAAATTTAACGATTCTTTTTGTGAAATTTCCCTTAAATATAAAGCAAAAAAAAGCCCCTTATAAGGACTTTCTATTTGAGTTTTAACCACATTATATTTTTTTCCACTTACTACTATTTGGAGCTGAAATTCTATTCAATAACTTTTTTAAATCTTTTACATTCACGTCAGGTCCAGAACCAAAAACATCAACCACTTCGTCAGATTTTGCATCAAAAAAGATTCTAAACATAAATGAATTCTGACTTCTTTTATTCAAGTTCTCAAAACTCATCAGTTGCTCATATATTTCATTTTTTGCAATCTCAGCATTGTTTGCAAAAACGTCCATCCCTAAACGATGATATCCATACATAATTTCTCTATACTCTCTGTGAGCATTTGAAGTAATCAAGTCCACAAGAGAATATCTATTTAATGAATTTCTTTTTGCCTCCCAACCTGAATAATTTCCTTGCTGAGCCAGATTCACTATATCCAAAGCTTGTTTGTAAAAATTCTCACCACCTTTCATGGCAAAGGTATCTGCGTCTATTGCAATAATCATATAGGCATAATACGAAATCAAAGAAATTAAATTTGATTCATAAGTTGCAGGATTATAGATTAACGGCTCATATTCTGTATACTCAAAAGAAATAGCATCATCCTTAAAGTTAAAAATAGGTGTTTTGTAATTACTTCCAAAAACAGGACGTACAGCATTTACCTGTAAAGTACCAGAAAAATTTTTATTGTTCGTATAAGACGACACAATCAAAGTCATCCCACAATCAATCTTCTCATTACTTTTATAAACCTTATTGGTCCATTGCTGTTTATTAACAAAATCAGTCAGAGCTCTTTCCAGCGTTTGAAAAACTTGTTTATTACTTACACCAACCTGATCCGCATTGATAGAAAAAGTACAATTCAATTCTTGCGAATTACCAACAGTACATAGCAACACCAAACCTAAAAGGATAATAATCTTTTTAAACATCCGCTCTTTTTAGAATTTCAGAAAAAATATCTGAAGCAACTGCCTCTTTAGACTTTAACGTGTACTCCACAATTTTATTGGATGCGTCAATGACAGATATCTTGTTAGTATCTCCTCCAAAAGCAGCACCTTTATCCTTAAGAGAATTCAAAACAATCATATCTAAATTCTTTCTAGATAGTTTTCCTTTTGCGTTCTCTACCTCATTATTTGTTTCAAGCGCAAAACCAACTAAAAATTGGTTATTCTTTGAAGCTCCCATTGTTGCTAAAATATCTTTTGTAGCTTTTAACTCAATAGGTAAATTCCCTTCTTTCTTTTTTATTTTTTGTTGTGCCGTAGTTACCGGAGTATAATCTGCAACCGCTGCAGCAGCAATTGCAATATCCACATTTGTATAATATTCAAACACAGAATTAAACATCTCCTCTGCACTTGTAACATCAATTCTAGTTATAGCTGAATGCTGAATACTAAGAGAACAGGGGCCTGCTATCAGATACACTGTTGCTCCTAAATTCGCTGCTTGTAAAGCAAGTTCAAATCCCATTTTTCCTGAAGAGTGATTCCCAATAAAGCGAACAGGATCAATCGCTTCATAAGTAGGACCAGCGGTTATTAATACTTTTTGGCCTTTGAGTGGCAATTTGCTCAGAATATCATTCTCAACAAAAGCAACAATTTCCTCTGGCTCAGCCATTCTTCCCTCTCCCACCAAACCACTAGCCAACTCGCCAGTACCAGCAGGAATCAAATGATTTCCTTGCTCTAATTTTTCAATATTTTCAGTTGTAGAAGCATGCTTAAACATATCCAAATCCATTGCTGGTGCAAAGTAAACTGGACATTTTGCTGAAAGGTACACTGCTAATAATAAATTATCAACAATTCCATGTACCATTTTTGAAAGGGTATTCGCTGTAGCAGGTGCTACAACCATGTAATCCGCCCACAAACCTAAATCTACATGATTATTCCAAAGTTCATTCTCCTCATTTTTTTCATAAAACACGGAATGAACTGGATTTTTAGATAAAGTTGATAATGTTAATGGCGTTACAAAATCCTTAGAAGCAGGAGTCATGACCACTTGGATCTCGGCTCCTGCTTTTATGAATAATCTTACTAGGTGAGCTGTTTTGTAGGCTGCAATTCCAGCGGTTACCCCTAATAGAATCTTTTTACCTTTTAAAACACTCATGTTCCCTAGTCTTTTTTCTCTGAATTTCTGAAATATACTTTATCGTTTAACCACTCTTCAACAGCTAAAGCATGACCTTTTGGTAATTTTTCGTAAAACTTAGAAACCTCAATTTGCTCTTTGTTTTCAAAAACTTCGTCTAAACTATCGCTGTATGTAGCAAACTCATCCAATTTCTCTACCAACTCTTTTTTCAAATCTCCGTTAATTTGATCCGCTCTTTTCGCGATGATTGAAATTGCCTCATAGATATTTCCAGTAGGTGCTTCTACTTTTGACTTATCATATGTTACAGTAGTATCTGGTGCATTTGTGTTTTTGTGATCCATCATGACTATTTATTAACTTAATATTAATGCTATTTCTTTTTGTACCCTTTTCAATAAATCTTGAGATTCCTTAAGATATTTTGACTCTGGATAATTTCTTTCTAATTTTTCGTAAGCTTTCTCTGCAGCCACTAACCTTTTGTATTTCTTGGTAAAAGTACTACGAACACTTAATTCATATGCTGATTTAAACTTATAAAAAAAAGCTTCCTCTCTGTATTCTGTTCCCAAATATGTTGATGTCATATTATCAAAAGCCACTACAGCTGATGTATAATAACCGATATCAAAATATTGCTTGGCAATCATAAAAGCCTTTGTTTCCAATTTGTACTGCAACTCCTTTACCATTTGATTTGCTTCTGGCAATCGTTTAGAATTAGGATATGCATTGATATATTTCTGGAATGCCAACAAAGCGTCTTTAGTTTCTGTTTGATCTACACTATATTTTGGAGATGCCAAATAATGACACTTTGCCGAAAAGAAAGTTGCCTCTTCCTTTTTCGAACTTTTAGGATAATTTGTTACAAACCTCTCAAAGTAATATGCTGCGTTTGCATAATCTTTTGTATTAAAATAAGATATGGAAACCATAAACTGGATTCTTTCCATTTGAGGCTTCCCTTTATACGCTGGAGTAATCATTTCAAACAAACGAAGTGCTTTATCGAACTTCTTGGCATCATACATTTCTGTTGCCATTTTGTACTTATCCGATACGCTACCTTTGTTCAACACTCTGTTGTATCTACTACAAGAGGCCAAAAGCACGATGGAAAATAAAAATATTAGATGTTTCAATTTAAGCATTTTGCAAAATTAGACATTATTTATGAATTATTAAAGTGATTTCCTTTCAAAACCACAACCAAAAATAAGTTCTAAACTGAATTGAAGTCTTTTTAAGCTCCTAAAAAATTGTTAATTTCTGCTTAGGCAAAAGCGTGTGCAAACTGCTTCAACTTTTCTTGAAGGCTTTCTGTAGCAGCAACTAGCGGCAAACGAACCTCCATAGAGGTTTCCACATCTTCTAAAACAGACAACAAAGCCTTGATTCCAACAGGGTTTCCTTCTTCAAAAATCAGATCCACAACATCCATCATTTGATACTGAATTTGAAAGGCAGCTTCAGATGATTTCTCTAAGCCCAAACGAATCATATCAGAAAACTCTTTCGGGTAGGCCTGTCCAAGAACAGATATAACACCTGCTCCACCTGCCAATGTCATCGGTAAAGCAATCATATCATCTCCAGAAATTACTAAAAAATCATTGGGTACCGTTTGAATTAATTTCATGGCTTGTACCATATCTCCTGCAGCTTCTTTAACTCCAATAATATTTTTACAAGTTTCTGCCAATCTAGAAACCGTAGCAGGCTCAATATTAGAACTTGTTCTACCTGGTACGTTATAAATAATTACTGGAACCGGACTTGCATCCGCAACAGCAACATAATGCTGAAAGATTCCTTCTTGAGATGGTTTATTGTAGTAGGGAGAAACAGAAAGAACAGCATCAAACTTAGACAAATCCAATGTTTTTAAATCTGAAACAACCGTTGCCGTATTATTTCCGCCAACTCCAAGGACCAAAGGAACTCTTCCGTTTGTTTTTTCTATAATTGTTTTTTTAACAAGCTCTTTTTCTTCAGATGTAAGCGTAACGGATTCTGCAGTTGTCCCTAAAACAACTATATATTCTACTCCATTCGCAATTTGAAATTCAACCAATTGCTCCAAAGCCACAACATCAACACTTTTATCCTCGTTAAAAGGAGTAATCAAAGCGGTTCCCGTTCCTAAAAATGCTTGCATTATATTTTCTTTAAAATCTTTAAATATTTGATCATCTCAGTTGTCAAAACTCCCAAATCTCTTCCCTCATCCGAAACTGACAAATCATATAAACTATCTTCTTCTGAAGCAAAACCTACTTTAAAATTAGATAGAGAGTGCAAAGTTATTACTTTCCAATATAAATTTTCTTGAAATCCATAATTTATAAACAAGTCGTATTCATTTTTAACAAATTCTTGAAGCTTGTTTAATTTTAAACTTCCATACCATCCAAAATCTTTTTCTGTACACTCAAACTCTGAATATTCTTTCTTTTTTTCAAAAGGTTTGAAAACCAAAATTTCAATATTATCTAGCGGTATTTTTAATTCTTGTTGAATTTTGTTCAAAACAATATTACTCTTTAAAAACTGAGATTCTTCCATCAGAATCCCCACTGACTTTACCAGTTTGGTATTCAGATTTCTTTTCTTCTTTTTAGCATGAAGTCTGTCTTTTTCAAACCTACTTATGACTGTTTTCTTTTTCCATTTTGATAACATCCTACGAATCTAAAAAGTTTTAAATTAAATCTATATGAATCTGAAAGAAAAAAGTCAGGTTTTGAAATTCAAAACCTGACTTTTTTTATCTATTCATTTAGCACTAAACAAGCTCAGCAGACAAACCTAATTCTTGCAACTTACTGCATTTTGGCTTTAACTCATCGTACTCTCCTGTCTTAACAGCACATTTTCCTTTGTAATGAACCAAAACTGTACATTGTTCAGCTTGCTCCAAAGTATGTTCACAAACACTGATCAACGATTCAATTACAAAATCAAAGGTATTCACATCATCATTATGCAAAATAATCTCATGTTTAGGAGTTAACATCTCAAGGACATCAACATCTTCCTGAACTTTTTCTTTCACACTCATATTCACCATCTTCATTTTACTTTTGATTTTTATCTCTTTGCAAAATTACGCATTTTTTAAATATCGTAACGAAACCCATTTATTTCTTTTCTTCTCATTTTGCAAACTCAAACCTTCAGTACGTGCTTTTTCATCAAGCAAGGGAATATCTTCTGCATAAAAACCACTTAGCAACAGTGTTCCTCCATTAGTCAAACAGGTTGCATAAACTTCTAAATCATTTAACAATATATTTCTATTGATATTGGCGATGATCAAATCGTATTTTTTCCCTTCTAATAAACTTGCATCCCCTTCATAAGAAGTAATCTTTGCGCAGTTATTTCTCTCCACATTCTCAATCGTATTCAAATAACACCAATTATCAATATCAATGGCATCAATAGGCATAGCTCCTTTCATTTCAGCGAAAATTGCCAAAATCCCAGTTCCACATCCCATATCTAAAGTTTTTTTACCTTTTACGTCAATATCTAATAAGTGCTGAACCATCATATGTGTAGTTTCATGATGCCCCGTCCCAAAACTCATTTTTGGCTCTATGATAATGTCATATTCTAAATTAGGATTTTCATGAAAAGGTGCTCTAATAGAAACCTTATCCTCCACTTGGATCGGTGAGAAATTCTTTTCCCATTCACTATTCCAATTTACTTGCTCAATTTCTTCCTTCTTATATTCTATAGAGAACTCGTTAGAATTCAATACAAATATATTCTCCAAAATATCATCACTGCAATCGTCTTTTTGGATATAAGCTATTACTCCTGTTTCATTCTCAACAAAACTCTCAAATCCAGCATACCCTAGTTCAGCGATTAATATCTCCGTTGCAGGATCTCTTGGCTCCACCACAAAAGTAAACCCATTATATATTGTATTCATTTTTCTTAATTTAAAAGCACAAAGTTACTTCAATTCTTTTAGTGTTTCATCTTAAGTTAAAAAAAAAGAACGGAAATTATTTCTGATGAAAAACAATTAGTTAACCGAAATCAATTGAGAAAAGATTCCTATTTCTGTTTTTATTTTAACCACATAAACTCCATCAACAACCTCTAACTTTAAGTTGTCATCTCTATTTGAATACACCTGAATTAACTGTCCTAAGGAATTGTAAACCTTAATTTCATTTAACTCGATTTGATTCTTATTAAGGATTTCCAATTCTTTAGACTCTTGATCATAAGTAACAAGAACTCCATCACTCCCAATGATATGTTCCGTGTTTAACATTTCTTCATCACTAAACACAATAGTAAATCGATCAGAATATGTACCTGGCGTTAAATATATAGTTGCAATATTTTCCTTGATATTATAGAATGTATTATTCTGTTTGTCCTTCAGTAAAATTGGAGTTGTAATATTTTCTTGCTCATCTAACATCACATAAACCTCCCCTGTCAATGCTGTTTTAATTGTGACAGGCACCTCCAAAGACTCCGAAATAGGTTCCAATCCAGCAATCACATAATTCGTTCTACTTTCATCAAATTTAAAATACATATCCGTTTCACCCAAATCAAACATATATCCATCATGACCATTGTCATGGGCAAATGAATTTCCTTCTCTAAAGGCTGCCGTAATCTGTCTATGTAAGCCAACTCCTTCTTGATCCGTATATTCAAAACCTAATTTTAATACTGCAGGATCCTCCTGAGAATTTGATTTTTTCTTTTGCCCCTCTTTAAAGAAAACCGAAGTACCTCCTGCCTCATCAATAGGTTGACTCACCCTATGACTATTCTTGAACGTAATAGTCCCGCCTGCAGTACTAGCCAAAACGTAAAATCCTTGCCCTACTGGAATATACCTACCAGGCGACTTATAAGCATGACCTTGTGTTAAACCGGCAGTGCCTTCAACAACAGTCGTCGCAGCAGATCCTGATTGATAAATTCTACTTGCATACCCACCTTCATATCCGCTTTGAGCGTGACTATCACTATCCCCAGTTTGCTCCCAAAAATACAAAGCACTTATAGAAGGATTATCATCCAAGAAAGCATCTGCATCCAAGGCTGACGGATAAGGGTTTCCTAATAAAGAATAATGACTAGAGGTAATTTCTATGGATATATCTCCATCGTTTGGAGTACCCACAAATGTGTAATTTTGAGCTCTGCCCGGTCCTTTTAAAATAAATGCATCAGCAGGTTCAAAGGCTCCTGTTTCTTTTTGTTGAATCCATGAATCACCGGTAAGACCATTTAAATAACTATATATCCAATAACTTGACAACACAATATCATCGCCAACAAAACTACCATCATATCCATTCGTAAAAGTAATTTCATCTGGAACAGAAGTAGCCGAAGTAGGCGTTGTACCATTCTTTAAAACATCGTCTAACGTAAAAACAGATTCCCCTGTAGACAACACAGGAGATGTCATGTAATTATACTGATATGTACTAGTCAAAGAACTAGCTTGATCAATATATAGTTTTCCGCTACCTGTGACTTGAGATGCTCCTGTATGCGTTTGAATCAATTGAGCATCACCAACCATTCTAAGCTCTCCATCCAACTTCAATTCATTGGCTACAGTAAGCGTTACTCCATCATCAATTGTAAATACAGAACCTGCGGTTACCCATAAACAACCTACAGACAAATCTTCTATGGCAGTAATTTGAGAACCACTACCTGAATCTACTGTTACCAATTCTCCAGTATCAGATGTATTAGGAGCATTAGCATTCCCAGAGCCACCAGTCCATGAAATACCATCCCATGTAATACCTGTAATCTCCGTAAACGTAAAATATTTGTCGCCCTCAAAATCGTAACTACCTACCAATTGAGCCACTCCTCCTATACTCAATGCAGATGGGTTCATTGAGACATATTCAACATCCATTGTAAACAATTCATCACTTGCGACCTTCATAGCAATTGGAGCTGTGGAGTTGTTTAATTCGGACAATATGGTTGTTTCTGGAATTGCTATCTGAACAGAACCAACTGATCCGCTCTCAACAACCTTCCACACCTTATTTAAGGTATTTGTGCTACTACACAGAATCGAATTGCTGGCAAATCCTGTAGCACCATCATTCCCCCACACGAGAAAGTCTTTATCCGTTGAAAATGAATTTGAATTACTCGCATTGTTTGTTTCAATGCTCCCTAACCCCATTGTTAAAAAATTTCCTGATTGAGATTTAGATTGTTTTTGCTCAAAATTTCTTGTGGCATCTAACCCAATTCCGGCAACATCGTTATGATAGGTACTATTATCTCCATAACTCCAAACCACTGTGCTTCCATTAGACAGAGTATAATCTCCCTCTGTTATACTGGCATCGTCTTGAATTGCCACACTTGGATTTAAAGTAATACCATACTTCAATGCTAAATACGATTGTATACTTTGTTGCTCTTCTGACGTCTGATTACCCGAATAAACTAAAATTTCTGCAATTTGACCATCAAAATAACTGAAGGCTCCGCCATCCAATTCTTCTCCACTTCCAATTGTAAACTCTTGTGTATTATCTCCTGTAATATCCGACTCAAAAGAAGTACCTGTATCTATAACGGAACCATTTAAATATAGTGCTTGCTGAAAAGCAACTGGAGTTGATATCGTATTATCACTTCCATAAAAATTATACATATCAAAAGTACTTGTGTTTGAAACCCATGGATGGTTTATATCAGAACTCCCGCCTTCGATACCATAGTAAATTTCTCCATCTCCCCAAGGGACAGTAATTAAAAAATCATCTCCTTCTTCGATATTTTCCTCAAACACATAAGAGTCTTTTTGAGTATCTGTAAGAGTGACAACATATGCTGATAAATTAGGATACGATATACTAGATTCAAAAATACCATTCGCAATTTCAAAATAATCATCTGTACCATTAAACTCAAACGCTGGATTAAAATTAACGGCGTTAGAATTTAAAGTTAAGCCCGTTCCGTTACCTGAAGCATTATGTACATTCGCAGATTGATCACTCCAAGTTATTGTATTGGCACCAACATCTGCTCGCAGCCATAATAAATTCCCATCCCCTGCACTGACGGTTGTCTCCGCATCCCTATAATCAACATCCCCTGTAAGGACATCAGAATCAGAATCAGGCAGCAATGTAGGCTCATCTATATTTCCATTTACATCAGCAAAATCATTTGATGTATAGATATTACTATCCAAACCATTGATACCCACAGAACCGCTTAAAGTCAATCCAGCTTCCATAGTATCTCCCTGCCCTTCATCATCAGAATCCGTATCCAAATAATCCTCATTACTATCCAAATCTGAATTTAGAGGAGTCAACCCTTCTCCACCCAAATCGGAAGCAGTTTCGTACACATCATCTAATCCATCTCCATCTCCATCAGAAAAAACAACACTAGGAGATATATAACCTAATGTACTTTGCGCCTCTATATTGTCTGGTATTCCATCGCCGTCAGAATCTAAATCTACTGAATTGTTCAACCCATCATTATCAATATCTAAGTTAGACACCGCATCTTCCACAGCATCTAAAATCCCGTCATTATCATCATCAATATCGGAAGGATCAAAAACTCCATCTCCATCCGTATCTCCAGACACAAAAGAATCTCTATAATCAACATCACCACCAGCATTATTTACATCCCCATCGCTATCTAACAATAAACTAGGATCATTAATAATTCCGTTGACATCAAAAAAAGTGTCATCAGTACTTATAGAGGTGCTATTATCAAAACCATTGGTACCAACATTTCCGTTAAAGTCAGCCGGTACAAATCCTACCTCTGTCGTATCATCACCACCTTCATTATC
>NZ_JAQWGB010000177.1 GCF_029238425.1 Flavicella sp.
CCTGGAGGAAAATGACTGTTTTCTAAATTATTATTACCGTTTTGATTTCCACTAACTCTACGCATGATCAATTCATCATTCAAATCATTATTGTAAAATTTTGCAGATATATTGGCAACATCATACACATCTGTTGGCAAACTAGAACCAATCGCATCAATTACTTCATAAGATGCTTGAGCGGCCTCTGTATAAGATGAGGTTGCATAGGCTGGACTTGCTGCATATAATAAAACTCTAGATTTTAGCGCCATACAAGAAATAGTTGTTGGACGACCTTCGTTCGTTTCATCAAACTCTGCTCCTGTCCCATTATAATCTGAAGGCAATCCAGCTGCTAAAGCTGTATCCAAATCTGCAATTATTTGAGAAACGCAATCATCATAAGAATTTCTTGGTAAATTCAAATCATCAGACGAAGTAATATCAATTGGAGAAGTTAACAATGGAATCCCCAAAAGTTCCCCGTTTTGGTCAACACCTCCATAGCGACGTAACAAATCGAAATGTATCCAAGCTCTTAAAAAGTAAGCTTCTCCTTTCAACCTATCTCTATATGCCTCATCTCTTTCCGGATTCGATTTGAAATATAATATGGTTCCATCCAACCCTATTTCAATAAACTGGTTTACATTTTTCAATTCATCATATCTTGTGGTCCAAACATTAATAGGGTTCAAGACAGCTGTCCAATACCCTTCAATTTCAACCATCTTATTCATATTCCCAGAAAGTACATTAGACAAAGAGTTGTCTGTTGCTCCATCCAAAAAATCACCTCCATAGATATCATAAGCCGAAGGAATTGCGCGGTAAGCATAGGTTAACAAGCCTCTTACATAATCAGGGTTTTCTACCAGCTGATCATAAGTTCTTTCGTTGGTTAATTTTGGTTCAAAATAATCCTCGCAAGAAGCGCATATGATAAGCACAATCAACACAGCGAAAATAGATTTTATTTTATATCTCTTTTTGAAAAATGGACCTTCCATATTTTCATTTTTATATAACTTTTGCATCATCATACCTTTTCGATTAATACGTTAATTTTAGACCCATAGAAATAGTTTTGTACATAGGATAATTTGTTACCCCTGAATTTAAATTCTCTGGATCAGAGTCTTTAATTTTAGAAATGGTCAACAAATCATTTCCTCTTACAAATAATTGAAAATTATCTGCTCCAAACTTCTTGCTAATAAACTTTGAGAAATTGTATTTCAATTCAATCGTTCTCAATTTAAAAAACGCGCCATCTCTCATCCAATAAGTAGAATTTCTATAACTATGAGATTGATTCAAAGTTGTTAAACGAGGAGAGCTTGCTCCTTGAACAGCACCTGGAGCCGCAGATCCGAGTGCATATACAGAATATTTATTTTGTCCTGTATTCCAGTAATATGAATTGTTTAACATCCTATCAAAACCAGATGCTCCTTGTCCTAATGCATAAAACTCAATCCCCTTGTACTGGAACCTTAGGTTCAATGAGTAATTTAGTCTTGGATAACTATTTCCAATCATTTTTGCATCATACTGATCAATAATATTATCCCCTTTATCGTTGATAAAATTGACTAATTTCACATCCCCTGGAATTATTTCTCCATAAGAAGAACTCACCCCATGATCTAAAATTTCTTGATCATTTTGATACAATCCTTGAGCTTCCCAACCCCAAATTCTATCTGTATCCGTACCTGTTCTGTTCCAGTGCTCGTATTCATTTACCTCATCAAATTTATCATAAACTGCTTTTGAATAAATAACATTCACACCAACAGAATATTTAAACTCATCAATATTGTCTTTAAATCGAACAAATAAATCAACTCCTTTATTAGAAACAGCATTGTTATTTCCCACAGGCTTTAATTGTCCTGTATAATCCGGCAATGTATTGTTTAGGGTTACAGGAATATCATATCTGTATTCGTCGAAATAGTTTGCCTCTAAGTCAATTTTGTTTTTAAACAAACTGGCCTCTACTCCAATATTAAATTCTCTTGCTTTTTCAAAAGTCAAATTTGGATTTCCTATTTGACCTTCTTTCCATCCATATTCAATATTTGCACTTTTAGGTCCTGTTCTAAAGTTTCCGCTGGCAATGTAAAAATCGTTGTACATCAAATAATCAAAAGATTGATCATACCCCATCACTCCATAGGAAGTTTTGAATTTCAGTCTGTTAATTGCTTTACTGTCTTTCAAAAAACCTTCGTTCGAAACAATCCAACCTAAGCCTCCAGATCCAAATAATCCCCAACGATTTTCTTTACTAAATTTATCAGAACCCATATAAGAAGATGTTCCCTCAACAGTATACTTATCAAGTAATGTGTAGTTTAGTCTTAGTCCAAAATTTATATTTTTATCATCTTGCTGTGTTGATGGACCATCTAAAGTAGATTTTCTGGTTAATGTTTGTTGTACAGTTGCAAAATTGACTTGTAAATCATGATTGTCCCATGATTTTATGTAATCAATATTTGCCACCAAACCAACATTTTGTCTAGCATCATCTCCTTTTCTACTTTCATTATCATCCAAAGTATCCACTCCAACACGAGTGATATCATCAACATCTCCATTATTAATTCTGATTCTAGAATAAGAAAGAGATTTTCCAATACTAATATTGTTATACATATCATATGTCAGATATGCTCCTGCTGTTAAACCGTTGATATATTTATTCAAATTTAATTTAAATCCAACATTGGTTTGAGCATAGTAATTTTTGGTGTTTACATATCCTGATCTTGCCAATTCTCCTACTAAGTTTGTAGCAACTCGCGGACTATATCCTAAGAAATCATTATCTCCTTCTTCTCCATACCAAAGAGGATAATCATTTGGCCTATGAGAAGACAATGAATTGAAAAATTCAGTATTGGAAATATCTGCTCTATCCCAAGAATCCATACGCCCTGCAATATCAATAAACATAGAAAGTACTTCATTCACTTTAAAATCAAGGTTACCTCTTACATTAAGTCTGTTAAAGTCTTGATTTTTACCCAAGTTCTCAAGTCCGTTTTCATTAATATACCCAAGGTTTAGAAAAAATTTGGTTTCAGAATCTCCACCGATCAACTGAGCATTGAATCTATGCACTGAAGCACTTTTCTTTAAAAACTCATCATAATAATTTACATCTGGATATAAAACAGATGGATTTTGGTAATTATTTATTTGTTCTTGAGTATACAAAGCTTCTTGTCCATCATTTAACAATGCTTGATTGTACAATTTTGCGTATTGGGCGGAGCTAGCATATTGAGGCAAAACACTCGCTGTTTTCAAACTGTGTTCATAAGAAAAACTTACTTTATGTTTTCCATCATACCCACGCTTGGTTGTTACCATTAAAACTCCATTAGCAGCTTTACTACCATACATCATCTTTGCGGTAACGTCTTTCAATACCTGAATGCTTTCAATTTCATCCAAAGCAAGACTCGACAAAGAACGATTCGCTATTCCATCAATTACAATCAAAGGATGATCTGAAGCACCTCCTCTAGATTGTCCACGAATTTTCATGGACGTAGTGTCAAAACCTGGAGCTCCATTTCCTTCAAAAACGATCAATCCTGGTGCCTGACCAGCCAATACTGATTCTACGTTATAATCAGATGAATGTTGTAAATCATCTCCTGTAATGACATCTACAGCCCCCACTAATTTATCTTTATCCAGTTCAGCAAAAGGCACTTTTACCTTTTCCTTCAACTGAGTAGTATCCTTCACCTCTTGTGCAGAAACCAAACTGCTTAAGGCTATAAATAATAATAATATATAATACTTCATGTTTTTCAATTTTTTAAGATTACCATCCTGGGTTTTGCTCAAAGCTTAACATAATGTTCATGACGCTCGTTGGAAATGGATACCAATAATGCTTGTCCTCAAAAACACGCTGTGCCCCCTCAATAACCTTTTTTCCATATACAAGGTTTCCTCCTACTTCTGTGATGTTAGCTCCGTAAATTTCTCCGTCTGCTAACACATCTATAGATAACTTCCATCTTCTTAAGTCATGCCAACGATGAAATTCGTGGTATAATTCTACTGCTCTTTCATTATAAATACGTTTTCTAAACGCGTCTTTGTCTGCTGTATATTTTGCAATAACACCAGGCATTTCAGCCCTAGCTCTTACTACATTAATTGCATCTACTGCTGTTAGTGAACTACCTGGGACTGCACCA
>NZ_JAQWGB010000203.1 GCF_029238425.1 Flavicella sp.
CCGTTAAAAACTCCTGTAGAGCTCTCATCGTAAATTCCTTTATACATTTCATGAGATTCACAATTTGGAGCCTTATGCTCTACCAAAGTATGATTGTCTACATGTTGTTTTCCGTTCAAAATAGAAATACCATTCATATGAGATACACAGTGCTCTCCATTTTGGTAAAACTCTAAATTGTTACGTGTCAACTTTCCTCCAAAAGAAAAAGTATGTACCGAAGCAACACTATCTTTTTGTTGAGAAACAAAAGTTCCATCAACCAAAGAAGCTGTTTCTACATCATTTTGCATTTTATAGAAATCAACAATACCTCTTTTGTTCACAAAAATCTCAGTTACAGAGTTTGTCAAGGTAGTATTAGAAGTCAAACTTTGATGACGCTCAATAATTTGAACATGGGCATTTTCACCAACGATTACTAAATTTCTAGGCTGAATAAGAATTTCTTTTTCTGTTCCAGTAGAAAAATTAATTATTTGAATTGGCTTTGGTACCACTTTGTTTTTCGGAATATTTATATAAGCTCCTTCATGAGAAAACGCTGTATTTAAATCCGAAAGACTATTATTTTCTCCTGCCAACTTATTAAAGTAAGCATCCACTACCATTTTATATTTAGGTTTTGTCAATGCCGATGACATTACACAAATATCCAAACCATCGTGGGTAGTATTTGATAAAAATGAACTAAACTTTCCGTCAATAAAAACTAGATTGTAACAATCCGTTTCATTGATGAAATATTTTTTAACATCCTTATAAGCTAATGACTCTTCACTCTTTGGAAACACATTATAATCGTGTTTTAAGACAGAATTCAAGCTTGTATATTTCCACTCCTCATCCTTCTTTGTAGGAAATCCTTTGTTCTCAAAATCGCTGAATGCTTTCGAACGAATATCATGAACATTTGAATCTACATCTACATCAACCTTATTTTCAAAGGCTAAAAAAGAGGATACTAATTTTTCTTTTAATTCCATTGTATTTGAAATTATGCGTTCAATTCTTCTTTGATCCAGTCGTATCCTTTTTCTTCTAATTCTAAAGCTAATTCTTTAGTACCAGATTTTACGATTTTTCCATCGTGTAATACATGAACAAAATCAGGAACGATATAATCTAACAAACGTTGGTAATGCGTAATAACAATCACAGCGTTGTCTTTAGATTTTAATTTATTTACTCCGTTTGCTACAATACGCAGTGCATCAATATCCAAACCAGAATCCGTTTCATCTAAGATTGCCAATTTAGGTTCTAACATCGCCATTTGAAAAATCTCATTTCTTTTCTTCTCACCTCCAGAGAATCCTTCATTCAATGAACGAGATAAGAATTTTCTGTCAATCTCTAACAATTCTGACTTCTCACGAATTTTTTTCAACAAATCTTTTGCCGGCATTTCTTCTAATCCTTGTGCCTTTCTAGACTCATTGATAGAAGATTTGATAAAGTTAGTAACGGTTACCCCAGGAATCTCTATTGGATATTGAAAAGATAAAAACACACCTGCATGCGCTCTTTCTTCAGGAGCCATTTCACTAATATCTTCCCCGTTCAACTCAATTGAACCACCTGTTACTTCATATTCTTCTTTACCTGCAATTACAGAAGCCATTGTACTTTTTCCAGCACCATTTGGTCCCATAATAGCATGTACTTCACCTGCTTTTACTTCGATATTTAATCCTTTAAGGATATCTTTATCTTCTATTTTAGCTTGTAGATTTTCTATTTTTAACATCTTCTAAATTGTTAATTTGTTTACTTGTGTAATCGTGTAATTGATAATCCATTTAACAATTACACAGTTCAACGATTCAACGGTTTACCCGACAGATCCTTCTAAACTGATTTCTAATAATTTTTGAGCTTCCACTGCAAACTCCATTGGCAACTTATTCAATACATCTTTACTAAATCCATTTACAATTAAGGCAATGGCTTTTTCAGTATCGATTCCTCTTTGGTTGCAATAGAACAATTGATCTTCTCCAATTTTACTTGTTGTAGCTTCATGCTCTACCTGTGCAGTAGTATTTTTAGCTTCTATGTAAGGGAATGTATGTGCTCCACACTGATCTCCCATCAACAAGGAATCACATTGAGAAAAGTTACGTGCATTTTCTGCTCTCGCATTGATTTGCACCAATCCTCTATAACTGTTTTGAGATTTCCCTGCAGAGATTCCTTTAGAAATGATGGTACTCTTGGTATTTTTTCCAAGGTGAATCATTTTTGTTCCCGTATCTGCTTGCTGGAAATTATTTGTTACCGCGATTGAGTAAAACTCTCCCACTGAATTATTTCCTTTTAATATACATGAAGGATATTTCCAAGTAACTGCAGAACCTGTTTCAACTTGTGTCCAAGAAATTTTTGCATTTGTTTCGCAAATACCTCTTTTGGTTACAAAGTTATAAACTCCACCCGTTCCTTCTTTATCTCCGGGGAACCAGTTTTGTACTGTTGAATATTTGATCTCAGCATCATCCATAGCAATCAATTCAACTACAGCTGCGTGTAATTGGTTTTCATCTCTTGCTGGAGCAGTACAACCTTCTAGGTAACTTACATAACTACTTTCATCAGCGATCAACAAAGTACGCTCAAATTGCCCCGTACCTCCTTCATTAATTCTGAAATAAGTAGACAATTCCATTGGACATTTTACTCCTTTAGGGATATAACAAAAAGACCCATCAGTAAATACTGCTGAGTTTAATGCTGCATAAAAATTATCCGTTTTTGGTACAACGGTACCCATGTATTTTTGCACCAATTCAGGATGCTCCTGAATGGCTTCAGAGATAGGCATAAAAATAATACCTTTTTCTGCTAAAGTCTTTTTAAAAGTAGTTGCTACAGAAACAGAATCAACAACGATATCCACTGCTACTCCTTGTAATTTCTTCTGCTCATCAACAGAAATCCCTAACTTCTTGTACATCTCTAACAAGTCAGGATCAACATCATCCAAAGATTTATTAGGATCTGCTTTTTTAGGAGCAGAATAATAACTTATCGCTTGAAAATCTGGCTTTTCATAATTTACATTTGCCCATTCAGGCTCTTCCATTTGTTCCCAAATTCTAAAAGCATCCAATCGCCATTCAGTCATCCATTCTGGCTCATTTTTCTTTTTAGAAATTGCACGAACAACCTCTTCATTCAATCCTTTAGGAAAGGTATCCGACTCAATATCTGTATAAAAACCGTACTCATACTCCTGAGTTTCCAGTTCCTTTTTTAAGTCGTCTTCAGTATACTTTGACATAATTAATTTAATATTAAAAGATTTAATAAATTAAAGAGAAAACGACTCTCCACATCCACAAGTTCTACTTGCATTCGGGTTGTTAAAAACAAAACCGGTTCCATTAAGTCCACCAGAATATTCTAAAGTAGTCCCTACCAAATAAAGAAAACTCTTTTTATCCACAATAATTTTCACACCATTGTCTTCAAAAACCTTATCTTCCTCACTAGAGTTTTTGTCAAAATCAAGGTCATAGGACAAACCTGAACAACCTCCACTTTTAACACCTACACGAACAAAATCTGTAGCAGAATCATACCCATCATCTGTCATCAATTCAATGACTTTCTTTTTTGCTATGTCTGAAACTTTTATCATAATTAAACTCCTTACTTTATTAAGTGTTTGCAAAGATACAATTTGTATCCTGCATTTTGAACAATTATATCTTGTATTTCTTTATTAAC
>NZ_JAQWGB010000015.1 GCF_029238425.1 Flavicella sp.
ATGCCAATGGATATTAAATTATTGGAAGGGAATCCTTTAATCGAAGAAGTAAGAAATCAAGCAGCAGTAAAACGAGGACCTGTGGTTTATTGTGTTGAAACACCGGATTTGCCAAAAAACACTGATGTGCTGGATGTTTATTTGCCTCTTAAATCAAATCTTACTGCCACTTATAAACCTGAATTTTTAGGAGGGATATCTACAATTTCAGGAGAATTGAAATTACGTAAGGATAATGCTCCAGGGATGTACAGAGAAATATCAAAACCTAGTTGGGATTCAAAACAAGTGCAACTTGTTCCTTATTTTGCTTGGGCAAATAGAGGCGTAAGTGAAATGTCTGTTTGGTTGCCAGTTGTTTGGGAGTAAATAATAATCTAAAATATAGGAAAGCACTGTCGATTGGCAGTGCTTTTTTTTTAGATAAAATTGGAGTGTTTTATGGATAAATAGAGGAAAAGTTTATCTGATAAATGCGATATCTTTAAAACTCATTGAAAAAAATAAAAAATGAAATTACTTAAGTCAATTCATCTTGCAGTTATAGTGTTGCTGGTAACCTCAGCTTGTAGGTCAAATGCTACGGAAAAATCCAATAAAAGTACTCCACCAAATATCTTAGTTATTTTATGTGATGATCTAGGCTATGCTGATGTTGGTTTTAATGGGTCTACAGATATCATTACTCCAGAAATGGACAAATTAGCAGTAAATGGAACCATATTCACCTCAGCGTATGTAGCCCATTCTTTTTGTGGTCCAAGTAGGGCAGCGTTGATGACAGGGAGATATCCACATCAAGTCGGAGCACCTTTTAATTTGCATTCTAATTCAAGTGAGTCGGATGCGGATAATATGGGGGTAACAACAAGTGAGGTTTTTATGCCAAAAGCTTTACAGGAAGCAGGGTATTATACATCTGTAATAGGAAAATGGCACTTGGGGGCTTCTCCAAAATTTCATCCAAATAAAAGAGGATTTGATAATTTCTATGGATTTCTAGGAGGAGGACATAATTATTTTCCATCTAAGTATAGAAAGGTGTATGAAAGTCAAAAGAAGCAAGGTGTTAAAATAATTAGAGATTATGTATTTCCCTTAGAACATAACGGAAAAGAGGTCAGAGAGACTGAGTACATAACAGATGCATTGTCAAGAGAAACAGTAAATACTATTAAACTGGCTAAGAAAAATAAACAACCATTTTTCACTTATCTAGCATATAATGCTCCGCATGTTCCGTTAGAAGCAAAAACGGAAGATATGGAGGTTTTCAATTCAATTAAAGATAAAGATAGAAGAACCTATGCTGGAATGGTGTATGCTGTGGATAGAGGTGTTGGAGAAATAGTTGCCGCACTAAAGGAAACTAATCAATTAGAAAATACCATCATAGTTTTCTTAAGTGATAATGGTGGTAATTTTGATCATGGTGCAAATAATGCTCCTTTGAAAGGAACTAAGGGAGATACTTGGGAAGGCGGATTTAGAGTCCCAATGTTTGTGCATTGGCCAGCTAAATTAAAAGGAGGGCAAATCTATGATTACCCAGTGTCGGCATTGGATTTATATCCTAGCTTTTTAAATGCAGCAAATGCGAAACTTCCTAAAGATAAAGTGTTATCAGGTAAGGATATTTTGCCAGCTGTAATAGCGGGTGAGGATGCAAGACCTAATGAGATGATTTATGCTTTAAGATATAGACATGGTTACTGTGATGTGGCAGGTAGAAAAGGAAGTTTAAAAGTGACAAGAATGGGCAATGAACCATGGTTGATGTTTGATGTTGACAAGGATAAAGGAGAAAAGAAAAATCTAGGAAAAAGATATCCAGAAAAAATGAAAGATATGATTCAAGAAATTGAAGAATGGACGCACTCTTTCATAAAACCAATGTGGTATTATTCTGCCAAAGATGAAGAATTGTGGGAAGATGGAAGAATGCCTCAGTTTAAAGAAACTTTTGAAGTGGATATGTTACAAAATTCGGCTTCAAAGAGATAAATTATAAAGGATGAAAAGAAGAGATTTTTTTAAAAAAGGAACCAAAGGAGTTTTAGCAGCAGGATTGATTCCTGTGGTAAACGCTTGTGACATCACTAGGGGTGTAACGGAAGTAAAAGGTTCAAATACAGACGATAAGACTTCTACAAAAAAAGATATTAAAAGGAGGAAAACCTTAAGTTATGATGTGGCTGTTTTAGGTGGCGGATTGGCAGGAATGTGTGCTGCTGTTTCTGCAGCAAGAAATGGTGCAAAAACTGTTATAATTCAAGACAGACCTGTTTTAGGAGGGAATGCATCTAGTGAAATGCGTGTGCATGTAAATGGTGTGACTCACTTAAAACCAAATGGACTTCCTGAAAGGGAAACAGGGGTGATAGAGGAAATCTTATTACATAACAGATTTAGGAATCCTCAAGAAGCCTACCCAGTGTTTGATCATGTGATGTATGATTATATCGTAAAGCAAGATAATTTAGATTTGATGCTAAATACCCAGGCAAATGAGGCAATAATGGATGGGAATACCATTGTTTCAGCTATTTGTTGGCAACTGACAACTGAAACGGAATTTACCATCAACGCAAAACAATTTATTGATTGTTCAGGAGATGGAATGATGGCTGCTTCGGCGGGTGCTGACTTTAGAACCGGGAGAGAGGCTTCTGCTGAATTTGATGAAAAATATGCTCCGAAAGAAGCCGATGGATGGCAAATGGGAGCTACCTTATTGATGTCGTCTAAGGATATGGGAAAACCAATGCCATATGAAGCACCTTCCTATGTGATCAAATATGACTATGAAAATGCCCATCCTAAAAGGAAAATTAAAGGATTTGAAGGTGGAATATGGTGGGTAGAAGTTGGTAGTAAAGGAGATATTATTGCAGAACAAGAAGAAAATAGAGAACGATTGATGGGGCACTTACATGGTGTTTGGGATTATATTAAAAACTCGGGTAAATTTCCTGAAGCCGACAATTATGCATTGGATTGGGTACAATCCATTCCTGGTAGAAGAGAGTCACGTCGTTTCGTTGGGGATTTTATTTTGTCTGAGAAGGATTTAACGGAGCACAGACATTTTGAAGATGCTGTGGCTTATGGAGGTTGGTCTTTGGATGAACATAACTGGGGAGGAATTGAAAATATTACGCATCCACCAAGTTATTTTCATGCTTATTTTGATAAGGTTTATGAAATTCCATATAGAAGTTTGTATTCTAAAAATATTGCCAATCTACTATTTGCAGGTAGAAATATTAGTCAGACACATATTGCACTTTCATCCTCTAGGGTAATGGGAACTTGTGCACTTATGGGACAGGCCGTTGGAACCGCTGCTAGTATCTGTGTCAAAAAAAATGTAACACCTCGAAAAGTAGCAGAAGAGTATATCAATGAATTACAAGAACAACTTCTTAGAGATGATGCCTTTATTCCAAACCGTCCTGCAAATGATGCTAATGATTTAGCGCAAAAAGCAACGGTTCTATTTGGATCTACAACTAAAACGGGGGATGCTAAAAAATTAACCAATGGGATTTCTAGAGATTTTAATGGTGAAATAAATCATTGGCAATCGGAAAGTTTGCCTGCTAATATTCAAATGGAATGGGAGACTCCGGTCCAATTATCTGCTGTTGAATTGAAATGTGATACCAACGTAAAAAAGAATATCATGATGAGAAAGGATAGTAAGAATAATGAAACCTTTGCAAATCATGTACCTGTAGAATTGCTTAAGAAATTGGATTTGGAAGTACGGGTAGAGGGAGAGTGGAAAATAATGGAAGAAATTTTAAACAATAGAACAAGGCTGATCAAGTTTAATTTTGAAAGTACAAAAGTTAGCGCCATTCGTGTGAATATGTCAGAAACTTATGGAGCTGAAACGGCTAAACTTTTTGAAATTAGATGTTATGCTTAAAATAAAATTTGTTTTATCGTTTGTTGTTTTGTGTGGTATATATCTTGTTACGGCTCAATCAAAAAAGCAACCTAATATTTTATTTATTGGGATTGATGATCTTCGCCCAGAATTAGGTTGTTATGGTTCTGAAATTGTGGTGACTCCCAATTTGGATAAATTGGCAAGTGAGGGCTTGTTGTTTGAAAGAGCCTATTGTCAACAGGCTATTTGTGGACCTTCAAGAGCTAGTATTCTTACGGGAATCAGACCCGAAACTAGTGGCGTATATCATAATTATATAAAATTTAGAGAAGCAAATCCGCAAGTCGTTACCTTGCCTCAATTATTTGCGAATAATGGTTATGAGGCATTGTATTGTGGAAAGATATTTCATCATGGAGATAGAGATGATAAATTATCTTGGAACCGACAGCCGGCATTGGATTCAATGGAGGCCAAAGGAATTAAGAAACCATTAGGGTTTAACACGATTAAAAATCAGAATATAAAAGAATCTTATAGAAAAGAAATGTTCGCAAAGTACGGACAAGTGGCAAAATTTGGTTTGGCAAGTGGGCCTGCTTACGAATCCGCGGATGTACCCGATAATGCCTATGCAGATGGTTACAATACCGAACTGGCAATTGCTTCTATGAGAGAAATTTTAAAAGAAGGGAACAAGCCTTTCTTTTTAGGATTAGGATTTCATAAACCTCATTTGAACTGGACATCACCCAAGAAGTATTGGGATTTGTATGATAGAGAAAAGATTCCTTTGACAAAAGATGAGCATGGAGCTTTGAATGGTGCTGAAATGGGTTTACACCCATCGTTTGAATTAAGAGTTCGTCATGGCATACCGAAAGAAGGTAAGATTGATGAGGAGTTAGCAAAAACCTTAAAACATGCCTATTTAGCCTGCGTTAGTTATGTAGATGCTCAAATAGGTAAGATGTTAGAAGCATTGGATGCTTCCGGTGAACGAGAAAATACGATAGTGATTGTCTGGAGTGATCATGGGTGGCACCTTGGAGATAAAGGGATTTGGGGAAAAGCTACCAATTATGAAATTGCCACGAGGATTCCTTTAATTATCTCCACACCTCAGATAAAAGACAAACACAAAGGAAAAAAAACGGATGCTTTGGTTGAGTTAGTAGATATGTATCCTACCTTATGTGAGATGGCAGAGTTTCCAGTGCCCAAAACGTTGGAAGGAAAAAGCTTTGTACCTCTTTTAAATCATCCTAAAAAAAAATGGAAAAAGGCCGCGTTTAGTCAGTTTCCGACTCCTGCTTTACGTGAATGGGGTGCCTACCCCTTAAGACCAGCCATGAGAGAAACTTATTTTGGTCCCTTGATTGAAGAAGTAGAACAGAGAATTAAAAAGCAACAAAAAGATAATTGGGATAGAGAGTTGTTTGAAAACAAATTAATGGGATATGCGATGCGAACTGATAGGTATCGATTGATTGTTTGGGAAAATATAGAGGATAAAAAGGCTCCTCCAATATGGATAGAATTATATGATCATAAAACGGATCCCCGAGAGACCATGAATATAGCTCAAGAGAATCCTAAACGACTCAAAAAATTAATGAAACAATACAAAAAAGGTTGGTAGTTGACCTTGCTGTAATTCTAAAAAAGCATCTATTTAATAGATGCTTTTTTTTCGTTTTAATTTAGAACAATTCATGCTAGGGTAAAATAGATTAATGATGGGGTAAAAAAATGGGTTTTGAAAAGTTAACTAACTGTTAATTTTACAGAGTTACTTAGAGAATGCCTTTTAAATAATAGATATATCGACGGATTGTTTATGGTGAAAGTGAAGCTGAAAGTAGTCAACAACCTTTTTAATAACTCAAAAATCAATGAAATCTATGAGTGAAACATGTTTTAGACTTATCGTGTGTTTGCAATCCTTCAAAAGAGGGTAGGAATACAAAAGAATCTATAAATAAGTAAACTAATACCAATACTTAACAAAATGAAAATGAAACAAAAATTTAATATAAGGGGGAAATTGAGCTATTCAATTTTTTTCATTCTTTTGACTCTGAGCTTTAATGTATCGGCTCAAGATCAAGAGGCAATGGTTCAAGGAATTGTAACCGGATTAGAGGATGGAGGTCCTATACCCGGGGTTTCCGTAACCATAGAACGAGATGGGAAAACCATTGGTGTAACAACTGATTTTGACGGGGCTTACACTATTGAAGCGCAGCAAGGAGAAGTTTTGAAATTCAGTTATATGGGAATGGCTGATCAAGAAATTACAGTCAAAGGAAATAACATAAGCACTGCGATGACTCCTGGTGTAGATGAATTAGAGGAAGTAGTAGTGATTGGATATGGTACGGTAAAGAAAAAGGAAATTACAGGTGCCGTAACACAAGTGAAAGCAGCTGATATTACTTCGGTACAAACACCAGATTTGGCTTCAGCTCTTCAAGGACAGGCAGCTGGTGTAAATGTTGTTGCTTCTTCTGAACCAGGTGGAGAGTCATCTATTTTAATTAGAGGGATTACATCTTTGTCAGGTAATAATACTCCATTATATGTAGTGGATGGAATTGTACAAGATGGAGATCCTAATATTCCACCTTCAGAAATTGAGACGATCAATATTTTAAAAGATGCTGCGTCCACTGCTATTTATGGAGTTCGTGGGGCAACCGGGGTGATTTTAATTACTACGAAGCAAGGTAAACCGGGTTCTTTACAAGTGCGTATGAACGCAAGTTATGGTATTCAACATAGAAATTCTGCTATTCCCTTGATGAATTCCGTAGAGCAAACCTATGCAGATATTATTCAAAGTAGAAATACCCAAGGGGCATTTGATGATGAAGTTAGTCTACAAATCAAACAACAAACAAATCAATTTCAAAACGAAACGAATTTGAATGATTTGATTTTTAAACAAGATGTTCCTACTCAAAATTATAACATAAATGTATCAGGTGGTACAGAAGATATTACTTATAACGTAAACCTTGGTTACTATGATCAAGAGGGACTTCAGATAAATTCTGGATTTCAGCGAATGAATATAAGAGCTAATACGGTTTATAAGAAAAACAAATTAAGAATACAATCTAGTGTTGCTTTACAAACAAGTAAAAGAGATATCCCTCAAGGGTTTTTATTATCACAATCTATAGTATACAGACCAACGCAAAATGGTATTGACGTGGATGGATATGATGACCTAAGTCAAGGAGGAGATGATGTGAATAGATTGGGTTGGGTTATTGAAAGTTTACAAACTACCAATGTAGAAAAAGGGACTAGAGCAAATGCTTCGTTAAACTTAAATTACGAATTGATTGACGGTCTTTCTCTTGCAGGTAATTTCGGATTAACTACAAATAATACAATTGGTAAAATAGTTAGACCATATACTGAGATTTACAATACTCAGAACCCTCCAAGACTACAAAGTCAACCAGAGGATAGTTATATTGATATGAGAACTAGATTCAGTACGAATGTTGTTGGAGAAATAGGAGTTACCTATAATAAAGTAATTCAAGAAGACCATGATTTGACCTTTACAGGGTTTATTACTGCTGAAGAAAGTAGAAGTGAAGCGTTTACTGCAAGAAGAAATGGAGCGACAAATCCAAATATATCAGTATTAGACGGAGCTACAGGAACACAGGCAGTTTCTTCGGGTTTTGATTGGGTTGATACTAGAATTGGGATGATTGGAAGACTTCAATATGCATACAAAGGCAAGTATATATTAAGCTCAAGTGTACGTAAAGATGGTTCTTCAAAATTCCAAAAAAATCATTTTGAAACTTTCCCTTCCCTAGCTTTAGCATGGAATATTTCAGATGAAAATTGGTGGAACAAAAATACGATTAACAATTTTAGATTTAGAGTAAGTCAAGGTACCGTGGGAGTTGATAGAATTCAATCTTATGCATTTGCTGCCGGAATTACTCAAGATTTAAATTATCATACTTCAAATGGAGGAGTGAATTTAGGAGCTGCTCAAACGGATTATGTAAATAAAGAAGTAAAATGGGAGTCAACTACACAAAGAAATATTGGTGTTGATTTAGGCTTATTTAAAAACAGATTGACTTTCGCGGCTGAATATTATCATTCAGATAAGTCAGACATGTTGTTTCCAGTATTTATCCCTCCATCAACTGGTGGTGGTAACAATGCTCAAGTGGTGCTGAACGTGGGAGATATGATTAATAGTGGTCTAGAGTTTACTGCAGGGTTTAGAGGACGTGCTGGTAAGGTAAACTATAGAATGAATGCCACTTTTTCTACAAATCATAACGAAATCACTAGAATTGATGGAGATACGGAGTTTATGTTAACCAATGATAATGGTTTGGTTTCAAGAGCTCCACAACAGTCAAGGGTGACAGCATTGGCAGTAGGTCATGAAGCTGCAGCATTCTTCTTATGGAGAACAGATGGAATTATTGATACAGAAGAAAAATTAGCAGAATACCAAAAAATTAATGCAAATGCTAGGATGGGAGATACTCGATTTATCGATCAAAATGGTGACAACCAGTTGGACGTAAATGATAGAGTTTACAGTGGAAGTGGATTGCCTGATTATGAAATTGGATATACTTTCAATGCCAACTGGAAAAGTTTCGATTTCTCGATGAACTGGTACGCGGCAATCGGACAAGAAGTCATGAATGGTTTTAACGCATATGCATATGGATTTGGGAGACATAAAGATTTAGTTTACCAATGGCAAGATGGCAATCCAACATCATCAATTCCATCTTATAGAGATGATGTTAGAAGACACCCAAATTATACAGGTTATTCTGATCTATTCTTAGAAGATGGCTCCTACCTGAGATTAAGACAAATCTCTTTAGGATACAGTATTCCTAAAAAGATAGTTAACAAGTGGGATGTAAACAGACTACGTTTTTATGTAAGAGCTCAAAACCCTTTGACATTTACGAAATACTCGGGTTACAATCCTGAGATTGGTGGAGGAATTGCAGCAAGAGGACTTGACAAGAATACAGGACCGATTTCTCAATTGTGGATGTTGGGTGTGAACTTCGATTTTTAATTTAATTTACTTGTAATGAGACAACTAATATCAAAATATACATTACTACTATTAACACTGGGTTTCCTGAACTCATGTGAAATTACGTCAATAGTAGAATTAGATCAAGAAAATCCAAATTTAATATCTACAGATACGTATTGGACAAACTTGAATGAGACAGGAGCAACACTGAATACAGTGTATCAAACTTTACATAGAAATGATTTGTTACACAAGTTTGAAGAAATTTTAAGATCAGATATGGGCTATCCAGGATATGGTAGACCAAACCCTACTAATACGGAAGAATCTTATTTGCACTTATATACTGCAAGTTCTGAAATGGTATTAGGAAAATGGCAAAACTGTTATTTAGGGATTTTTAGAGCAAATCAGGTAATTGAGGCACTTAAAGGCTTAGAGTTAACTTTCGGTGATTTACCAGAGTATAAATCTCAAATGGCCCAGGCTCGATTTTTTAGAGGATTATTTCATTTTTATTTAACTACTAGTTATAACAATGGTAGCATTATTATACGAGATAAAGTCCCTGTAACAAGTGAAGATTTTGCAAAAGGATTATCATCTAAGCAAGAAGTTTTAGATTTTTTAAGAGCGGATTTGGAATTTGCTTACGATAATTTATACAAAAACGGAGAGTATCCTGATGGAGATTTAAGTAGAGCAACTTCGGGTGCTGCTGCAACCATATTAGGAACTTCTTATTTGTACGAATTGGATTATACAACAGCGATGACGTATTTTTCTGATGTAATTCAGAATCATGGTTATTCATTAGAAACGGACTTGTCGAAAATGTTCACAACGGCTGGTGAGTTTAATAGCGAATCTATTTTTGAAATCAACTTTGCTCCAGAGCAGGCTAGATTAGATTTGGCTCCTTGGGAAGGAGATTCAGGTACAAACTGGGTAAATGTGCGTACAGCTCAAACTAAATCGGCTGTAGCTCCTGCATGGGCCGTAAATGCATACAAAACGGAACCTATGGACCCTTTAAATGCAGACAATTATTATATAGACCAAAATGGTTCAACTGCTTTACGTACTGTTCCATTGAGATGTTCTTCGATAATGGCTGTAATTGACGACAATGAAACAATTTATTACCAAGATGGTACTACGAGTCAATATGGTAGATTTGGAGGAGCCAACTGGGGGTACGGTTGGTGGAAAATTTACACCAATGATGATATTGTAAGTACAGAAGGAGAACTGCCGGGAGGTCAAGCTTATTCTTCTAAAAATATTGTGCTTAATAGGTTGTCAGATGTTTTCTTGATGCAAGCGGAGTGTTTGATAAAAACTGGAGATGTGGATAGTGCCTTAGAATTAATCAATGATATCCGCAAGCGATGGGGGTTAGTTTTACTCGGAATGCCAAACGGTGATGTTGCCCATACTTACGACGAGTTACCGTACGACCAAAATTCATTAATGCAGCATTTGATGCGTGTTGAAAAACCATTGGAAACAAGTGTAGAAGGTCATAATATAAGATTTTTAGATTTCCAAAGGTGGAAAAAGAGTGATAATTATGGTTTCAAAGATAGATTGGGAGAGCTGGCAACCTCTGTGTTTTATGGAGTTAATATTTCATATTATAATTGGGAAACAGAGCAGGTAGCTACAAGAAACAATAACTCAAGTGTTGTAGCAACGCAACCAACTTCTGGTTTTTACTTGACGGTTGATTATGAGTATAATACGCCTTTCTTGAACTATAGTGAAGATAAACATGGAACATTCCCAATTCCATTCGATGAAACTAGTACGAATCGTTCAATTGACTAATTATAAAATTATGAAGATGAAAAATATAAAATTATTATTACTTTCTCTAAGTTCGCTTTTTATTGTGAGCTGTGGCGAAGAGTATGCAGATTATACTGCACCTCAAGACAACTTTGAAGATGTTTCTTGGCTGGCGGGGTTAAATCCATTAGTGGGAGCGGATTCACAGTTTTCTTTGAATGCGGATTCGAGTATTTCTTTTTTTAATTTAGCTCAAGGAGCCAATAGTTCTCAATGGATACTTCAAGAAGGAAATCATTTTTTAAATGAAGGTTTTACTCAAAATGATTCATTGCCGTTGTTTATTGATTCTAATTTAGGAACAACATCTACAAATGATAAAGCACATGTTTTATTCAGAACTCCGGGAGAAAACAAGGTGACTTTGATCAATACATTTGATACAGAAGTTTCCTCAAATATGAGTGATACGTATGAAGATTATGTAAAAGAAGAAATGACTCAAGAAAATGGAGAATATACTTACAAAGTTGAATTTGTTTTTGATATTTATGATTATTTAAATCCTGCTTTTACAGTTGAAAAAGAAGGAACAACTGTTTTAACGATTACGGAATCAGATAACCCGAGTTTGGCTGATCAGGCAAATTGGGATGTGGTTGAAGTAGAAGCTGCTACTGGGTTGACATTTATTGATAATTCTACGCAAGGAAGACCGAATGGAGGAACTTGGTTTGTTGCCGATGGTGTTCCTAGCAGAGCGTCAGCTGCACAGCCAGTAAACATCAACTTTTATAAACTTGGAACTTTTAACGTTGGTTCTTTTCGTTCATTAAGAGTTGCGCCACTGCCTACATCAAATCGTGAAAAATTAATTCCATTGAAAGTAAAAGTGGTTCAGTCGACTCAACCATTTAATTTTGATGGTGTTTTAACGGAAGATGAGAATGAATTGATATCTTTTAGAGTAAATGGAGAATTGACTCCTTTTTCTGGAAAAGAAGGGAATTTTAGTGCTAGAGTAACAAATCCAAATGGGTTTGACCAAGTGGTGCCGGTAGAATCTGTAAGAGTAAATGATGAGAATCCAATTTTTATGCAAGTAAAACTTTCTCAACCTATTTACAATAGTGATACCGTTGAACTTTCTTATGATGGGAATGGAGCCATAACTTCTGCAGACAATCGAGTTTTACAAGCGTTTGGACCTGAAGTAGTAGCGATGCATTATGGCAATAGCATCCTTCCAGCGAATTCTCTTGCTAGTTTTGAACCGTCAGGAGGTAATCATACAAATGCATTCGCAACCAATAAATATTGGATGCCTGGAGGAGGAGGTGCAACAGGAAACTGGAGATATGGAGCAGGTAACGAAATTTGGGCTAGATCTGAATTTAGAGCTTATGCTGGTGGAGCAAGTATGAAATACGAAATACCAGCCGAAGCTACGGAGCTGCATACTTTACAACTTTATGGATTTGGATTGGCAGATGGTCCCGATGGAATTCCAGCGGGTACTTATAGGGTTTTCCACTGGATTTATGTAGAACCACAAACTACTATTAACGAGCTTACATTTGGGTTTGGACCAAATCAAAACTATGCAAAATTTGATATTTCTTCTATCGCTAAAGGGCAATGGGTTCGAGTTAGAGCAAGTAATGATTTAGTAATAGCTTCAGATTTAACCGGGGCCTCAGGTGGTGCGAAACGAAATAATACTGCGATTTTACCAGGTGGTAATAATGCCGGGGTTACAGGAGAGCAAGTATTGTATATAGACGAATTAGAATTTATAGAAGTAGAGGTAAGACCATAAAACTAAAAAGATGAAAAAATTATTAAATAGTATAGTGTTTTTTCTGATAGCTTTGTCTTTCATGGCTTGTGAACCAGAAAATAAGTACCCAAGTTCAGGGATTAAGCCTACAGCGGTTTATAATCTTACGAGCATTAGTAATAGTGAACTAGATCAAATAAATGTTTATAGAGAAAAAGCTTTAGTGGTGAACTATATAACGCAAGTAAATTTGTTCAGCTCTGAGACTCGTGATTACGCAGACACTTCTACAGATACAGACTATGTATTTCAATGGACAGTTTCTGAAGAAAGAACAGTTTCAGATGTTGTTGAAACCTTCTCCGTAGTTAGAGTAATAACTGCATTAAAATCTGATGGTTCTGGTTCTATGGAAGCCACAGCAACTTATCCTGATGGTTCTACAAATGTTACAAATCATACAGTTGTAGTGACTGAAAATGAAGTGTATAATTAGTTGATTTTATTAGATAATAGAAAGGTGTTTCTTAGAAATAAGAAACACCTTTTTTTATGGTCAAATGTTATCGAGACGTAGAGATATTAGAATGACAACCAATTGTTGGTAGAATTTCTATCTTAGAATTATCCCGTAAATTGGTAATATCGGTTCTTATTGGGGTAATTTTCGATAAAACAAAAGCTCCGTGTTTGAGTAATTTTACTTCTATTATAGGCGGTTACGCCTTTTATGAATATATTAAATAACAAATTGACTAGAAAGTAGTCTGTTGATTTGAAAAATTATAAGAGATGACAATAGAGAAAATAGAAACGTTCATTTTGAAAGATAAGCTCTCTCAGAGTTTTTTCTTCTCGCAATGGGAATATTCAGAAAGATGTATTTGTGTGGTTAAAGTTACTACTTCAGATGGTCAGCACGGTTGGGGTGAAGGTTATGGACCCGCCACTATTTTAGAATCTGGAATAAAGTTTCTTGAGTCAACAGTAATTGGTGAAAACCCTTTGGAGAATGAAGTGATTTGGAATAAAATGTATCGCAAAACATTGGACTTTGCAAGACGTGGAGTATTGATGGCTTCTATAAGTGCTTTGGATATTGCCATCTGGGATTTAAAAGGTAAAATATTAAACCTACCAGTTTCAACCTTATTAGGAGGGGCACACAGAGATAAAATTCAACCTTATGCAACTGGGTTTTATTATATGGACCATGACAATCCGGCAAGAGATTTTGAGAAGGAAGCTAAATTATACTTATCTCAAGGTTTCAAAGCTTTTAAAATGAAAGTAGGATTGGGGATCGAAAGGGATGTGAAGTATGTGAAGTTGTTGCGTGAACTTTTAGGTCCGGAAGCAAAGTTAATGGTAGATTCGAATCACGCATATACCCTAAGAGAAGCGACTGAATTGTCGAGAAAAATTGAAAAATATGACATCGGATGGTTTGAAGAACCAATCTCACCTGAGTTCTATGAACAATATAATGAACTGAAATCAAAGACAACCATTCCAATTGCAGGAGGAGAGTGTGAATACACAAGATTCGGTTTCAATCAATTGATAAAAAATAAGTCGGTAGATATTTTACAACCGGATATTTGTGCAAGTGGAGGTTTGACAGAAGCAAAACGTATCGGAGCCTTGGCAAGTGCAAATGGGATCGATTTGATTCCTCATACCTGGGGGACTTCTATTGGAATTCACGTGGCATTGCATTTTATTTCAAATATAGAATCAATACCTGGTAGAATGTATCAACCTAATTTCTTAATTGAATACGATCAAACGGAAAATGGATTAAGAGAAAATCTTACGTTTCCTTCTATTGTAATGAAAGATGGAATGTTAGAAGTTCCAAAAAGACCAGGACTTGGGATTGATGTTGATGAAGATGTATTGAGACGTTATGCCGTAAATAAAAGTGAAATTAAAACGAGTATCCTTTAAACTATTGAAGTATTATGAAGACAGAAAACTTTGGTTACAAAAAACTATATATAAACGGTGAATTAGTTGATGCTGCATCGGGTAAAAAAGCAGATGTAATTTGTCCGGCTACCGGAGAGGTGATTGCTCAAGTTGCCGAAGCTGGTAAAGAAGATGCTCTAAAAGCTTTAGAATCGGCTCAGGCTGGATTTAAATATTGGTCTAAATTATCTTTAGCGGATAGAACTGCTTGGATGCAGAAATTGCGCACAGCAATTTTAGAAAAAGAACATGAGCTAAAAACTGCAATGGTCCATGAAATGGGGAAAACCTATGGTGGAGCAGCAGAAGATATTGAGGCTGTGGTAAATGCTTTGGACTGGTATCCTAATGCAATGAAAAATTTGCGCGAAGAACAAATTCCTGATTATGAAAATACGCATACCCATAAAATGATTTCTAAACCAGCAGGAGTTGCTGTGGCTTATTTAGCATGGAACTTTCCTTTGTTAAATGTTGGCTTTAAACTGGGACCAGCTTTGGCTGCAGGATGTTCATTGATCATCAAGCCCTCAGCATTATCTCCATTATCGACTTATATGATTGGAGAAATCTTAAATGATATTGATTTCCCAAAAGGGGTGGTGAATATCTTGTCTGGATCTAGCAGTGAAGTAGCAACGCCTATGACTACAAGTAAAATTCCAGCAGTTTTAACGATGATTGGTTCTACTGCAACAGGTCAAAAAGTGATTGCAGAAAGTACTACTTCTATCAAGAAACTAGGAATGGAATTAGGTGGTAATGCCCCTTTTATTGTTTTTGAAGATGCAGATTTTGACAAGGCCTTAGATCTAGCAATTGGACTAAAATTTGGAAATTCAGGTCAAATTTGTGTAGCTGCTAACCGAATCTTTGTGCATAAGAATATTTATGATAAATTTATAAAAGCATATGTAAAGCGTGCTTCTGAATTGAAATTAGGATTTGGAACTAAAGAGAATTCCGATGTGTTTATGGGGCCAGTTGTGTCTAGAAAAGATAGAGACAGAATGTTTGATTTGGTTGACGATGCTGTATCTAAAGGAGCCATATTAGAATATGGAGGAAACATTCCTACTGACTTACCTGAAAATGGAAATTGGATAGAACCAACCATTGTCTCTGGAACGACACCTGATATGAAATTATTTAGAGAAGAAACATTTGGACCTGTTGCGGGTGTGATGAGTTTTGAAACGGATGATGAAGTATTGGCATTAGCAAACGATACAGAATTTGGATTAGCGTCTTACATATTTACCAATAATCATAGTAGAATAGAAAGATTTACTGAGGAATTGGAATTTGGAGAAATCCAAATAAATGGAGTTAAGTATTCAATTTACTTACCTCATGGTGGAATTAAAAATAGTGGAATTGGACACGATTGTTCGCATTTAGCATTGGACGATTATTTAGTTAAAAAACGTGTGTCTACCGCATTGTAATTATGAAAGAAAATATACTACAAAAAAAACTAGCCGCAGGCGAAACAGTATTTGGTCCGTTTTGCAAAATGCAAGATCCAGCGATCGTTGAAATAGCGGCTTTGAGTAACTTCGATTTTGTCATTATTGACATGGAACATGGTCCTTATGGAATTGAATCTACCCAAAACATGATTCGTGCTGCAGAGGCTCAAGGTATCACACCTGTGGTTAGGGTGACGGAAAATTCTGAAACGCTTATTTTAAGAACCCTAGATATTGGAGCGAGATGCATTCAGGTACCACAAATATGTACCAAAGAAGATGCTGATAAATTAGTCAAAAGTACTAAGTTCTATCCGAAAGGAGAGAGAGGTATGTGTCGATATGTGAGAGCCGCGGAGTATACAAATATTACAGGTGCTGATCATTTTGGAAAGGCAAATAATACGGTAACAACTATTATTCATATTGAGGGAATGGAAGGAATTGAGAATTTGACAGATATTGTTCAGGTGGATGGTATTGATGTCATATTTCTTGGACCATATGACCTGTCTCAATCTTGTGGTGTCCCAGGAGAAGTAGATCATCCAAAAGTGGTGAATGCTATGAAAGAAGCTGTTGAGACAGCCAAAAAATATGGAAAAGCTGTAGGAACGTTTACAGAATCTCCAGAAAAGGCTAAAATGTGGAGTGATATTGGTGTGCAATATGTTTCCTATGCCGTGGATGTCGGTTTGGTAATGAATGCTTTCAAGGAAATAACCAGTCAACTTAAATAATTAAACTAAAAAACTTAAACAATAATTATGGAATCATCTATGTTTTTACCTTTTTTACTGGTAATAGTAGCAAGTGTTTTTCAAGGTTCATTTGGACTTGGAATGAAATTTATGAACCCTTTGAAATGGGAAGCTTGGTGGCTAGTGCATTCAGCTGTTGCAATGATTTTGATTCCAAGCGCTTGGGCTTATTTTGTAACACCTGATTTATTTAATGTCTTGAGTTCAGCACCTTCTGAAGTTGTTGTAACAGCAATGGCATTTGGTGCCCTTTGGGGAGTTGGTGGAATTTTGTTCGGGAAAAGTGTACCCTATATTGGAATATCACTTACCTATGGTATTGTAATGGGAGTTTGTTCTGCTGCAGGTGGATTGATCCCTTTATTCTCTATGGAGAATCCTAGCGCCATGCCGGAATTTCCATTTATTATCGGTGGGGTTGTAATCATGCTTGTTGGTGTTGCGATCACGGCATATGCCGGAGTTTTAAAAGATAAATTGCAAGGAGGTTCTGGAGAAAAAGTAAATTTGAAAGTAGGACTAATTATTGCGGTTCTGAGTGGTTTTCTTTCAGCATATTTAGCAGTTGGATTTTCCGAAGGAAAAGCGATAGGTGAGTTGGCAAAGAATGCAGGAGCAATAGCAAGAAATAGTAGTTTGGCCATTTGGGTTGTAGTACTTTGGGGTGGATTTGCCATCAATGCTTCGTATGCTATTTTCTTATTGTTTAAAAATAATACTTGGAGTTCTTTTGGAACACCGGATTCAGGGAAAGCTTATGGATGGGCAATAGGCGCGGCCTTTTTATGGTTTGGAGCTTTAGGGATCTATGGACAAGGAGCAACTTTAATGGGTAGGCTTGGAGATGTTATCGCTTGGCCAATTATGCTTGGGCTATCTCTTATTGTAGGAAATGTATGGTCTTATTTAAATAAAGAATGGGAAGGTGCTAAAAAGCCTTTTAATATTATGCTTTTAGGTGTCTTTGTAATTATTATTGCTGTTGTAGTGATGGGGTACTAAGAAAAGTTACATATTTATATAAAGCCGAAGTTTATACTTCGGCTTTTTTTTTGAATATGCTTAAATTGGGTTAAGAAATGCATCTTTTGGAATAAAATCGACTATTTCATTTCGTAACTTGCTTTTAATTTTGTGGATATTAACGATAATATTTTATGATGAATTGTATTAAATCCATTGGGAACTCAAGATTTTTGTTTCTGTCTTTTTTTAGTTTGATATTGCTTGTTGTGCAATCTAGTTTTGCTTTTAAGCCACCAAAACGACCTAATATCGTATTTATTTTGGCTGATGATTTAGGATATGCTGATGTAGGTTTTAATGGTGCTGTAGATATAGTTACACCTAATTTGGATAAACTCGTAGCCAACGGTACGATGTTTACCTCTGCTTACGTTGCGCATTCTTTTTGTGGACCAAGTAGAGCAGGCTTGTTAACAGGAAGATATCCTCATGGAATTGGTTCTCAATTCAATCTAAAAAAAGATTCTAAAAAAGGAATTGATACCAATGAAGTGTTTTTTAGTAAAGTATTGCAGGATGCAAATTATAAAACGGCACTTATTGGAAAATGGCATTTAGGGGAAGAGCATCAGTACCACCCAAACGAAAGAGGATTTGATTATTTCTATGGTTTTTTAGGAGGAGGACACAATTATTTTACTTCTCAATATTTGGATGCTTATGCCAATGGGAATAAATGGGATTACAATCGTCCGTTGAGAGAAAATTTAGAATTAGCAGACGAACCTAGAGATGTTTATTTAACAGATTGGTTTTCTCAAAAAGGGGTCGAGTATATCAATAAATCTGAAGAGCAAGATGAAGATCCGTTTCTTTTATTTATGTCTTATAATGCACCGCATAGTATTTTAGAAGCGAAAGAAAAAGACAAGAAAACACTAGAGGAAAAACCTTATTCTTTCGAATATAAGGATGATAGAAGACAAATTTATGCAGCCATGGTGTATGCTCTGGATAGAGGTGTTGGAGAGTTAGTTGCGGCTTTGAAAAAAAATGGAGAATTTGAGAATACCTTGATCGTTTTTTTAAGTGATAACGGAGGAAGAACGGATAAAGTAGGTATGGCCACAAATACACCACTTAGAGGTGGTAAAGGGGATACTTTTGAAGGAGGGTTTAGAGTTCCGATGTTCTTGCATTGGCCAAATAAAATTCCTGCAGGGAAAGTATATGATTACCCAGTTTCATCATTAGATTTCTATCCTATGTTCGCAGCGTTGGCGGGTACAGAGATTCCAAAAAATAAGGTGATTGATGGAATAGATATCTTGGATGATGTAGTGAAGAATAAAAATGCACGTAAAGGGAAATCAATTTTTGCTATGAGGCATACGGCTACAAATAATAGGGTAGGTGTAAGAAAAGATCAATGGAAATTGTATAGTTCAGGAAATGGAAAATGGAGTTTGTTCAATATCTCTAATGATATTGGAGAAACAAAAAATTTGAGTGCATCACATAAAAATGTGGTAAAAGAAATGGTACAAGAAGCTCATGAGTGGTCAAAAACCCATATTCAACCCGAATTTTTTGACAACGGAAAACTAGAAAAAGCATGGAAATCCAATGGGATGCCGAATTTTTCTAAAACATTCCCTACACAATCAGTAGTATCTGATATTTGGAATGATGAAGTGAATTCTGGATACTTATATCAAAACCCAATGAATAACAATGAGTTTTTACTAGGGTTCAATAGCTCAGTTACAGAAGAAGTTTCGATACATTTATTTGATGAAAATGGATCTCTGATGCAAGTGGAACAAAACATTGTGTCTAGTAATAAAAACCAATTTGGTTTTTCAATTGACTCTGAAATTTCCGAAGGAAATTATATTGTCCGTGTGATGTCTGGTAAAAATGAATTCACAAAAAAAATTAACATTGAAAAAGGAATTTAATTACTTCATGGTTTAAATAGTATATGGATATAGAGGAAACTTTATGTCCATATTTTTTTACAATAAAGAATGGTATACCTTTATTTTAATCTGCTAGAGCTATTATTTACTCACTGCAACATTTCGTATACCTGTAGAAACAAAAAATTAACTAGAAAGCCTGTATTTCGTGATAGGCATTATAAAAATGTATTTAAAATGAAAAAATGTTTATTGATTATTGGATTGCTTATTGGAAGTTTTTCAATCAAAGCGCAAGAAAAACCAAACATCGTATTGCTATTTGTAGATGATTATGGTTGGAGTGATATAGGGTATCGAAATGATTCTTTTGAAACACCAAATTTAGACAAATTAAAAACGGAAGGTTTGGATTTTGAAAGAGCATATATTCCAACGCCAACTTGTAGCCCGAGTAGATTGTCTTTGCTTACGGGGAAAGAAGCGGTGCGATTGCAAATGGTTAGACATATTCATTTAGACCCTAAAAATCCAGATGCAAAATATGGTATGTGGCCAACAGATCCTGTTCAGATGCCTTCTCTAAATTATTTGCCTTTAGAAGAAATTACTTATGCTGAAAGGTTGAAAGAATTTGGGTATTACAATATGTTTATTGGGAAATGGCATTTAGGACATGATGGTAGATATCCGATTGATCAAGGTTTTGATCAAGAATTTGGAGTTACAGATCATGGGCATCCAAAAAGTTATTACTACCCGTTTTTTAAAGGTGGAGATCCTAGAAATTTTATGGATGCATATAAAAAAGGAGACTATCTAACAGACGAATTAACAACAGGTGCGGTGGACTTTATAAAAGGCTATGATAAAAAGGATCCTTTTATGTTATCCTTCTGGTATTATTCTGTGCATGGACCTTCTGTAGGAAGAAAAGATTTGTTGAAAAAATATAAAGAACGTGGTTTTAAAGGGAAATATGCGGATCATCATGCAATGGTAGAAGCAATGGACGAGTCTGTTGGGCGCGTAAGACAGGCTTTAGAGGAAAAAGGTATTGCTGATAATACGGTTATTATAGTTTTATCAGATCAGGGAGGTGCGTATTCTAATGCTCCTTTAAGAGGAGGTAAAAAAGGAGGAGATACTTTGGCTGAAGGAGGAGCAAGAGTTCCTTTTATGATTTATTATCCAGGTGTAACAAAGCCGAATACGGTTTGTCATACACCTGTACAATCCATAGATGTATTTCCTACATTGGTAGAGATAGCTTCTGGTAAAAAATGTAAGGATAAACAAATTAATGGGATGAGCTTGATGCCTATTTTAAAAGGCAATGATCTTAAAAGTAGAAATCTTTTTGGATTTAGAAGTTATGAAGATCAATATGCATCTATCACGAATGGTGATTATAAAATGATAAAATACCACTCAGGGAAATATCAATTGTATAATGTGGTAAAGGATAGATCTGAAGAGAAAAATCTTATAGGAAAAGGATTAAAAATAGAGTCTAAATTAAAGAAAAGTTTAGCAAAGTGGGAGAAAAAGACGGTGCCTTCCTTTGGTCCCGAACAATTAAAAGAAAAATAAAATGAATGTAACAAAAGTTGTATTAGCAGTTGCTGTATTAATAGCAGTAGTTTCTTGTGGAGAGGAACAAACGCAGAATTCTGTTTCTAAAAATAAATTTAAAAAACCGAATATCATTTTTTTATTGGCGGATGATTTAGGATATGGTGAGCTAGGTTCCTATGGTCAAAAGGTCATTAAAACTCCTTTTTTAGATAAGATTGCTTCAGAGGGAATGCGTTTTACGGATTTTTATGCTGGTACTTCAGTTTGTTCACCTTCAAGAGCGGTATTGATGACAGGTTTGCATACTGGTCATGTTGGTATTCGAGGAAATAAAGGGCAATATGCTGATAAGTATGATCGTGTTCCGTTGAAAAAATCAGAAAAAACCATTGGAGAAATGTTGCAAGGTTCAGGATACCAAACAGCGATGATTGGTAAATGGCATCTAGGTATTCCAGAAGATATGAGTACGTGGGCAAAAGGAAGAGGATTTGATTATGCGGTTCAGGAACAATGGGGTGAGTCTGAAAAAGGAATAGAAATTGACGAACGTGTGCATTGGGTAAATAATGATCAAGATTCAATTTTTTACAACTATAATAATTACAAATGTTTGGATGAATTTCGAACAAATTTTGCCCTTGATTATTTAGACTCTAAATCGGATGATAAGCCATTTTTCTTATATATGTCATACCGAATTCCGCATGCACATGAATTTTTCCTAAGTAAAAATGATTTGTATAACGAACATTTAGAGGAGTGGCCTGAAATTGAAAGAAGGCATGCGGCTAGAATTACCATGTTAGATGATCAAATCAAAAGAATGTTTGACAAATTAAAAGCAAATGGAGAATTAGAAAATACTTTGATATTGATCTCTAGTGACAATGGACCTACAAATGAAAATCATCATAGTTATACGTTTTTTAATAGTTCAGGAAATTTAAAAGGATATAAGAGAGATGTATACGAAGGAGGAGTTAGAGTTCCTTTTATTGCTTATTGGCCAGGAAAAATACAACCAGGTGTAAGTAATCATCCCTCTACGTTTTATGATATGATGCCAACCTTAGGAGAAATTGGTAAGGCAGAGGTTCCAAATAAAACAGATGGAATTTCAATAGTTCCGGAATTGTTAGGTGGAAAACAGAAAAAACACGACTTTTTATACTGGGAAATTCAAGAAGGGAGATCTGTAAAAGGTTTTAGACAGGCGACAAGATTTGGTAAATGGAAAGCGGTTAGATATGGAGATAATTATCATACCGAACTTTATAATTTAGAGAACGATTTATTTGAAGAGCATGATGTTTCTTCTAAGCATCCTAAATTAGTTGCCAAGGCAAACGAAATCTTAAAAAGAGAGAGTGTAAAAGACGAACATTATCCAAACTCAGGTGGAGTTTTTAAATAGAACAAAATGAAGAGATTATTTTTTATTACAATTTTAGCTGTCGTTTTTAATTCGGTTCAGGCTCAAAAACAACCGAATATTATTTGGTTGATGGCAGAGGATATGAGTACGGATTTGGAGTGTTATGGTATGCCCGATGTCAAAACTCCTCATTTGAATAAAATGGCAAAAAATGGGGTGTTGTTCAACAATGCATTTGTCACCAATCCTATTTGTTCACCAAGTAGATCCTCTATGATGGTTGGAACACATCAATTAAAAACAAATTCTCAGCATCACAGAAGTAATAGAAATGAACCTTTGGATGAGCAGTTTTTACCTTTTACTAAATTGTTGAGAGATGCTGGTTACACTTGCGTATTAGGACACGAGAAGGTGTATATGTATGGTCAGAAAATAGATGTGAATTTTAAATCAGAGGCTATTGGTCCTTGGGATGGGAAAGAACATTTTGGATTGTTTGATAAAAAAAATACTTTTTCTAAAGAAGATGAACCATTTTTTGCGCAAATTCAATTAAAAGTAACACATAGAGGTCCATGGTGGACAGAAGTTAGAGAAAAATCTACCCACCCTGTAGATACAGAAACCTTAACCTTGCCTCCTTATATGGCGGACCATCCGGCAATTCGTTTGGATTGGGCTAAATACTTGGATCAAGTGGAGTATATGGATGCTGAGGTAGGAATGATTTTTGAGGAATTGGAGGCTAAAGGTATGGCTGATAATACGATTGTTGTTTTTATAGGGGATAATGGAAGATGTAATATCCGAGGGAAAGGTTATTTGCAAGATCCAGGTTTAAGAATTCCATTGATCATCTATAATCCAATGGTCAAAAAGAATGGTTTGGTGACTGATAAAGTAGTTGCCTCTACGGATATAACAGCAACGATAGTTGATTATGCAGGAATTGAAGTTCCTAAATACATGACAGGTCAGCCAATTTTTAACGAAGATTTTGATCGAGAGTATGTGTATGGTGCAAGGGATTTATGGGATGAAATTTTAGAGGAATCAAGATCTGTTTCCTCTGCGGATTGGTCTTATATTAGAAATGACAAACCGGAGATTCCTTATGATGCTCATCAAGCGTATTTGGAGTTTTACAGGCCAGCGGTTCACATCATGAGGGCAATGTATGCAAATGGGGAATTGAACGAATTTCAAAAACCTTTTTTTGAATCAAGCAAGCCGGAAGAGGAATTGTATGATATGAAAAGTGATCCACATCAATTGCACAATTTGGCATACAACCGGGAATACAAAAAAGTATTAAAAAAGTTACGCAAGGAAACAAAACGCTTTGATAAAAAGATGAAACCGGTAAGCGATGTCTATGATCCTTTTATAATGAAAGGACCTGCAATATTAGAATGGCTGCAAAAAGAAATGCCTGCTGAGTATGAGAGAATGAAAGCTGGTGAAGAAATCGGATACAAAAGAATAATAGGCTTGTATAAAAAAGCCCATAAAAAATAAAGGAAAGAAGCATTAGAGATAATGCTTCTTTTTTTTATTAGTTTGATTTAATTATTGTTAGAGTATCGTTTACGCAAACACACATTAATTAGACGTATAGGGACATGCATACTTTTTAAAAAACGTTATTTTGATATAGCTACTTCCTTATACTAAAAAGAAAGGAAGATTAAAATATTACATATGAAACGATTCGCTACCCTATTTTTAAGTTTAGTTCTCATATCTCTATTGAATATTTCATGTGAGAAGAGTGAGATAAATAAAATTAAAATCAATTCAAATTGGAAGTTTAAACTCTTAGAGGAGTCTGAAGTTGCTGATGAAGAATTTTCTAAAAGAGATTTTAACGATTCTGATTGGGAGTTGATAAGTTTACCTCATACTGCACATATAGAACCTTTGGTTGTGAATGATCAATGGCAAGGGATCTGTTGGTACAGAAAAGAGTTTAAACCTTCAAAGAGTACTTCAGATAAAAAAATATTTTTAGAGTTAGAAGCTGCTATGAATCATTCCCAAATTTGGGTAAATGGTGAGCAGGTTGCAATGCATCAAGGAGGATACCTACCCGTAGTAATTGATGTGTCAAAATACATTATTGAGAATCAGAAAAATGTGGTTGCCATTCGTTTGAACAACAGAGATAATGCTATCACAGGGCCAAAGCCTTTGAATAAATTGGATTTTAACATGTATGGTGGTTTGTACCGAAAAGCTTTCTTAAGCATGAAGGAAAAAGTATATATATCACATCCGGTTTTGGCGAACAAAGTTGCGGGTGGTGGTGTGTTTATTCAATTTCCAGTGGTTTCAAAAAAAGAATCAACTGTAAGTATCAAAACACATATAATCAATGAGGAAAAAGAGGAGCGAACGATCCAAGTTGTACAGTCGGTTTATTTTAAAGAACAACTTGTTCTGGAATCAAATTCTAAGGAAAAAACGCTAGAGTCTAATTCAGATTTTGAGTTTAAGGATGAATTAAAAATTTCTAATGCAAATTTATGGTCTCCTAAGAATCCAAATTTATATCATTTGAAAACTGAGGTGTTATCAAATGGAGTCATTGTAGATTCTAAAACAACTCGTTTTGGAATTCGTGAGTTTACGTTCGACAAGGAAAATAAATTATATATCAATGGAGAACGAACGTTTTTAAGAGGAGTAAATCGTCACCAAGAGTATCCTTTTGTGGGTTATGCGCTTTCTGATAATGCCCAATTTAGAGATGCTAAAAAAATAAAGGAAGGTGGATTTAATTATATTCGTTTGTCGCATTATCCTCAATCGCCTGCATTTATGGATGCTTGCGATGAATTGGGAATTGTAGTTATCGATGCTATATTGGGATGGCAGTATTATTTAGACAATGATTTGTTTAGAGAATATTGTTATAACTCTGCGAGAGATTTGATTCGTAGAGATAGAAATAGACCTTCTGTATTGGCATGGGAAGTTTCATTGAATGAAACAAAAATGCCTATTTTCTTTATGGAGAAATTAGATGAAATAGTCCATGCCGAATACCCAGGTGAAAATGTGTATTCATGTGGTTGGATGAATGATGTTTATGATATTTTCTTGCAAGCCCGTCAGCATAGATTGTTGCATCATTATGATGAAGTGCAGCCAAAGCCTTATTCTGTTTCCGAATATGGGGATTGGGAATATTATTCATCAAATGCAGGGTTAAATCAAGACAAACTTTCTAAAACAAAGCGTTTAGAAATGAGTAGTAGACAAGTACTTTCCTCTGGAGAAAAAAACCTTTTACAGCAAGCCCATAATTTACAAGAATCTCATAACGATAATATGGATACGGCGGCCTATTCAGATAGTTATTGGGTCATGTATGATTACAATAGGGGGTATCATGATGAAATAGAATATTCGGGTATTATGGATATCTTTAGATTGCCGAAATTTGGATATTATTTTTATCAAAGTCAAAGAAATTTGGATGATGGGGCTGTGCTAAAAATAGCTTCTTATTGGAACAAAAAATCAAATACTGATGTAAAAGTATTTAGCAACTGTGATGAGGTTTCATTGTATTTGAATACGAAGTTAATCGCTACTCAGGTACCGGATACGAACAAAAACACTACCAATTTAACACATCCACCATTTACGTTTCAAGTGGATAAGTTTGAAGCAGGTGAATTGAAGGCAATTGGTTTGGTGTCAGGAAAAGAAATCATAACAACGGTTGTTAAAACACCCAAAAAACCAAGTGCATTGCGTTTTAGATTAGATGAAAGTGGGAAAGTTCCTCAAGCTGGGGTGAATGACGTTCTGTTTCTATATGTGGATGTGGTGGATGAAAATCAAACAATTGTACAGGATTATTTTTCCGACCTAAAAATAGACTTAAAAGGAAGTGCAGAAATTTTGAATGTTGGGGAGATAGAAATCAAAGGTGGTAGGGCTTCGATATTGTTAAGAGTTGGAGATAAATCTGGTCAAATTAAAATTGATGCTGAGGTAAATAAATTAAAAGCTACATTTGATTTTAAAAGTTTCAAGAATAATTAATATGAAAAAAATAGTTTTTATCCTTTTGTTATTTATTTCTGTTAGCACGCAGGCCAGAGATATTATAAATTTCAATGAAGGTTGGAAGTTCAGTCTTGGTGATATCAAAGGAGCAGAGAAAGCTTATTTTAAAGATGAGACTTGGAGGATTTTAGATCTACCGCACGACTGGAGTATTGAGGGTCAGTATGATATCAACAATCCTATGGGAGGACAATGTGGGTATTTACCAGCAGGATTCGGATGGTATAGAAAAACCGTTAGAGTTCCTAAAGAATGGAAAGGAAAACACGTAGAAATAGCTTTTGACGGAGTGTATATGAATAGCACCGTATGGGCAAATGGAAAAAAATTAGGGGTACGTCCTTATGGTTGGATTTCTTTCTCATACGATATTAGTGATATAGCGAAAGATTCTGAAACGATCACCTTTGCCGTTCGTGTAGATAATGACAAGCAGCCTTCGGCTCGCTGGTATACCGGGAGTGGTATTTATGCGAATACTTGGATAAAAGTAAAAGAATTAATTCATATACCTACTTCTGGCGTTTTTGTGAAGACTACGGGGAATAAAGTTATAATTGAATCAGAGTTGAAAAACAATACATCCGAAAATGAAAAAGTTAAATTGATTTCATCTGTGTTTGATGCTAAAGGGAATTTGGTTTCAAAAACGGATCAAAAATTGAAACTTAAAAAACATATTTTAGATACTGTTCAACAGGAGTTAACACTTGAGAACCCTGCACAATGGTCTGTAGAGGACCCAAATTTATATCGACTTGTTAGTGAGGTTTATAATGGAAAAACCTTAGTTGACAAGGTGGAAACAAAATTTGGAGTAAGAGATGTTGCGTGGAAACCAAAAACAGGAATGTGGATCAACGGAAAGAATGTGAAGCTGCAAGGAGTTTGTAATCATCAAGATGCAGGTGCATTAGGTGCTGCCGTTCCTGATAAAATTTTAAGATATAGAATTCAGCAACTAAAAGACATGGGTTGTAATGCAATCCGAACCGCTCACAATCCTCAAACACCTCAGTTTTATGAGATGTGTGATGAAATGGGGATGCTTGTGATGGATGAGATATTTGACGGTTGGATGAAAAAGGCAGCCAATGATTATGGTGCGCATGCTTTTGATGAATGGTGGAAAAGAGATCTTTCTGATTGGATTAAAAGAGATAGAAATCATGCATCGGTTGTGATTTATAGTGTGGGGAATGAAACACATGGTGAGGTAGGAGCTGATTTAGTAAAGGCCTGTCATGAATTGGATGCTACTAGGCCTGTTACTTCGGGCCACTCAGGATCTGAATATATGGATGTGTTTGGAGTGAATGGAAGTAGTGAAAAAATGGGCTGGTTTGATACCCTTGAAAAAGAGAGAGTATTTATCGGTACTGAAAATACACATACTTGGCAGGTAAGAGGTTTTTATAGAACCAAAACTTGGTACAGGGATGGATATCCAAACAAAAGACAACAGCCTTATGAATATCCTGATTTGACAAAAGAAGAAGTATTTACTTATGATTGGACGGGAGCTTCTGGAAAACAAAATTACAAGCAAATATTCAACTCTAGCTATGATAATGCTATGGTGCGTTTGACTTCTAGACAGAATATTGAGAAGTTAAGAGATATACCAAATTATGCAGGCTCTTTTAGATGGACTGGACATGATTATATAGGAGAAGCTACGTATGTTCATGGTGGTTGGCCTTTCAAATCTTTTATGGGTGGGGCGATTGACATGGCAAACTTCGAAAAGGATTTGTATTATTTGTATCAAAGTCAATGGACCATCAAGCCCATGTTACACGTTTTTCCGCATTGGACACATCCAACAATGAAATTGGGAACTGAAATTCCAATTTGGGCCTATACCAATTATGAAGAGGTGGAATTGTTTTTAAATGATGTGTCTCTTGGTAGAAAAAAGCCTGGTAGTAAATGGAATGAAATGGCTTGTCAATGGTTGGTACCATGGCAACCAGGAGAACTGCTAATTGTTGCATACGAAAATGGAATAAGGGTTACTGAAAAAAGTATTAAAACAGCTGGATCTCCGTCAAAAATTGAATTGTCGATTGATGGAGAATCGTTATCGAATGAAAAACACGACATTGTTCAAGTTCGTGTTGCTACAACAGATGCTGAAGGTAATTTTTATCCTTATGGAGAAAACAGAACGGCCTTTTCTGTAATAGGAAATGGAAAAATTCGTGCGTTAGATAATGGAAGTCCGATAGATGTTGAAAAGCATTTTGAAGCAAAAGATAGGATTGCATTTTTTGGTTTGACAAGAGCATATGTGGAATCAACTTCAAATATTGGCGGAATTACATTGTTGGCAAGTTCTATTTTAGGAGAAAAGAAACGAGTGAGTTCTAATTTAGTTAGTATTGATGTAAAAACTATTGGTTTGCGTGGAGTCAAGGCCGAAGGGAAATTAAAAGTGTATTATACAACCGATGGGTCAAGACCGACAACGAAATCACGCGAGTATAACAAGCCTTTTGCGGTTGAAATGGGTACGGTAGTCAAAGCCATAGTTATCTATGGTGGGACAGTGCAATATTTAGAAGAAAGTTTTGAGGAAGGTGAAGGTTTTGTATGGGACGCAAAAGCTTTGGCCGCTGTGCCTGGTGGTGATCAAGCAGAAGATGCTTCTTATAATGATGCGATCGTTTCCAATAAAGGAAAAGGTTTTACCGGAAAAGGTTATGTAGATTTTGGAAGAAATAGTGGAGGTTATATTGAATGGTATCAAGAAAATGATGGTAGCGAAGGGGAGTTTGAATTAGAAATTCGATATAGTGCCTTGAATAAAATTAGAGAAGAATACAAAGTATTGCTAAGCATAAATGATGAAAGCAAAGAGATTAAACTTCCTGCTACTGCTAAATATAGAACAGTTTGGGATGTGTATAAAGTAAATGTTACTTTGGGTAAAGGAGCAAATACAATTAGAATAACCACCTTAGAAGATGATGGCTTGTCTATTGATGCTTTGAAAGTAAATTGATATACTTGCATTGCAAAAAGTTAAAAATTGAATTATGATTACATTGTTTGTTTGTATTGGTATCTTAATTGCAGGATATTTTATTTATGGAAAGTTCGTTGAAAAAACATTTGGTGCTGACGCAAATAGAATCACACCAGCGATTAGCAAACAAGATGGAGTAGATTTTATTCCAATGAAGTTGAGTAAAATATTTTTAATTCAATTTTTAAATATTGCGGGACTAGGTCCAATTTTTGGAGCCATTGCCGGAGCTTTATGGGGGCCAGCTGCATTTCTTTGGATTGTATTCGGATCCATCTTTGCAGGTTCTGTACATGATTATTTTTCAGGAATGTTGTCGATGAGACATGGAGGGCAAAGTATTCCTGAGATTGTTGGACGGTATTTAGGACAAGGTGTAAGACATTTTATGCGTTACTTTTCGGTCGGACTTTTGATTATTGTTGGAGTGGTGTTCGTCAAAGGACCTGCTTCAATTTTACAAGAATTGACTGGTTTCAATGTAACTATTTTAATATCGGGAATATTTCTATATTATATTTTAGCAACCTTAATTCCTATTGATAAATTGATCGGTAAAATATATCCAATTTTTGGTATGTGCCTTCTGGTAATGGCGGTTGGTTTGTTTTTTACTTTAGTTTTAGGAGATTATACGGTACCTGAATTAACGATGGATGCATTTACAAATATTCATGACAATCCAGAAAAATATCCTTTGTTTCCTATGTTGTTTGTTACCATAGCCTGTGGTGCAATATCAGGTTTTCATTCTACCCAATCCCCTTTAATGGCAAGATGTATTTCTAACGAGATGGATGGGAAAAAAGTGTTTATGGGAGCTATGATTACCGAAGGAATTGTGGCATTGATATGGGCGGCAGTTGCTATGGCATTTTTTGGTGGAATAGAGCAGTTAGCGGAAACTATGTCAGAAGAAGGTCATAATGCTGCATGGGTAGTTAATATCATTTGCAATACTATGCTCGGGAAAATAGGAGGGGTTTTAGCCATCTTCGGTGTGGTTGCTGCACCAATTACTTCAGGGGATACTGCTTTTAGAAGTGCAAGAATAACGATTGCAGATTCATTCAATATAGACCAAAGCAAACTGATTAAACGATTGTATGTAACGATTCCAATGTTTGTCATAGCCTTTGTTTTGACAAAAGTGAATTTTGCAATTATATGGAGGTATTTCGGTTGGTCTAATCAAGTATTGGCAACAATCGTTTTATGGGCAGCAACAGTTTATATGAAAGATAGGGGCAGCAAATTTATCTTCGTTTTGATTCCTTCGGCATTTATGACTACCGTAATTATTTCCTATATTTTAGTGGCACCAGAAGGTTTTGGTTTGTCATACGCTGTATCTGTGGGTGTTGGGGTTTTAGTAGCAATAAGCCTTTCTATATGGACGATAGTTTCTAGAAAAAATAATACTTCCCATAAAGAAGTTGCTTGATAAAAAATAAATGTTGATTTATAAAAAGGTTTCAGTATTCACTGAAACCTTTTTTTGTGGAATAAGATGCGGGTTTTATCTAAAGAGACAAGGTTTAGACTTGCAAAGACACTTGTAAGATTCTTTGAGGTTAATTTTACAGTAAATAGATGTAAATTAGAATATAATGAGAAAAGTAATTTTTTGTATTTCATTGGTGTTGAACATATTTTCTATACAAGCTCAGAAAGTTGTAAAACCAAATATTGTTGTTTTGATGGCAGATGATATTGGTTTAGGCGATATCAGTTTTTACCATAAACAAAGTTCAAAAACGGCTCCAGCGGTAATGACACCAAATATTGATAAATTAATATCAGAGGGGATGCGCTTTTCTGATGCACATTCACCTGCTTCTTTATGTGCACCTACTAGATTTTCTATGATGACAGGGAATTATTCTTATAGAAATCAAAAACCTTATGGAGTTTGGACAGCAAACGCAGATGCTTTGATTGATAAAAATAACTTTACAACCGGGGCTAGAATTGCGAAAAAAGGTGGTTATAATACTGCGTTTTTTGGGAAATGGGGATTTGGAGGTTCTTGGATAAAAGGGAAAAAGGTAGATTATAAAAAGGAGACTGGAGGGGCACTTAGCTATGGTTTTGATTATGCTGTAGAACTGCCTGAGGGAATTCAAAATAAACCTTTCGCTTTTTATGAAAACAGGGAATGGATGAAAATAAAATCAAATTCTGTTTTAAAAGAAATTAATTCGGTTCAGAATGGCTATAAGTTTTCTAAAAAACATAATGATCGAGGAGGAATCGGAGATTCTAATTGGGATCCAACTGAAGCCGGAGGGATTTTAGTGGATAAAACGGTAGCTTATATCAAAAAACAGAAGGGTTCCGAAAAACCATTCTTTTTATACTATTGTAGTCAAGCAGTACATATTCCTCATACGCCACCTGCAATGCTAGATGGTAATAAAGTAGCCGGGACAACTCCTGGAGTTCATGGTGATATGATATATGAGTTAGATATTCAGGTAGGAATGATAATAGAAGCTTTGAAAAAGACTGGTGCTTATGAAAATACACTCTTTGTTTTTACTTCTGACAATGGAGGTTTGTCTTTTGATCAAAATATGAAAAAAGCGGGGCACGATACCAGTAATGGGTTAAATGGAAGTAAAGGATCTATTTATGAAGGAGGGCATAGAGTCCCTTTTATTGCTGTATGGCCAGGGGTTATACAAGCAAATTCTATTTCTAATGAACCTGTAGTTGGTCAAGATATGGTTGCTACAATTGCGGCGTTGTCACAACAAAAGTTAGATATATCGAAGGTTTTTGATTCAGCAAATTTATTGCCTTATTTTAAAGGTGAAAAAACAGAAAAACCAGCACATATTTATCTTATGCATCAGTCAAAAGGTGGTCCGACCTATGCTATTCGAGATGGGAAATGGAAACTTATTTTGAAAGGAAAAAAACCTGGTGTTTTAGAGAATTTAACTCCGATTGAATTGTATGATTTAGAGTCCAATTTATTTGAAGATTCTTCTAGGAATTTAATAGAAGATTCAAAGCATAAAAATAGAATAGAGAATATGATGAAAACCTATATTGATGTTAGGGTTTCTAAGGTTACAACAGTTAATTAATTGCTATCAAAGGAATAATATCGGCTAGGTTAGAGCTAAGATAATTCAGTAATTTACTTTTTGAAAACAATATTGAGAATATGAAAAGAATATTTAAAACAGTATTAATAACCGTATTTTGGTTAGCAGCTTTTTCTCTGTACAGCCAAACGAGAGAAATCATTTCTTTTAATGATAGTTGGCGATTTGCTCGTTTTGGAGCAATGCCAGATGGGACAACGCTTGCTGAACCTGAGAATATGGATGAGGTTGATTTTGATGATACTTCTTGGCGAGTTTTGAATTTACCGCATGATTGGGGGATTGAAGGACCTTTTAGAGCAGATTTACCCAATCAGACAGGGAAGTTGCCTTGGGCTGGGATAGGTTGGTATAGAAAAGAATTTACAGTTTCAGAGAACGATGTTACAAAAAAGATTTTTGTAGAGTTCGATGGAGCGATGTCAAATACGAGTACTTGGATAAATGGTGGTTATGTTGGTGATTGGGCTTATGGTTATTCTTCTTTTGGTTTTGATATTTCTAGATATTTAAAAGAAGGAAAGAATACGATCGCAGTTCGATTGGATAACAAAGAAAATTCATCACGTTGGTATCCTGGTGGAGGAATTTACAGAAACGTTAGATTGGTTAAAACCAATAGTACTTATGTTGCACAATGGGGAACCTTTGTTACCACGCCAAAAGTGTCAGCAGAGGAAGCATTGATTCGAATTGAAACAGAAATTTCTGGAGATACTCAAGGCTTGGAAGTGTTGCATGAGGTTTTTAGAAAAGGAGAAAAATCTAATATAATATCAGAACAAAAGGTTTTTTATTATGAACCGAGTCTTATTAAAATTACAAATCCAGCTCTTTGGGATTTAGAAAATCCGAATTTGTATTCGGTAAAGACATCACTAATTAAAAATGGAAAAGTTGTAGATGTGTACAAGACTGATTTTGGAATTAGATCTATAAAATATACCAAGGATGGTTTTTTCTTAAATGAGAAAAAAGTGAGAATGAATGGTGTTTGTCAGCATCATGATTTAGGTCCATTAGGAGCAGCGGTAAATGTGAGAGCCATTGAAAGACAAATTGAAATATTAAAGTCATTTGGAGTCAATGCAATACGAACATCACATAATCCTCCGGCACCAGAGTTTCTAGAACTGTGCGATAAAATGGGGGTATTAGTTCAGGTAGAGGCGTTTGACGTTTGGGCTAAGAAAAAAGTCGATAATGATTATGCAAGTTTGTTTGGTGCTTGGCATGAACGAGATTTGGTAACCATGGTGAAAAGAGATAGGAATCATCCTTCGGTGGTAATGTGGAGTACAGGAAATGAGTTGATCGAATTAAGAGAAGGCAATGATGCTCCGATGGCAGCAAAATTGGCAGATATTATTCGTTCGGTAGATACTACAAGACCCACAACTTTTGGGAACAGCCGACCGGAAGCCGCAACGAATGGATTCCAGAAAACGGCTGATGTTTTTGGATTCAATTACAAGCCTCATATGTATGAGCAGTTTAGAAAAGAAAATCCAAATTTACCCTTATATGGAAGTGAAACGGCATCTACAATAAGTTCCAGAGGTGAATATTTTTTTCCGGTAAATTTTGATAATAAAAAAAGCGGTAATGGTGGCTACTTTCAAGTGAGTAGTTATGATTATTCAGCACCTAATTGGGCATATAGACCAGATCTTGAGTTTGAGGCACAAGATAAATTTCCATGGGTTTTTGGAGAGTTTGTATGGACAGGGTTTGATTATATTGGAGAGCCTACACCCTATAATAAGGATAAAACAAATTTATTGAACTTTTCTGATCCAGCTGAAAAAGCAAGGATGAAGGCAGAACTGGCAAAAATGGGGAAACAAATACCCCCTCGAAGTTCTTATTTTGGAATTGTTGATTTATGTGGGTTTCCGAAAGATAGGTTTTATTTATATCAATCCAAGTGGAGACCAGAATTACCCATGGCTCATATTTTACCTCATTGGAATTGGCCAGAAAGAGTAGGAGAGGTGACTCCAGTTTTTGTCTATACTTCAGGCGATGAAGCGGAATTATTTTTAAATGGAAAATCTTTAGGAAAGAAAAAGAAGGGAGAGTATGAATATAGATTGATTTGGAAGGATGTTCTTTATGAAAATGGAGAATTAAAGGTTGTTGCTTATAAAAATGGCAAACCTTGGGCTAAAGATATTGTAAAAACGACTGGCAAGTCTAATAAGGTACTTCTTGAAGCGGATAGAAATGAGATTGACTCAGACGGTCAGGATCTGTCTTTTGTTACGGTAAAAATAGCGGATAGAAAAGGAACGATGGTACCAAGAACTCACAATTCGGTTAGTTACCAGATTTCAGGACCCGGTGAAATAATTGCGGTTGGAAATGGAGACCCAACAAATCACGAATCTTTTCAGGTAACTACTCGCAAAGTTTTCAATGGAATGGCTTTGGTGGTAGTTCGCTCAAAAAAAGGGGAGAAAGGAATTATAAAGCTAACCGCAACTTCCAAAGGATTGAAATCAAAAAACATAAAAATAACGGTGAAATAGGCATCGAAATAAAGAGAGATAAATGAAGAATTACAAATTTTTAGTAGTGGTTTTCCTTGTGTTTATAGAGGTAATAAATGCACAAAAGAAACCGAATGTATTGTTTGTTGCTATTGATGACATAAATGATTGGATCGGACCGTTGGGTGGAAATCCTCAGGCAGTAACTCCAAATATGGATAAATTTTACAAAGAGGGAGCGATGGTTTTTAAAAATGCTGTGTGTGCTGCGCCTATTTGTGGACCCTCTAGATCAGCAATTTTATCTGGGTTTTTGCCAAGTGCAAGTGGGGTGTATGGAAATGCCCATGATATGTTGTATTCTGAAGTGGTACAAAGGAACGCAACCTTACCAGAATACTTTTCTAAAAATGGTTACCACACCTTATCTAATGGGAAAATATTTCATAAACATGGCACAAAAAATGGAAAAACCGATTTTGGATCTTGGGCTTATGATGAATTTGCAAGAGGTAGAAGGTATAATAATGACAAAGCAAATAGTAAATACCTTACTTCTTCAAAAGCTGGAATTATTTCTGGTAAAAAGAGCCCAGAATTTATTTCAAAGAAAAGTAAATTAAGTTGGGGATCAACAGTAGATACCTTTGAAGAAACAGTAGATTATGCCGTTGCAGATTGGGCAACGAAACAACTTGAAAGAGAATTTGATAAACCATTTTTTATGTCGGTTGGTTTTATAAAACCGCATTTGCCATGGTTTGTTCCACAAGAATTTTTTGATATGTATGATATCAATAAAGTAATTGCTCCTGAGATAGATGAAACGGATTTGTTGGATATCAAAACACCAAAGGGGAAACAGGCCTTTTATGCAACTGGAGAATACAAGTGGGTAAAAAAACATGGTTTGGAAAAGGAGGCTACAAGAGCTTATTTGGCAAGTATTTCTTTTGCAGATAGATGCTTAGGCTTGGTTATGGATGCTCTTGAGAAAAGTGGTCATGCAAAGAATACCATCGTTGTTATTTGGGGAGATCATGGATGGCATTTAGGCGAGAAGGAAAGATATCTTAAAAGTACCTTATGGTCTGAGGTAATCCATACACCTTTATTGGTCAGATTACCAGGCATGAAGAAAGGTCAGTTAGCGACTCAACCTGTATCTTTATTAGATTTATATCCTACTTTGGTAAGCTTATGTGATTTGCCTGCTAAAAAGAATATTGAAGGTCATGATTTTTCAGGGATATTGAAAAATAAAAAATCAAAATGGAAGCACCCTGGAATTACAATTTCTGCAACGGGGACTTCTGTATTGACAGAAGAATTACACTATATCGGTTATCTAAATGGTACTCAAGAATTATATGATGTAAAAGCTGATCCATTGGAGAAAAAGAATTTAATAGAGGATAAAAGATATAAGCAAGAAATTGAACAATTAAAGTCTTATGTACCTGTAACTAGAAAAAAGGCGAGCAAAGAGCATTATGGGAAAGTCAAAAACTATGTAGATGCTGATCAAGATGAAACCATTAAACAACACAGAAAATTATATGAATTACAATAGTCTATAAAAAATATATAATAATGAAAAATAGAGTAACGCAATTAAATTTATTGATAATGATTCTGCTCCTAGCAATAGGAACGAGTTGTTCGCCGACTTCAAAATCTAAAAAAGAAACCGTAAACAAACCAAATATCTTATGGATCATTGCCGAAGATTTATCTCCGTTTATGGGGTGTTACGGAGATTCTATAAACGCGGGTCATACACCAGTAATTGATCAATTGGCAAGTGAAGGGGTTTTGTTTAAAAGAGCCTATGCCACGGCTCCAGTTTGTTCTGCAAGTAGGTCTGCTATGATTACTGGAATGATGCAAACAACTACTGGTACTCACAATCATAGATCTAGTAGGTATACAAATGGAGAAGTGGTTCCAGAGGAATTGAGAATTAGATTGCCAAAGGGATTGAAAACGATTCCGGAGTTAATGAAAGAAGCAGGATACTTTACATTTAATAGTGGTAAGGACGATTATAATTTTCACTATGATAGAAGAGCTTTGTATGATACAGGAACCAAGGCAGAATATGTTGCCGGTATGAATGGATGGCAAGGAAATTTTGCCGTAGATTATATGTCATACAAAGTTGGTAATTGGTCTGATAGAAAGGATAAAAATCAGCCTTGGTTTGGTCAAATGCAATTGATGGGAGGAAAAAAAGATTCAAAGTACGTAAGAGGAGGAGAAAAATTGGCAACGAATGATGTTCCTTTGCCTCCTTATTTCCCAAATATAGAGTCGCAACGAAAAGCATGGACTGATCATTATAATGCCAATCGAGGGTCTGATGTGAAAGTAGAAGAATTATTGGCTCAATTAAAAGCTGATGGTGAATTGGAAAATACAATTATATTTTTCTTTTCTGATCATGGAAGTAATACTTCTTTAAGACACAAACAATTTTGTTATGAAGGTGGAATGCAAGTTCCATTAATGATCAAGGGGGATATACCTAGTTTAAAAGCCGGTGAGGTTAGAAATGATTTGGTTTCTTTGTTAGATGTTTCTGCCACCACATTAGCCATGGGAGGTGCAGAAATGCCAGCATATTTAGATGGTCGTGATTTGTTTGCAAAGGATTTAAAGGAGGAATATTATATTATTGGAGCAAGAGATCGTTGTGATTATACAATTGATAGAATCCGTACAGTGGTTTCAAAAGATTTTAGATACATCAAAAATTATTTTCCAGAAAGACCTATGATGCAAGCGGGTTATCGTGATAAAAAGCTTATCGTAAAAGATTTAAAAAAGTTACATAAGGAAGGAAAACTGACACCCTATCAAGATGCTCATTGGTTTGGAGTAAAGCCGGTAGAGGAATTGTATGATTTGAAAAATGATGTGCACCAAATGAATAATCTGGCTTTAGATCCAACTTATTCTAAGATATTGGAGGAACATAGAACCGTATTGAGTCAATGGGAAGAAAAGACAGATGATCAAGG
>NZ_JAQWGB010000024.1 GCF_029238425.1 Flavicella sp.
ACCTTTAAAATTCAAATAAAAGATTTTATCCAGCTAGAAGACAAAACTATCATCATTGAAGAGGACATTATGCAACTTGATGATATCGTTATTCTAGCCACGGAAGAATACCCAAAATTAGCCGTAAAGAATATTAAAAACACCACTTTAAAAAACACCTTTCAATACAATGTTCTTTACAGAAGATCTTCGGTTGAAAACAATGTTTCAAGATTTTTTGTAGAGCACTATTTAAAAGTAAAAGACAATGGACCTTCTTCCTCTACCTTAAGAAGTATCGAATTAGTTGAAGGAAGAAAATCTGCTGATTATAGGTTTTTAAAAACAAAACAATGGGACCATGCTATAAAATATATGGTGGATCAAAATCTTCTAAGAAAAAAAATTAAAGACAAAAGTTTTACTTGGACCAAAATAGATGATACGAGTTATGATGGTGAAAGTGTTGTTATTGTAGAAGGTCAGAGCAAAAAAGAAAAATGGTTGCGCATAAAACTTTATATTGGTTTAGACAACTATAGTGTTTACCGATTTGAAACAACACTTAACAACGCAGTATACATTTATAAAAAAAACAAAGACGGAAAACTGTACTTAAGTTATCACAAACGTGAAATGAAGCACAGTAAAAAATTAACACCTCAACAACAAGCTGCTTTAGGAACAACTAAAGCAAGTATGCCCGTTGCCTATAAACATGAAGCCTTTGTGTTAGAAGTTATCACAGATAAAGATAAAATAGACGTTAACGACAACATGGTAGATGGTGTAGATATGGGAGACATCAAGATTCCTTACCACCCAGAATTTTGGAAAAATTTTAGTGTTCCTCCGATGACTAAATTTTATGAAAAAATCAAAAACGACCTAGAGTCTTTATACGGTGTACCTATCAAAACACAATTTGAGTTAGTCAACTAAACGCATTTATCGACAAACAACTCAAAAACGTAGACATAAGTAACTTCTCATAATTCATTTGATTTTAAATTCTTTGTAAATTTAAAAAAAGTGAATTATGAGATTTTTTAGTTACTACATTCTTCTATTTATTTTCTTTTCTTGCTCTCAAGGGTCGCCAGAAAAGAACACTAAGACAAATTTTTTATTTACAAAAATACCCGTTGCAACTTCCAATGTAGATTTTAGTAATAAGGTGGTAGAAACCTTAAGTTTTAATTTTTTAAACTACCCATATATTTATAACGGAGGCGGTGTTGCTATTATAGATATCAACAAAGATGGTTTTGATGATATTTATTTTACTTCCAACCAACACTCAAATAAATTATACTTAAATAAAGGAAATTTTACTTTTGAAGACATTACAAAAAAAGCCAATGTAGAAGACACAAAAGGATGGACCACTGGAGTATCGGTAGTAGACATCAATCAAGATTCTTGGCCTGATATCTATGTTTGTAAATCTGGTTCTTTAAGAAACAGCGCGCAAAGAAAAAATAAACTTTATATCAATAACCAAAACGGTACTTTCACAGAATCCGCTAAGAAATACAAGTTAGACCATCCCGGTTTTTCTACACAAGCCTATTTTTTTGACTCAGATTTGGATGGAGATTTGGACATGTATTTGGTAAATCACAGACCCGATTTTAAGAACAATGCAATCATTGAGAAAGAACCCACAAAAATCATTGAAATGTCGGATCAATTCTTTGAAAATATCGATGGAACTTTTGAAAATGTCACCGAAAAATCCGGGATAAAAAATTCTGCCTGGGGCTTAAGTGCATCCATTGGCGATTTTAATGAAGATGGTTATCCCGATGTTTTTGTTGCCAATGATTTTTTACAACCAGACTACCTCTACATCAACAACAAAAATGGAACCTTTACAGAAAGTGCAAAAACTTACTTCAACCATATCTCTGCAAATAGCATGGGGTCTGATTATGCTGACATCAATAACGATTTATTACCAGATTTAATTGTTTTAGATATGATAGCTGCTGACCACAAACGCAGTAAAAAAAATATGGCTACCATGAGTACAGATAATTTTAATGAGCTCGTAGCCTCTGGATATCATTACCAATACATGGCCAATATGCTCCAGTTAAATCGCGGTGCTACACATTTTAGTGAGATCGGTCAACTAGCTGGAATATCCAAAACAGATTGGAGCTGGGCTCCCTTAATTGCCGATTTTAATAATGATGGATTCAAAGATGTTTTTATCACCAATGGAATAGAAAATGATCTTTCTAATCAAGATTTTAGAACGCAATTGAAAAACAATATTCAAAATAAAAAAAAGGTATCCTTGCAAGAAGCAATCAAAATGATGCCTTCTGAAAAGCTTCATAATTATCTATATGTAAACTCTCAAAACTTACTTTTTTCTGACCAATCGAAACAAGCTGGTTTGGAGGAAAAAATAAACTCAAACGGAGCTGCTTATGCCGACCTTGATAATGATGGTGATTTGGATCTAGTTGTAAACAATCAAAACGAGAATGCTTTTATTTATAAAAATAACAGTCAAAATAATTATATCAAAGTAAGTCTTAACGGACCTTCGAAAAACCAAAATGCATTGGGAGCAAAGGTGATTCTGTATCAGAAAAACCAACAACAACTCCTTACGCAAAATACAAGCAGAGGTTATCAATCAAGCATCAGTTCAACGCTTAACTTTGGCATAGGTGATATAAAATCTGTTGATAGTATCCAAGTCGTTTGGCCAGATAAAACCACCGAAACACAATATCAAATTGCAGCGAACCAATGGATTCAGTTCAATTACACCATCAAAGCTAAGCAATACAAAAAACCTGAAGTCAAAAATGTCTTTAAAGAAATTTCTTCAACGGAACTAGGAATTGACTACAGGCATTTTGAAAATAATTTTAATGATTACAGTCTGCAACTTTTATTGCCACAAAAGCAATCAACACAAAGTAGAGCGATCGCAGTGGGAGATGTTAATAATGATAGCTTACAGGATTTATTTTTAGGAAATGGTTTTGGGAAACCAGGTGTCATTTTTTTACAAAATAACAATGGAAAATTCTCTAAATTGAGCAATCCTATTTTCCAAAAACATGCGAAATATGAAGATCAAAACGCGGTTTTTTTCGATGCGGATGGTGACTCCGATTTAGATCTAATAGTGTCCAGTGGTGGTTATGAGTTGAAAGAAAACTCACCTTTACTCCAGGATCGAATTTATTTTAATAATGGGCATGGACGTTTTTCCGCTGGAAAATTACCGAAAATGTTATCCTCTACTAAATCCATAACGGTTGCGGACATTGACCAAGATGATGATTTAGATATTTTTATTGGAGGACGGGTTATACCAGGTAAATATCCTATGGCACCAGACTCCTTTTTATTGCAAAACAACAACGGTGTTTTTACAGACATAACGGATTCTTTCGCAAAAGAATTGAGGAATTTTGGAATGATCAATCAAAGCATTTTTAGTGATTTTGATAATGACGGGGATCAAGATTTAATACTGGCCGCTGAATGGCAATCCATTACTATTTTTGAAAATAACCATGGTCATTTTAAAAAACTAGCATTGCCTGCATTGGATAAAAACAAAGGTTGGTATCAATCTATAAAAGGCTTTGATTATGACGGAGATGGAGATCAAGATTATTTTATTGGAAACCTAGGACTCAACAATAAATTCCATGCAAATCCTAAAAAACCACTTCATATTTATGCTGATTATTTTGACAACAATTCTAGTTTCGATATTATTCTTAGCAAAACTTTAAATGGAAATTTAGTACCGGTCAGAGGAAAACAATGCTCAACGGAACAAACGCCATTTTTAGGAAAAAAAATAGCGACCTACAACCAATTTGCCAATGCAACCTTAGATCAAATTTACGGTAAAGAAAAACTAGAAAAAGCTTATCATTTATATACAAACACCTTTGCCTCTGTCTTCTTAGAGAACCAAGGAAACAAAAATTTCAAAGAAATCAAACTTCCTAACAATTGCCAATTTGGTCCTACCTTAGCTTTTCTTATCCAGAAAAATAAAAAGAATCAATTGATGGATATTATTGGAGTCGGAAATATCTATGAAGCTGAAGTAGAAACCATACGATATGACGCTTCCAAAGGATTTATTTTAAATAGTGACAACAAAGAATTGAAAAGCGAAAGCACTTCCTTCTTTCCTACAAATAAGAATACAAAAGCTATAAAACAAATAGAAATTCAGGGCATACCACATTTTATATTGTTTAATAATAATGATAGGCTGTCGGTATTTAAATACCAAGAATAACAAAAGACAAAAAAAATCCCAAATAGAAATCTCTTTCTATTTGGGACACCAAACTAAACATACTAAACTCACTGTATCTCTTCAAGAATAATCTTTGGATCAGAATATTCTTTATTTTTCAAATGTGTTATCAACTCCTTTAGGCTATCAATGATTGCAACCTCAACATCAAGTTCATTCGTATTCAATTTAATAATCGCTTCCTCCAAAGCTTTAATTTGATCTTCATTCTTGCTTGTTGCCTCCATACTATTCAATAACAATTCAGCAACAATTGCCAGATTTTCAGACATCGGTTGCAACTGCTTTAATTTTGGATTCCCCTTTAATTTCATGAACTCTTCATGATTGTTTTTCCAACCGATCAAAACATCTCGTAATGCAGCTGCATTGTTTCCTTCTGACACATAACTAGAAACTAAAGATGCGAAAACTCTTTTCTGTTGGGCATCTGCAATACAAGCATCCGCAAACAATGTAAACGGAGAGTACATTTGATATTCTACCCCATCCTTATTTCTTGTATAGCCCTTTAAAGGCTCGCATAAATCCGATAAAAATTTAACTGACGCTGTCGCTTGATTATGGGTTAAATTTCTAAAAACAACCTCTCTATTAGAAATATGGTGCAATCCTAATTCCTCCAATTGGTAGTTTATAACATCCAACCTTCTATACATACTCTCTATAGACACAATTTCTTTTGGCGACCAAAAACGTTCTGCAATTGCAGCCGTGCGAGGCCATATCCTTGAATCGATACTTTTAGAAGAAGTTAACTCACTCCACATGGTTGCCTCACCACCTAATATTCTATTTTTTTCCTCTTCCGACAAATCAGAATCTGGCATAGGATCTACGGTATAATGGTCCTCTACAGAATACATCAAATCAATATAATATCCGTTTGATAATATCGTTTGATTTCCATTTTTAGCAGCATTCACTAAAGACTGTTTTGCAGGTAAGCCCTCATTTTCTCCCCTCCAAGAATGGATAATTGCTGATGTAGGAATTGTTGGTGTCAAAATTTCTTCCCAACCGATCATCTGCTTCCCATTTTTCTGAAGAATTTTTTGAAGTTTAATATTGAAATAGGTTTGTAAATCATGATTTGATTGTAAATCATTCTTTACCATAAAGTCTTGAATACTTTGATTATTGTCCCAATCTTTACCTTCATTTTCATCTCCACCAATATGAACATAAGGACTAGGAAACAAATCTGCCATTTCTTTAAAAATATCTGCCAACAACTTGTATGTTTTTTTATTTGTTGGATCTAAAGTTGGATCAAATATACCCGCATTTCTTTCAATTGAATTTTCTCTAACTGCACTGCCCAATTCAGGGTAAGCTGTTAATAATGCTGAGGCATGACCTGGCACATCAATTTCTGGCACCACTTGAATTCCTCTTGCAGCAGCATATGCAACCACATCTTTAATTTGGCTTTGAGTATAAAAATCACCATCCGACCCCATCTCTGTAAGTTTTGGGTGTTTTTTAATCTCTACTCTAAAGCCTTGATCATCGGAAAGGTGCCAATGAAATAAATTCAACTTTACCGCAGCCATGGCATCTAAATTTCTTTTGATTACATGCACCGGTTGGAAATGACGAGAGACATCAATCATCAATCCTCTCCAAGGAAAACGAGGCGCATCCGTAATAGAGACAAATGGAAAATAATAGTTATCCGCTGAATAGGTTTGCAATTGCAAAAGAGTTTCCAAAGCTCTAATAGCTCCGAGATCTGTAATTGCTTTTATAACTATTCCATCTTCAGAAACATCTAAAGTATAAGATTCATCTTCATGTAACTCAACTTTTCCTGCTCTTTCAATTTCAATTTTTAAACTTGCTTTCTCTGAGAATAAAGTGTTTTTATCAATAATTCCTTGGTTAAAAAACAAGCCGGTTCTTCCATCAAGTCTTCTTAAAAAAGAATTTGAATAGGAAAGAATTCTATCATCATAGCTTCCTTTAATACTTAGGTTAAAATCTTTATGTAATAAAAACGTACCTTCTTTTATTTCAATTTTTTGAGGCCAAGGCATTAGATTCAATTTTTCTTCCGCCTGCTGAGCAGACATTGAAAAAGGAAATAACATCCCTAAACCCAAAAACAATATATTTAGATAGTTTTTCATGGTTTTATTTATTGGTTCTTACATAGGTTTCAATAATTTCTTGATCTACACCTATGGCTACGTTTTTTTCAAATCCTCTTTGGATTAATGTGTCGTTTTTAAACTCGATTTCAAAAGAAAAATCTTTTCCTTCCCAACTTCTTCCAGTACAGAATTCAAGTTTTTCTTTATATGTTTTTCCATCAAAGCTATAGGAACCTCCACCAGCAATAAAAACACTGGTAGTATCTGTTCCTTTTTTCAAATCGTGTCGTAAAAACGAAAAATGAGTATCATTTATAATTTTTATCAACCGCTGTCCTTTTGTATAGTCTGTTGCTACAGAATCCTTATTCTTAATAACAATTCCTGTTTGTAATTCCCAGGTGCCAACAATGGTATTTTTATGTTCTTCCTCACAAGAAGAGAGGCACACCAATAGCAATCCTATAACAAATATTTTCATCAGAAGTGATAACGTTTAAAGGCTTCTATCGCTGCATAATCGGCCAAACCTAAATGGTTATATTTATTAGCAGTCAACCTATTTCTATCTTCTACACGAACCCAAAATTCTCTGGAATCATCTCCTTGAAACATAACCCCATCTTTTTGAGACTGATGGAAAAATATAGCATGACGCTTTTTCAAAACTTGATCCGGACTCATCGGTACCGCCATTTCAATTTCATGGGTATCCCACTCATGCCAAGCACCTCTATACAACCAAACCCAACAATCATTCATAAATTTTTGGGATTTCAATTCTTCTAAAGAAGCAAAAATAGCATCCAAACAAACTTTATGGGTTCCATGTGGATCCGCCAAATCACCAGCAGCATAAATCTGATGGGGTTTGATTTCAGTAATCAAATCATTGATAATCTCAATATCTGCTCTACTAAGATTTCCTTTCTTAACCTTACCTGTTTCGTAAAATGGTAGGTCTAAAAAATGAACATTCTCATCAGGCAAACTCATGTAACGTGTTGCTGCAAGGGACTCTCCTCTACGAATCATTCCTTTCAGTTTTCTTGTCTCAGAGCTATCTATACTATAAGGCTGTTTGTTTTGAATATCATTTATTATCCCCTTCATCAAATCAGACTGAACATTCATATATCCCGTAACCTCAGCAAATTTTAATGCTTCATCATCTGAAACTGCAATATTTCCTGACGTTTGGTATGCGATATGCACCTCATGACCTTGTTCTACCAGTCTATCAAAAGTTCCTCCCATAGAAATAACATCATCATCCGGGTGTGGACTAAATATAATTACGCGTTTTTTTTCTGGAGTTGCTCTTTCTGGCCGTTTTGTTTCATCAGAATTTGGCTTTCCTCCCGGCCAACCTGTAATGGTGTTTTGCAATGCATTGAACATTTCTATATTCAATTCATAGGCACTTCCCTCTTCCGCAATCAAACTAGACATTCCATTATTATTATAATCTTTGTCTGTTAATTTAAGAATGGATTTTTGCAACAATTCACTCAACCAACAAATGGCTTTCTTCTTCAAATCCTCCGTCCATATACATGAGGTAACCAGCCAAGGTGTTTTATTCCTTGTCAGTTCAGAAGAAGCTTCCCTATCTAAAATAAAAGTGGTGTTCTCTTGATTTTGAAGATACGTTGCAGGCACAGAAGAAGTAACTTCTCCTTCAATAGTTTTCTTGATAATTTCTGCCTTGGTGATCCCCCAAGCCAATAAAACAATTCTTTTTGCCTTAGTGATGGTACCAATTCCCATAGTAATGGCTTTTCTTGGTACATTGTCTAACCCTAGAAATGAAGGTGCAGCATCTTCCCTTGTCATAGAATCTAAAGTAATTGTTCTAGTACCAGAATTATAATGAGATCCTGGTTCATTAAACCCTATATGCCCCGTTCTACCAATTCCTAACAATTGAAAATCTATACCTCCTAATTCCTTAATTTTTAATTCGTAATCAATACAATATTGATGTAAATCTGTTCCCTGTAAGGAACCATCAGGAATGTTAATATTTTCAGGCAATATATCTACATGCTTGAATAGGTATTCATGCATAAAATAATAGTAACTCTGTATATCTTCAGGATTCATTGGATAATACTCATCCAAATTAAAAGAAATCACGTTTTGAAAACTAAGACCTTCTTCATTGTGCAATCGGATCAATTCCTCATATACTTTTATCGGTGTTGAACCAGTTGCCAACCCAAGTACACATGATTTGTTCTCGCTTGCTTTAATTTTAATTAAACTAGCAATTTCATTTGCAACTTCAACAGAAGCCTGTTTAGAATCATCAAAAATTACATTGTGAATTTTCTCAAACCTTGTCTCTTCAAATTTCCCAGCTGGACTATATGCGATATTATTTTTTTTCGACATTTTAATTAGTTTAGCTTTTTCATTTTCAGTTTCTTTCATAAAACGGGAGGTTTTTACGACTCCCGCTTATCACTAATCGAAACTACCTAACTTAAAATAACCAGTGGTTATATTTTAAAAATTGCTTCCAGCAACATCCCACCATAAACGTGTACCTCCTGTATCTGGACCACCTAAGTATCCTACAGCAATGTCTACATTTGCTCCGTTGGTGTTTCTTTCACTTTCTACAAAATTGATTCTTCTTATTTGAATATCTGTATCAATAGTACCTCCACTATTATTCACCATCACAGGGAATATTCTTGGATATCCAGTTCTTCTGAATTCAGACCAAGCTTCTTGACCATCAGGAAACATAGCAATCCACTTTTGAGTAATAATTTGCTCCAACTGCTCCTCATTTGTACCTGTTGCATCATATGCGATCTTAACATCACTAGCATAAATAATATCATTATCACTATTTAAAGCATCTACAAAATCTGCTGGAGTACTTGTATTGTCTGCCAAATAAGTAGCCACATCTGCAACTCCATGCTGAGCAAAGGAAGCCGTTACACCATTTTCATAATGAGTAGCCGCTGTTCCTGCACCAGTCCAACCTCTCAAAGCAGCTTCTGCTTGTAAAAAGTCAACCTCAGCAGCAGACATCCATTGCATTGTTTCTCCTTCAATCACAGAACCGATAGCAGAGTGTGCTCCATATTCTGTTTTGGCTTCAATTTCGATACCCATACGGATTCCTTTGTAGGCTCCGGCCAAATCTTCATCTTCTGCAGGGCTAAAATATTTCTCGATTCTACCATCGTTATACCCAGTTAAAATAGATTCCATTTCAGCTCCCATTCTAATATCTCCCCAAGATCCACTAATCACAGTCAATGGATGTGCAAAACCTGTATTGATAAACATATCTGATTCCAATAATCCAGCATCAGATGCTAAAGACAATTCTCCTTGTGTTTTTGCAAGTGCAGGGTCTACCTTAGCAATTCTTATTGCCAAACGCAATCTTACAGAATTGGCAAAAGCTCTCCACAAAGCAATATCTCCTTCTAAAGAAGACATATCAAAAGGGACAAATTGAGTATCTGCCTCAAAAGCCTTTAAACCTTCAATGGCTTCCTCTAACTCTGCAAAGAAAGTAGCATAGGCAACATCTTGCGAATCATATTCCCCTGTAGTAGCAAAATCATCGTATTTAGAATAACGAATTGGTCCATAAACATCAGAAACGCGATGCATTGCTGTTACTTTAATAATATCAGCTAAATGCACAAATTTAACACCTGCAGGATCTCCTCCATTTTCCACTGCATTTTTAATATCTAAAACAAATGGCATTACATTTCCATAAGCATCAGACCATGGAAATCCATTCCATCCATCTACTAAAGAATACGTCATGTTGTTTACATTACCAGCAAATGGTGTTGGTGGTGTCATATAACCAGAATACACATCTCCATTTAAGTTTTGCTGTAATTGAAAGTTCCATGCTGGAGTTACATTCATTACATTTAAAAACATAGGAGTAAAAGAACCTCCAATATGGTTATTCATTTGTGTCAAACTCTCAGTAGAAACCCCAGCTGGGTTTGTATTGATGTTTTCAAAGTCGCTAGTACAATCCACTAAAGTCAGTGCGATCATAGAAGCTAAAGTATATTTTATTAATTTTTTCATCGTCTTAGAAATTTACGTTAACATTTAATCCTACACTTCTTGTTGAAGGTTGACCGTAGATGTCAACTCCTTGCAATCCATTTCCTGTACTAGCCGCAATATTCGGATCGAATGGTGCATTCTTGTAAAGGAAGAAAAGGTTGTTTGCAATCAAAGAAAGTCTTAGGTTTTTTACCACACTTTCTTTAAAGTTTAAATTATATCCTACAGAAAACTCTCTTAAACTTACATTTGTCGCATCATATACATATTCCCCTAACATACCTGCTCTACCTCCTGTTTTCAAGTAGTAGTCTTGAGCTGTCATTTGCAATGCATTCCCATCAGTATCAACTACGTTCACCATACCTCCGTTGGTATTTCTTGTATCAGCAGAAGCTTGAGAAACTCCATAAAAGTCATTTACTGCTTCGGTAACACTTACTACACTACCTCCAACTTTTGCATCAATCAAAAAGCTTACGTTAAAGTTTTTGTATTCAAAATTATTGTTCCACCCTAAAGTATAATCTGGTTGAGCATGTGCTATTGTTTCAAAATCTGTAGATTCAATCGTTAAGTTTCCTGCTCCGTCATCTGTTACAATTGGCAACCCTTGTTCATTTCTAACAACTGATCTACCTCTAATAGATCCAAAATCTTCTCCTTCAACTAATGAATATCCATATCCATTCACCCCTGGAGCAGTAAGTACCGCTTCTCCATTCTCTAAATCTGGATGTACAGAGATTACTTTGTTTTTATTCATTGCGAAATTCAAAGAAGAATTCCATACAAAATTGTCATTTACAATTGGCTTACCGTTAATTACCAACTCAATACCTGCATTAGAAATTTCACCTGCATTTACAATATTCTGAACATATCCTTGTGTATTTGGCTCTGCTTGGATATAGAATATTTGATCTGTTGTTTTTGAGTTATAATACGTCAAATCAAATCCTACTCTGTTTCCTAAGAATCTCCATTCTGTACCAATTTCAAATGATTTTTGTCTTTCTGGTCTTAATGTTTCTCCTTCTTTTACACCAAAAGTAGGTTTCGCAAAATTCCCTTGACCTAATGGAATAGAGTTTAATGGAACTGTTGCATAAGGAGGAATATCCTTTCCAACCTCTGCATAAGAACCTCTAATCTTCGCAAAAGAAATAGCATCAGGCAATTCAATGATATCAGACAACACCCCTGTTAAACCAACAGATGGGTAGAAGAAAGATTCTGATGCTGTGTTTACTAACGTAGAAGACCAGTCGGTTCTACCTGTTACATCTAAAAACACTTTGTTATAGAACCCAATATTTGCCGATGCAAAAACAGACTGTACCTCTCTATTAGAAACCGATTGTTGGATATCATTTGTAGAAGTAAAGTTTGCAATTGTAAAATAGTTAGGATAGTTTAACCCTGTTCCATTTCCTGAATCTAAGAAGATTTGATCTCCGGTAGAATATTTTGTCAAACTTGTTCCTAACAAAGCTGTTAAAGAAACATTTTCAGAAATATTTTTGTTATAGTTTGCAATCAAATCAATGTACTGCTGCGTATTTTCTGTTTTCTCTACAATATATCGTCCTGTTGCAGGAACAAAAGTCAAATCACTACCTGCATACATTTTTTTATCAAACGTAAAGAAAGACTTATCGTAACTAACTCTTGATTGTAAAGAGAAAGCTTCGGTTATTTTATAGTTTACAGATACATTTGCCAAAACTCTTTCTGCAATATCTTGAGATGGATTTCTATGTATCAACCAATATGGATTTTGTTGAATGTTCTCATCAAAAGAAGTCGCATATTGATCCATCATATTTGTTGCCTCATTGAAGTACTCATATTTATTTTTATAAATACCTCTATCAATTCCAACTGGGTGCAAATACAATCCTGTCAATGGATTCGAATACAAACCATTTGTAGGTCTGTTGTTAATTCTTTGATCAGACAAACTCACACTTGCATTGATTTGCAGCTTGTCTTTGTAAAAACTCATCGTTTCTCTTAAAGTCAAGTTGTTACGAATCATTTTATTTTGAGGAATAACTCCTTCCGCCAAGGTATTTGCATAAGATAAATACGTTTGTGCTTTTTTAGTACCTGCTGTTAAAGCAATAGACTGAATTGCTGTATAACCCGTTTGGAAAAAATCCTCAGCATTATTTGACAATCCATCTGCTTTTGCTCCCCAAGATTTAGGGTCTGCTACATTACCATTCTCTGCGATAGGCTGTCCAACTGAATTAGATTGATATTCTGATTGTAATTTAGGTGTTACAAACACATTATCCATAGTAAAAGCAGAACTCACATTGGCAGATAATCTACCCTCTTTTCCTTTTTTAGTTGTAATTAAGATTACCCCATTGGCTCCTTGTGAACCATATAATGCCGCAGCAGAGGCCCCTTTTAAAACCGACATACTTTCAATATCATCAGGGTTGATCATTGACATTGCATCACCTCCATCACGATTTCCTGTTTGACTACCGAAAACATTTGTTCCTGGCGCCTCTCCGTTAGATCCATTACCACTATTTTGCATTGGAACTCCATCAATTACATATAATGGGTCATTGTTTGTTGTAGAAGAGTTACCCCTTAACACTACTTTTGAAGCACCACCCACACCAGAAGAACTACGTGTAATAGAAATACCGGCTGATTTACCAGACAAACTATTTACTGGGTTGGTTTGCTTTACTCTTGTCAATTCATCTCCGCCAACTTTTTGCGCTGAGTAAGTCAAGGCTTTTTTCTCCTTTTTAATACCTAATGCAGTAACTATTACTTCATCTAAGGCTTGAGAATCTTCTTCTAACGCGACATTGATAGAATTGGTATCTCCCACTGTTACGGAAACATCCTTCATTCCTAAAAATGAAACTTTCAATTGCTCACCTGGTGATGCATCTATAGAGAATAGACCATCAAAATCTGTAGTCGTACCTCTATTCGTTCCTTCTACAATTACGGACACTCCTGGAAGAGGTATTCCGTCCGATGCTGTAGTTACTGTACCAGTAATACTTTTTTCTTGTGCTGAAACCTGAAGGCTAAACAGCATGGAAAAAATCGTAATAAATACTAAATTAATTTTTTTCATAAAAATATTGTTAATTGGTTTTCATGATAAAAGTATGAGGTGCTTACGCCTCTAAAAAAAAATCTCGCCAAACGACAGCAAAACGCCAACCAATGACATTTATTAAGATACAAAGTATATTTGAAAAAAAATTCCTCGGAATTGTAACATAATAATTGTTACATTTGATAAAAACCAAACTGCTAAAAAAACAGGTATTTACCAATAAAAACAAGCCTTTGCCGATAGTCAATATTTTAAAAAAAGCAAATCTCAGAATCCCCTTAAAATATCATTTCATTTTTTGGGTGAGTTATTTTACATTGAATTTTATTCGTTGGGGAAGCTACTTTGACGACTATTGGTATTCTTTAAAATCAAATTTGGTGGAATTTCCATTACATATAGTATTGGTGTATTTGACCATTTATTTCTTTATTCCAAAATTCATCCTGACAAAAAAATATCCTTTATTTTTTATTTCTTTCACTTCTGCCTTGGCAGTTCTATATATTGTAAGAACCGGATTTAATTATTTTTTAGTCACAAAAAACATTTGGCCAGAAGCGGAAGGTGTTCAAAATGCTTTTCAGTTCAATCATATTGTTGCAGTGACTTTGGGAGAAATTTATGTGGTGGCTTTTGCGGCGGCCATCAAACTAACCGTGGAATGGATTTATCAAAAACAAAAAGCGGAAAATCTAAAAAAATTACAACTTAGAACTGAATTGAACTTTTTAAAATCGCAAATACAACCACACTTTTTCTTTAACACCTTAAATAATTTATACGCACTTACTTTAGAAAAATCTGATATTGCTCCGAGTGTTGTTTTGAAATTATCAGACATCATGCAATATGTTTTGTATGAAGTAAAAGAACCCTCCATAGCTCTCTCTACTGAAATAAAATACATCCAAAATTATTTAGATTTAGAAGAAATGCGCCATGGAGAAAACATCAAAGTAAAATTATCCATACAAGGAGACATTTCTGGGATAATGCTTTCTCCCCTACTATTTTTACCCTTTATAGAAAATTCTTTCAAGCATGGAAGAAAAGGAAATGACAAGCTAAAAGTTAAAATAGGATTTAAAATAGTAGAAAATAAAAAACTTATATTTACCACAGAGAACAACTTTGTGAAGGTTTCTAAAACTGAAAAACACGGTATTGGAAACCCTAATGTAGCTAGAAGACTTCAGTTATTATATAAGGATTCCTATAAACTAAAATCTAAAGTAGACCAAAATATCTACAAGGTAAAAATGACAATTCCATTGAATTAAAAGTAAAAAACCAAACCTAACTGTGAATATAAAAGCCATCATAATTGACGACGAGCCTTTAGCTATTAAAGTGATTGAAACGCATTTGCAAGAATTTAAAAACTTTGAGGTAATTGCTACTTTTAACAATCCTATTGCAGCTCTTGAAACGTTGAAACAAGAAACAATTGATGTTATTTTCTTAGACATCAACATGTCAAAAATGAACGGTTTGGAATTTTTAAAAACAGTGGATGTTCAGCCAAATGTTGTCATCACAACGGCCTATAGAGAATATGCTTTGGAAAGTTTTGACCTTGATGTTTTGGATTATCTTGTAAAACCAATTCCTTTTACACGATTTTTAAAAGCCATCAATAAAATTACTCAAAAAGTACAATTACAGCGTGGAGCTTCAAAACCGGAAGAAGAAACTATCAACGAAGGTTTTATCTTTTTAAAAGTTGAAAAAAAACTGGTTAAAATAAAATACGACACCATTTTATATATCGAAAGTTTAAAAGATTATATAAAAGTATTTACCACCACTGGTGATTATATGGTTCACAAATCTCTTACCAGTATTACAGAAGAGCTTCCAAAAGAGAATTTTTTAAGAATCCATCGCTCTTTTACTATTGCCATGGATAAAGTAAACAGTATTGAGGGAAATTTGATAGAAATTGCCTCCAAAAGAGTTCCTATAGGTCGAAAATATGTGGCAAACACCAAAAAAACAATTCTTAATCAAGAATAAGAATTCGTTGTTTGTAGTCTAGATCCTGTTTTCTAAAGAAGTTTTTTATATCTTAATATAGCTTTTTTTACATTTCATTAGATAAATAGGAATCTTATGAGAAATCGAATTCAATCTGTAGACATATTGCGAGGTTTTACCATCGCAGCAATGATATTGGTCAATACTCCAGGTGACTGGAATCATGTATACTCCCCTCTTTTACATGCAAATTGGCATGGACTTACTCCAACAGATTTAATTTTCCCATTTTTTTTATTCATTGTAGGAATTTCTATTTCTTATGCTTACAAAAATGCTGAAAACAATAAAACCACCTACAAAAAAATATTGGTACGTAGTTTAAAACTAATTGGCCTTGGATTATTTTTGAATATTTTTATCCCCTCTTTTCCGTTTTTTGTTGACTTAAGTTCTGTAAGAATTCCTGGTGTCTTACAACGTATAGGAATTGTATTTTTTATTAGCTCTCTTCTATTTTTAAATTTTAACTGGAAAGCACTCTTATCCATTTCAATTGGAATTTTAGTTTTTTACTGGCTATTTACAGGCTTTGTCCCATTACCCGATGGAAGCTTACCCACCTTAGCACGTGCCCCAAATAATTGGGCAAACTATTTAGACTTACAATTATTACAGAACCATACTTGGCAAAAAGATTATGATCCAGAGGGTATACTCAGTACCATCCCTTCAATTGTTACTTGTTTGTTTGGAATTTTACTCGGAAAAATATTGCAGATCCATGCCGATAATAAAATCAACTTGCTCGCTTTAACTGGTTTTACACTACTTGTTTTAGGTTATATTTGGAGTCTTTGGTATCCTTTGAACAAAGCACTTTGGACGGGTTCTTTTGTACTAGTCACCGCCGGTTATGGAACTCTTTTCTTAACCCTTATCTATTATTTCTCGGATCAAATACAACTCAATTTTGGAGAGATTTTTAAATATGCTGGTACCAATGCTATTAGCCTGTATTTTCTATCAAGTTTGATTTCAAAATGCTTTTATATGATCAAGGTGAATGATACTGAAACTATTCACTCTTTTCTCTTTACTAATTATTTTGCGACTCCTGTAGGAGATTTAAAACTAGCATCATTACTCTATGCCTTTTCAGTAACCATCGTTTATTTGGCTATAGCTTATATCATGTTTCGAAAAAAATGGATTATAAAAGTATAACAAACAAAAAAGTCCACTTTCAACAAGTGGACTTTTTTAATATTATAGATAACACTACTTTTTCCAACTGTGAATTTTATGCCCTTTTAAGGCAAAAAACAATATAAATAAATAACAAGGAATCAATATCCAATAACTACCCGTAGCCGAAGATGTTGTTGCTTCTGCAACTTCCATTCCATTAGCTATCAATTCGTGTTTACTTGCATCCACCAGTCTACCGTATAAAGGAGGTATCACCGCACCTCCAGAAATTGCCATAATCAACAAGGCTGAAGCCGTTTTGGTAAATTTACCCAAACCGTCCAATGTCAGTGGCCAAACAGCGGGCCATACCAATGCATTCGCAATTCCTAAAGCAGCCACAAATAATATGGAAACAAATCCAGATGTACTTAAAATTCCAATACTAAATATAATCCCTAGAATCGCACTTACAATCAACGCTTTTTTCTGAGTAATATATTTTGGTATCAATACAGCCCCAAGCAAATATGTTGCTACCATTGCCATTAATGTAAATGTTGTAAAAAATTTGGCATCGGCTTCAGCAAATCCCAGTGAAATACCATAAGAAATAATAGTATCTCCTGCAATAACTTCTGCTCCTACATAAAAAAACAAGGCCAATACGCCAAACCATAAATGTGGGAATTGAAAAATACTGGTTTTTTCCGTTTTTCCCTCCTCAGCAGCTTCTTCAGCAGGTTCAACATTTGGCAAAGGAGCTTTTCTTATCAAAATTCCTAAAATTGCCAATACTATTGCCATTATTATATAAGGCACAAAAACACTATCAGCCATAGTATCTAACAAAACTTCCTTTTCTTGTTCTGATACAGACTCCAATTTTTTATTCACTTCTCCGATTCCAGACAATAACAATGAACCAAAAATAATTGACCCCAAAGCACCTGCTACTTTATTCGCTATTCCCATGATCGAAATTCTTTTGGCTGCGCTTTCAATAGGTCCTAAAATGGTGATATATGGATTCGCAGCTGTTTGCAACAAAGTCATCCCTATTCCCTGAATAAAAATACCCGTTAAAAACACCCAATACGTTCTAGCTTCTGCTGCTGGAATAAAAACCAAGGCTCCAATAGCCATCACAAATAAACCCAAGGACATTCCTTTCCTATACCCTATTTTATTCAGGATTGATGACGCCGGCAAGGCCATTAAAACAAAGGAAATATAGGAAGCAGATGCCACCAAATAAGACTGAGCCTCTGTCAATTCATTGATCGTTTTCATAAATGGAATCAACGCTCCATTGATCCATGTTACAAAACCGAAAATAAAAAATACTCCGGCAATTATACTAATAGGAATGATACTAGATTTTTTGTTCTCTACTGTAGCTGACTCCATAATTCTAATTAAGTTATTGGTTATTTATTTTGATTTGAAAATACAAAAAGGTGAAAATACAAAAATGAACCTTCACCGAACAATATCGGTCAACATTCATTATGTAAAAAACTATTTCGACCAAAGACAAAGATTCTCATATAAAAAACTCAAGCTTAACCATAAAATCATTCTTCTACTATTTATTTTTTTATCTTAGGGAGGTGATTTTTGTATATATCAAGAATCGAGTTACTTCATCTTCCTAAAGAAAATCAAATTATGCACACTAAAAAAAATTATACCGCCAAAGAAATGGCCATCTGGACACGATTTGAAACACTTTTATTTTTTGTCATTATCTCCTTTTGGGTAGCAATCTATTATTTCTTCGATTTAAACTGGTTAAAAATACCTTGGACACCAATCGCATTAATTGGTACTGCCGTGGCTTTTGTTATTGGTTTTCAAAACAATGCTGCCTATGGAAGAATTTGGGAAGCCAGAAAAATATGGGGAGGAATTGTAAACACCTCTAGAACATTTGGTGCTTTTACACAGACTATGGTCACCAATCACAATCCAAAATCAGCAACAACAAAAGAGGACTTAGACAAAGAAATAAAAATTCTTACTTACAGACATATTGCTTGGATGACAGCCCTTCGGTATGCTATGCGCCAAGTAAAACCATGGGAAACTGCAATGAACCATAGAACGAATAAGGAATGGAATGTAAAACCACCAGAGCACACCTCCAATTTTGATGAAGAAATAAAAAAATATATTTCTGAAGAGGACTACGCATATATGAGCTCTAAAAACAACAAGCAAACAGCCCTTTTATATTTGCAAACACACCATCTTAAAAAGTTAAAAGAAGAGGGGCTTTTGTGGGAATTTTCATTTTTAGAACTAGAAAAAGTAGTCCAAGAGCTCTTTAATTTGCAAGGAAAAAGTGAGCGTATAAAAAACTTTCCATATCCAAGACATTTTGCAACCCTAAACCACTTTTTTATGTGGATTTTTGTGTTGATACTTCCTTTGGCATTGGTACCACAATTTTCGGAAATCGGAATCAAAATGACACATTCTACAATAGGCGAAATTTTTGTTTGGTTCTCTATTCCTTTTTATGTGATGGTCGCATGGATTTTTCATACTATGGAACGTATGGGTAGAACCGGCGAAAATCCTTTTGAAGGAACTGCTAATGACGTGCCAATTTCAACAATTTCGAGAGGTATTGAAATTGATCTAAGACAAAATCTAAACGAATCTGATGCCGAAATTCCTAAACAATTTCCTGTAAAATATGATTCTCAATTTTAACAACGAATTTTTAACAGAAAAGTCAGTTTTTTCAAGGATTACTATATTTTTGCTCCTACACAATTTGAACTGCCTTATTATTTATGGAAATCCTAGATTATATAAAGTCCAATACTGACCTCAGAGATATCAGTATTATCAATACATTAAAATTAATTTCTGAAGATTGTACCGTTCCTTTTATCGCGAGGTATAGAAAAGAGATGACCAATAATCTAGATGAGGTTCAAATTAGTGCGATACTTGATCATAAAAAAGTTTATGAGGACATAGAAAAAAGGAAAAAAACAATCTTAAAAGCGATTGATGAACAAGGTTCTTTGGATGCTTCTTTAGAGTCTAAAATCAAAAATACTTTTTCTATAACAGATTTAGAGGATTTATACCTGCCTTATAAAAAATCAAGAAAAACCAAAGCCGATAAGGCTAGAGAGCTTGGATTGGAAGGATTGGCAAAAATTATCATGTCACAAAACTCCAATGATTTAGAATATACGAGTCATAAGTTTGTAAAAGGTGCAGTGGCATCCACTGAACAAGCCTTGGAAGGAGCTAGACATATTATTTCCGACTGGATCAATGAAAGAATCGATATCAGAACTTCCTTAAGAAAGGAATTCAAAAGAAGAGCCACCATTACTTCTAAACTGATAAAATCAAAAGCTGGAGATACTTCAAAAAGCGCAGCGCAAAGTGAAAAAGCACAGAAATACAAAGATTATTTTGATTGGTCTGAGTCTTTATTTAGATGCCCATCTCATCGATTGATGGCCTTACTAAGAGCAGAAAAAGAAGGGGTAGTTAGAATAAAAATTGAAATCGACAAAGAGCAAGCAATCTCAAGAATAGCTTCAAAAATAATTCGTTCTCAAAACGAATGTTCAGAACAAATTGAATTGGCTATCAAAGATGCATACAAAAGGTTACTGGCTCCTGCACTTTCAAATGAAGTGTTGGCTAGCTCTAAAGAAAAAGCAGACGCCAATGCCATTCAAGTTTTTGCTAAAAACTTACAGCAGTTGTTATTGCAAGCTCCCTTGGGTGAAAAAAATATTTTAGCACTAGACCCAGGATTTAGAACAGGTTGTAAAATGGTTTGTTTGGATGCCTATGGAAATTTAAAACACAACGATACTATATATCTGCACAAAGACCGGGAGGCAATTGGAAAAATTACGACTGCCATCAATGCTTATAAAATTGATGCGATTGCCATTGGAAATGGAACAGCCTCTAGAGAAACAGAAGATCTGATTAAAAAAATTCGTTTTGAAAAAGACATCCAAGTGTTTATCGTAAATGAAGCTGGTGCCTCCATCTATTCTGCATCCAAAATTGCAAGAGATGAATTCCCAAATTATGATGTTACGGTAAGAGGTTCGGTTTCTATTGGACGTAGATTAGCGGATCCTTTGGCAGAACTGGTAAAAATTGATGCAAAGTCGATTGGTGTTGGACAATATCAGCACGACGTAGATCAAACCAAACTCAAAGAAGAATTAGATAGAGTTGTTGAATTCTGTGTGAATAAAGTAGGCGTGAATATAAACACCGCTAGTAGTTCATTATTAAGTTATGTTTCTGGAATCGGTCCAAAATTAGCCGATAATATAGTAGCATATCGAAAAGAAAATGGTGCTTTTGAGAGCAGAGATCAAATAAAAAAAGTACCGAGACTTGGAGCTAAAGCCTACCAACAATCTGTAGCTTTTTTAAGAATTAAAGATGCTGTAAATCCATTGGACAATTCTGCAGTGCATCCTGAAAGTTATTCAATTGTTAAAAGAATGTC
>NZ_JAQWGB010000031.1 GCF_029238425.1 Flavicella sp.
TTGACCAAAAAAGAAATGTCCACTTTGGAAAGTTTTTGAATTTGTGATAAATCATAACCATAACATTTTTTGTTTTGATCTTTTGGATATTTGCTTCCAAAGTTGGCTTTTGGGAAATATGCAAAAAGTGTGTTTGGAAACTTCGATGATCCATAACGTTGGAATTGAAATTCAGTCCCTCTTCCGGCGTTTATAGGAGTTCCTTCAAAGAAACCCAAGCTTGGGTATAGATTGATTGATTTTGCATTCGGAAGATTTGGAGAAGGACGGATAGGTAAATTATATTCTGTTTGGTGTGTGTAGTTTTTTAGTGGAATTACGGTTAAGTCACATGTTATTTTATTTTTTAACCATTTTTCTCCGTTGATCATTTGGGCATATTCTCCTATTGTCATTCCATAAACCAAAGGTACCGGATGCATTCCTACAAAACTTTTATGTTCTATTTTGAGTGTTGGACCATCAACATAATGTCCGTTTGGGTTAGGGCGATCTAGTACCATTACCGGTATATCATTTTCTGCACAGGCTTCCATTACATAATGCATGGTTGAGATATATGTATAAAAACGAGCTCCAACATCCTGAATATCAAATACCACTAAGTCAATATTACTCAGTTGCTCTTGGGTTGGTTTTTTATTTTTTCCATAAAGAGAAATAATAGGCAACCCTGTTTTTTTATCAATGCCATTGGCCACGTGTTCGGCAGCATCTGCCTTTCCTCTAAACCCGTGTTCAGGAGAGAAAACTTTGACAATAGAAATTTTTTCTGAAAGCAATGAGTCTACTAGATGTGTGTAGGTTTTGGAGTTGTTTTTGTGAAAGATGACGGATGTTTGATTTGCCACAACAGCAATTTTTTTGTTCGATAATTTGGGTAAATAACTTTCTGTTTGATTTGCACCAACACTGATCTCATTTTGTGCTTGACAGGAACTGTATAAACCCAATCCGAGTAAAATGACAACCAGCCTAACAAGTCGAATTCCTTGAGAAAGAAGCCTATTAAAATCTTTTTGCTTTATAGCTGTTACAAAGGAATTATATGTATTTTTGAATCTTAACATTGATACGAATAAATTGAATTACGAATTATTTTTAGCAAAACGTTTTACGGCCTCTAAAAAGCATAAAAGTAGTATATCATCACCAATAATAAAAATTGCGATTACAGCGATTTCCATTGGGATTCTATTAATGTTGATTACGGTATCTACTGGGGTTGGACTTCAGGATAGAATACGTGAAAAAATATCTGTATTTAAAGGACATATACAAATTACCAATTACGATAATAATACTTCAGAGAATACTCAAAACCCTATTGCTAAAAGTCAAGATTTTTATCCTGATTATTCTGTGTTAAAAGGAGTGAATAAGGTTCAACCTTTTGCAACGAAAGCAGGTGTTATTAGAACGGAAAAAGATTTTGAAGGAGTTGTTTTAAAAGGCGTAGATGAAAATTACGATTGGTCGGGTATAGAAGAATATTTAATTGAAGGTGAAATTCCTAATATCATTGAAAAAAATATAGGTAAAGAAGTATTGATTTCAAAATTATTGGCAGATCGTTTAGGGCTAAAAGTATCAGATAAGTTTGATATGTATTTTATCAAAGAAAGTTCTAATAGACTTCCGAATAGAAGAATTTTTACAGTGACGGGTATTTACAATTCAGGGTTTAAAGATTTTGATGAAAGTTTTATTTTGGGGGATTTGAAGCAGATACAAAAGTTAAACAAATGGACGTCCAATCAAGTCGGAGGTTTTGAGGTTTTTGTAAATGATTTTTCAACGATTAGTGAAACCGGACTTGCTGTGTACAAAGAGATTGATCCTATGCTGAACAGTCAAACTTTATTAGAACTTTTTCCTGCTATTTTTGAATGGCTCAAATTGTTTGATACTAATATTGCCGTAATTATTGGAATAATGATTTTGGTAGCTGGAATTAACATGATTACAGCCTTGCTGGTACTGATCTTGGAAAGAACACAAACCATTGGAATTCTCAAATCTTTAGGAAGTACCAATTGGAGCATAAGGAAAATGTTTTTGTATAACGCCTCTTATTTAATTTTGAGAGGACTCTTGATTGGGAATGTTTTGGGCTTAGGACTTTTGTTGATTCAAAAGTATTATGCTGTTATAACATTGAATCCAGAAACTTATTATGTAAGTAGTGCTCCTGTGAGTATCAATTTATGGCATGTGCTGGCATTGAATGCAGGAACTCTTGTGTTGTGTTTAGTGATGTTGCTAGTGCCATCTTATATCATAACAAAAATAAGTCCAGCCAAGGCAGTTAAGTTTGCTTAGAAATACTTTATAACTAAAAAAGCTCCTTGTTTTTAATTGAAACAAGGAGCTTTTTGGGTTTTAGTATCGGTTTTTATCCAAATATTTCGTTTTTAGAAAAATGAAATTCTGATTCTAAGGCTGCATTTTCGTCACTATCAGAACCATGTACTGCATTTTCTGTAACAGAGGTTGCAAAACTTTTTCGGATAGTTCCTTCCACTGCATCGTCAGGATTGGTAGCTCCAATCAAGAGTCTAAAATCCTCTACAGCGTTTTCTTTTTCTAGAATTGCCGCAACGATAGGACCACTTGTCATAAACGTTACAAGCTTGTCAAAGAAAGGAAGTTCCTTGTGTACTGCATAAAATTTTTCAGCATCTTCTCGAGAGAGTTGGGTCAATTTCATTGCAACTATTTTAAATCCAGATGCATTTATTTTTTCAAGAATAGCACCAATGTTTCCCTTAGACACGGAGTCTGGTTTCAACATTGTAAATGTTCTATTTGTTATCATGTTTACTTTTTTTTCTACATTTTGAGCGCAAATATACTTTATTCTATTGAAAAATAACCATCTGACTTGTAATGCTTGTATTAATAGATAGATTCAACTGCAATTATTAGTAAAAACCTAGCGTTTTTTTAACTTTTTTTTGCAGGATTAATAAAATGAAGCCTTATTTATATTGTATATTCGCAACCTATGAATGAAAATGAAATTAAGGAAATAAAAGAGTTGTTGTCAACTCCTAAAAATATTGTGTTAGTGGCACATAAAAACCCCGATGGAGATGCCATAGGTTCAACTCTAGGGATGCAGCACTATTTAAAGCAAAAGGGACATAAGGCTACCACTGTTTTACCGAATGATGTACCAGAATTTTTGCACTGGCTACCGGGTGTAGAAACGGTTTATAAATATGATAAGCAAAACAAACAATCCAAACGATCTTTGGACGAAGCGGATATTGTTTTTGTGTTAGATTTTAATGCTTTCCATAGGGTAGGAGACGATATGCAGAAAGCCTTGGAGGAATATAAGGGAACTTATATCATGATAGATCATCATCAACAACCAGACCCTATATCAAAATATATATATTCTGATACTTCGATATGTTCTACCTGTCAGATGGTGTATCATTTTATTGATAAGATGGGAGATTTGAATTTCATAAACCCTGAAGTAGCTACTTGTTTATATACAGGTATTATGACGGATACGGGTTCATTCAGGTTTCCATCAACAACGAGTACAACTCATAAGATTATTGGAGAACTGATAGATAAAGGAGCCGATAACGCTAAAATTCATGACAATGTTTTCAACGCCAGTTCTTACAGTCGTTTGCAATTGATGGGGGCAGCGTTGACCAATTTAATCGTCTTACCGGAATACCATACAGCGTATATTACTTTATCTCAAGAAGAGTTGGATAAATACAATTATCAAAAAGGAGATACAGAAGGTTTGGTAAATTATGGACTTTCGATGAAAGGTATTTATTTGGCGGCGATATTTATTGAAGATGTAGAACAAGGAATCATCAAAATATCTTTTAGATCTAAAGGAAGTTTTTCTGTAAATCAGTTTTCACGCAATCATTTTAATGGTGGTGGGCATGATAATGCAGCTGGAGGTAGGTCTTTAATAAGCTTGGAAGCAACGGTTGAAGAATTCTTGAATCAGTTGAAAGGGTATAAAAACGAGTTAGCAGTTTCTTATGAGAATTAAAGTTCTGTTAGTCATCATTAGCTTAGGTTTTATAGCTTGTAAAAACGAAACGCCAAGATATCCTGTTTCTTTTTCAAAAAAAACGAGCTTAGAGAAAACAATTGCTATAAACAAGCGTTTGTTCTCTGAGGAAAAGGCAATGATGGAAAAATACATGGAGCTGGATTCGACATTAAGCTATATAAATTCTAATAAAGGGTTTTGGTATGCCTATAGAAATAAAGAGGAAAAAGGGAATACTCCAGTAAAAGGAGATGTTGTTTCGTTTGAACAAGAAATTATTGCCTTAGATGGGACTATTTTATATGCAAAAAAAGACTTAGGTTTGCGTACCTATGTTGTAGATAAAGAACACATCATAAAAGGATTAAAAGAAGGGATTAAAATAATGAAGGAGGGAGAGCAGGTGAAATTTTTGTTTTCTTCCTTTGTCGCCTACAGAATGAACGGGGATAACAACCAGATTATTGGTAGTAATGAACCCATTGTAAGTGAAGTACATTTAGTAAAAATTAACAAGTAATATATAACAATTAAATTAACAAAAATGAAAATTAAAAGTATCGCAGTTCTTGGATTGGTTGCTACAGTAGCATTCACCTCTTGTAACAAACAAAAAAGACAAGATAACTTAGCTACAGAGATTGATTCTGTAAGTTATGCTTTAGGTTTGGATATGGCGAATAAAATTAAATTGAACTTTCCAAATGCAAATGGAACTGCCTTTATCGATGGATATGGAGATGCAGCAGATACTGCTAGTGTGAAAGTTAAAGTTGGTGATATTGACAATATCTTGAGAACTTTCTTTATGAAGAAACAACAAGAAGCTGCAATGAAAGCTGCTGATTCTACTGCCTCTGAAACTGAGAAAGTAAATAACAATACAAGTTCTAAATTATTGAGTGAGTATGATACAGTAAGTTATGCTTTAGGTTTAGATATGGCCATCAAAATGAAGCCTAGTTTTGAAGAAATCAATGATCCATTGTTTGTGCAAGGATATAAAGAATTAGGGAATGAAAAAGCATTACTGGAATTAGATGGATTGGATAATATCTTAAGAACTTTCTTCATGGCGAGGCAACAAAAGCAGGCTGAGGAGCAAGCGAACAAAGATTTTGGTCAGGTAAAAGAAGAAGGTTTGAAGTTCTTAGAAGAAAACAAATCTAAAGAAGGAGTAGTTGTTACTGAAAGTGGATTGCAATACAAAGTGATTCAAGAAGGAAATGGAACGCATCCTGCTGCAACGGATAATGTTACTGTACATTACCACGGAACAACTCCAGATGGTACAGTATTTGATAGTTCTGTTGATAGAGGTCAACCTGCTTCATTTGGTTTGAACCAAGTAATCAAAGGTTGGACTGAAGGATTGCAATTGATGGGAGAAGGTGCTAAATATACGTTCTATATTCCTCAAGAATTAGCTTATGGTGCTAACCCACGAGGAGGAGGACCAATCAAACCTTTTATGCCGTTGGTATTTGAAGTAGAATTGATTAAAGTAAATAAATAAGAGTATGAAGTTTCTAAAAGTAATTTTTTCGTTTTTATCGGTATTAGTGTTAAGTTCTTGTTTGTCAGATTCTGATCCAGGAATAGAACAGTATTATCCAAATAGAGACGCAGGAATTGCTTTTTTAGAAGCTAATAAATCTAATGAAGGAGTTGTTGCTTTAGATAGCGGTCTTCAATACAAAATCAATACAGAAGGAGCAGGAGATGTTATTCAATCTACGGATATTTTATTGCTTCGCTTTAGAACTTCCAGAATTGATGGTTCTGTAGTATTTGATACGACAGAGTTGGAAGAGGAGGATATAGAGTATATGGTTTCGAGTAATTTAATTGCAGGACTTTCAGAAGGGCTGTTGTTGATGAATACTGGAGCCAATTACACGTTTTATATTCCTTATCAATTGGCTTATGGTGAATATCGTTTGGAAGAAATAGATCCTTTTTCAGCATTGGTTATAGATGTTGAAGTTGTAAGAATTGGAAATGATGATTCTGATTTCCTAAAAGTGAATGCGCTTGAAGAAGGTGTTTTTACAACAGAAAGTGGTTTGCAATACACGGTTGTAACTGAGGGGGAAGGAGATTCACCATCGGCTACTACTTATGTTGAAGTAAATTACAAAGGTGAACTGTTAGATGGTACTGTATTTGGAAATACATGGGCAGAAGGGAATCAACCAATTATTGTTTTATTGAGTAATACAATTCCTGGATTTTCAGAAGCTATTCAAACTATGAAACCCGGAGGAAGAAGAACTTTCTATATCCCTTATTATTTAGGATATGGAGCGGACGGTGTAGTTGGAGGAGATACTGAGATTCCACCCTATTCAACCTTGATTTTTGATATCGAATTGATTCAATAGATTTAAATTCAATCATATAAAAATAGCAATTCTTATACTTTGTGTATAGGAATTGCTATTTTTGCTTTTAGAAAGAAGAGCCTATGAAATTACATCCTATTGCACGCCTATTATTTATCATGTTGTTTATTGCTTGCGATACCTCACACCCTAATGATGGAATCTATGCAGATATTGATACAGAGAAAGGAAAAATTATCGTTGAATTGTTTTACGAAAACACACCTATTACCGTTGCCAATTTTGTTTCTTTAACCGAAGGAACCAATAAGGAAGTAACGGATTCCTTATCAGGTAAAAGATTTTATGATGGATTGCCTTTTCATAGAGTAGTGCCTGATTTTATGATTCAGGGAGGAGATGTCCTGAGAAACGGAAAAGGAACACCTGGCTACACTTTTGAGGATGAATTCCCTAAAGATAGTTTAGGAGTATTATTGTACCAACATGATTCCAAAGGAACCTTGTCAATGGCAAATTCAGGTCCAAACTCCAACGGAAGCCAATTTTTTATAACCCATAAAGAAACGCCTTGGTTGGATGGTAAACACACAGTGTTTGGAAAAGTAATTGAAGGATTGGATATTATTGATTCTATTCAACAAGGTGATGAAATTGTATCTATTCTTATTGTAAGAAAAGGAAAAAACGCAAAAGAATTTGTTCCTCAGAAAGCTATAGAAGATGCCAGAGAAAGAAAGATACAAGCAGAAATTTTAGTAAAAGAAAAGTTTAAGAAAGATAGTCTGTTATTTTCTTTATCGATGGAAGAAGAAAAAGCTGAGCTGTTAGCATCTGGACTAAAAATACTTGTTTTAGACAAAGGTCATGGTAAAAGAGTAAAAGAGGGGGATAATGTTAAAGTGCATTACAAAGGTTATTTTGTAGATGGAAGTGTGTTTGATACTTCTTACAAAAGAAAACGACCGTTTCAATTTACTCTAGGAGTAGATAGGGTTATAGAAGGTTGGACAGAAGGCATTGCGCTTTTAAATGCGGGTGATAAAGCTAGGTTTTTTATTCCTTATGATCTGGCGTACGGAGCAGCGGGATATGGACCTATACCAGCGAAAGCAAAATTAATATTTGAAGTAGAAATTGTAGAAATAGTAAAATAATGTTTGAGAAAATAATTCAGCTAGACAAGCAACTTTTAATCTATTTAAATAATTTAGGAAACCCTCAATGGGATGGTTTTTGGTTGTATATCACCAAGCAATTTCATTGGGCACCGGTTTTTATTCTAGTAATTTATTTGTTTTTTAGATTTTTAGGATGGAAAAAAGGATTGTACTTAATCCTCTTTTTAGCTGTTTTGGTTGCTTTTTCAGATCAATTTGTAAATATGATACGTGCTATTTTTGAGAGATTACGTCCAAATAACGATCCAGAAATTCAAGATCAATTGAGAACTCTAATCAATCCACAAAATTATAGTTTTATATCAGGTCATGCTACTACATCTACCGTAGTGACTGTTTTTGCGGTCTTAAGTCTAAAGAAATTCACTAAATATATTTACCTATTTGTTTTGTTTCCTTTGTTTTTTGCCTATAGTAGATTGTATCTAGGCGTGCATTTTCCAATTGATATACTAACGGGGGCAAGTGTTGGTTTTTTAATCGGAACGGGAGCAGCAAAATTATTCGAATACAGTTCCAATAAATTTTTTAAATAAAACATAAAAAAAAACTCTTTAGAAATCTAAAGAGTTTTTTTATGTTCTTTTTTTGAAGCTTATATGTCGTCAAAGCTTACATCCGTAAAACTAGAAGAAGCACTAGCCATTGCTGGCTCTTTCTCTTCACGTTTAAAGTCTTTTTGATGACGTTCACTTATCACTTCAGATCCTTTTTCATTTAAAATAAATTCTGTGGCAGCGCTTAACATTTCGTTAAACTCGTTAAAATCTTCCTTGTAAATGTAAATTTTATGTTTTTGATAGTGGAACGATCCGTCATCGTGTGTGAATTTTTTACTTTCAGTAACTGTAAGATAGTAATCTCCAGCTTTAGTAGCCCTTACATCAAAAAAATAAGTTCTTCTCCCTGCTCTTAATATTTGTGAAAATATTTCTTCTTGTTCATTGTTTTCTTTCATGCGATTTTTCAATTTAAAAAAGTTAATTTTTTTTAGATTACATCACAAAACTAAAAAAATATTTAACTCAACAAAATATTTTCATTATTCTTTTTCTAAAAGTTGCTGTTCGTACAGTTCTTTATAATAACCTGCAGCTTTTATAAGGTCTTTGTGTTTTCCTTGTTGTATAATCTCCCCATTATCAACGATAAGTACTCTATCAGCATATTTAGCAGAGGAGATTCTATGACTAACGATAAATGTTGTTTTATCCTGAGAAATTCTTTTAAGGTTATTTAGAATAAGCTCTTCTGTCTCTGTATCCACCGCAGAAAGACAGTCATCAAACAACAAAATTTCCGGATTTTTAATCAATGCTCTGGCAATAGAAATACGTTGTTTTTGACCTCCAGAGATCGTAATTCCTCTTTCTCCCAATACCGTTTCGTATTTTTCTTTAAAACCTATAATATTATCATGTATAACAGCATCTTTCGCTGCTTGCTCAATGGTGTCTTGATCTGCATTCTCTATACCAAATCGAATATTGTTTGCAATGCTATCTGAAAATAAGAAAGGATCTTGCGGAACTACACCAATATGTTTTCTCATTTCATAAAGATCCTGTTCTTTTAAATTGATTCCGTCTATTGTTATATTTCCATTGGTCGGATCATACATTCTTGAAATAAGATTCAAAATACTTGATTTACCACAACCTGTTTTTCCCAAAATAGCTACTGTTTCACCAGCGTTTATTTTAAAGCTCATGTTTTTAATAGCGGTAATGTTGGTGTCGTCATAAACCAAACTAACTTTATCAAATACAACTTCTCCAAGATATTTTTGGGGTGTTTTTTTACCACTTTTAATTTCTGGTTCGTGCTTTAAAAATTCATTAATTCTTTTTTGAGAAGCTTCTGCTTGTTGTATGGTTGAGGTTACCCACCCTACAATCGCAACGGGCCAAGTTAACATATTCACATACATGATAAACTCTGCAATGGTACCAATACTAATTACACCATTTATATATTGCATTCCACCAACATATAAAACAATCAGGTTACTGATTCCTATCAGTAAGATCATTGATGGAAAAAACAAGGCTTGTGCTTTATATAGATTGATGTTTTTTTCTTTGCTCCCGTCAGAAAGTTCCTCAAAACTCTTCAACATATTTTGTTCTGTGTTGTAAGATTTAATCACGTTGATTCCAGAGAAAATTTCTTGACCGAAGGTGGTTAGGTTAGAAAGGTATTCTTGAACTATGGTACTTCTTTTATGAATAACACGACTCAAAAAGAAAACCGAAACCGATAACAATGGAAAAGGAATAAGCGTATACAAAGTAAGTTTTACATCGATATGAATCATTTTATAGATAGCAACACTGAATAAAACCAACATGTTGATGGTGTACATTACAGCGGGCCCAACATACATCCTTACCTTACCAACATCTTCGCTGATACGATTCATCAAATCTCCGGTTCTGTTTTTTTTATAAAAATTAACGGAAAGACGCTCGTATTGTTGAAAGATTTCATTTTTTAAATCAAACTCTATCAAACGTGAAGTCACTATGATGGTCTGTCTCATTAAAAAAGTGAAAAAACCTGACAAAAAAGCAAGTCCAACGATCAACGATACATTATAAAACAATTCATCTTTAACAACATCTATACTTGATACAATCCCTGTTCGGTAGTCGTCGGCTATATTGATAGAGTTTTTGACAATCTCTGGGACCTTTACAGCTAAATATCTAGAAAGGATAGAGATGAAAATTCCTGCAATAAGACGGAAACGGTATTTGAAAAAGTATTTATTTATATGTTGTAATGCTTTCATTTATAGCCGATGAATGGGAAATTATTTTTAAGCCTGCAAGATACGTGTTTAATTGAAAACAATGGATTCCTTAAAACTGTTTTCTAAAGAAAAAAAAAGCGATTGTTTTCCCAAAGACAAGCAAAATAAATAGTACTTTTGTGGCCGTATTGAAACATAAATCTTAAGTTCTTTAAAATGATCAACAGAAGACATATTCGTGTAAAAGTAATGCAATCTGTATATGCATTAACTACTTCAAATAGTGATAACATTGTAAAAGAAGAAAACTTTTTGAACAATAGTATTGAGAAAATGTACGATTTGTATGTTTTGATGTTGGATACTTTGCCACGAATTAAGCATTTGGCAGAGGAGCAAATTGAAATCTCTAAAAAGAAACATTTTGCAACAGATCAAGATTTAAATCCAAACACCAAATTTATAGACAACAAAGTGCTTGCTTTGATTGATGAGAGTCTTTCATTTCAGACCTATAAAGAAGAGCACGATCTTAACAATTGGCATATTGAAGAAAAATATATTAGAACTATATATGAGCATTTGGTAAAAAGTGCTTTGTATAAAAAATATATGGAGAAAGAATCTAGTTCTTTCAAAGAAGATATGAAGTTTGTAGTGGCACTTTATTCTGAATTTATTGCCCCTAATGAAAAATTAGCAGATTATTTTGAAGATATCAATATTAGCTGGGTAGATGATATTCCTTTTGTGAATACTTGGGTTGTAAAATCATTACAAGGTTTAAAGGAAAATAAATCTTTGATGTTAGGAAGAATTTTTAAAGATGATGATGATAAAAAGTTTGTTTCTGATTTATTTAGAAAAACGGTTTTGAATCATGATAAGTTTGAAAAAGATATCGAAAATAAAACACCAAACTGGGAGACGGATAGGATTGCAGATTTGGATATGATTATTATTAAAATGGGAATTTGTGAATTTTTGAATTTCCCATCGATTCCTACCAAAGCGACCATCAATGAATATATAGAATTAGCAAAGGATTATTCTACTCCAAAAAGTGGTTTTTTTATCAATGGAGTTTTGGATAAGCTTTGTAAAGAGTACGAGGCAGCTAACAAATTAAATAAAATAGGAAGAGGGAAGTTTTAATGTTTTTTTGAGAAAAAAAATAATTTTAAATATTCTTTTAATTATTACATTTACCAAAACAAAATTAAGATGAGAAAAATAATATTAGTAGTAGCGATTGCTTTGGGTGTTGTTTCTTGTAAAGAGAGTGCCGCTTCAAAGGTGAAAAATGAAAATGTAACAACGGCTAAAGAGCGTGATGTTGCCTACTTGAAATTACCAGTTGTTTCTTTTGATAAAGCTTCTTATGATTTCGGAACGATTGATGAAGGAGATGTTATTGAAACTAGTTTTGAAATTAAAAATATTGGTAAAACAGATTTGATCATAAAAAAAGCAAGTGCTACCTGTGGATGTACTATTCCTGATTGGCCAAAAGAAGCCATTAAGCCAGGAGAATCTGCACCTATGAAAGTTAAATTTAACTCTCGAGGAAAACGTAATAAAATTTCAAAAACCATTACTTTGGTTACCAATACAGAATCCGGAAAAGAAACTGTGAAAATAACTGGGTTTGTGAACCCAAAAGAGAAAAAATAAACTACTAATAAATTAAAATATCAAATATGTTACCATTACAAGCTGGAGAATTTAGCATCCAAAGTCTATTACCATTTGCATTAATGTTCATTGTTTTATACTTGTTCATGATTCGTCCACAAATTAAAAAGCAAAAAAACGAAAAGAAATTCCAGAGTGAAATAGGAAAAGGTTCTAAAGTTGTTACCACAAGTGGTATCCACGGTAAAATTGTTGAAATCAGTGATGCAACAGTTGTTATTGAAACTGGAGCAGGAAAGATTAAATTTGAAAAATCTTCTTTGTCTATGGAAATGAGTAAACAATATGCTGCAAAAGCGAGCTAATTTGTTTAGAACAAAATATAAAAGTGAGCTTTGGCTCACTTTTTTTTTGACTTATTTTAAGGAATTAAGAAAGAAGTAATAAGAGAGCGCGTCTCTTTTTGTATATTTATTTTTTTTAGCAAAAAGCTTCTATGAAAGGCAGAATAACAAAAAGTTTTATCAAGAGATCTACCACTAAAAAACAACATGTATTGATTGTTTTTTTGTTGGCGTCTACTTTGTTTTGGTTTTTAACAAAATTATCAAAGGAGTATGAAACGATAGTGGTGTATAATGTGGACTATCAAAACCTACCAAGTTCTAAATTGTTTCAGAATAACCCAGACAAACAAATTGCTTTGATAGTCAAAGGGACAGGCTTTAAATTGTTAAGAGAGGAAATGAAAGGAGCCCCATTGAAAATGAATTTACGAAATGTTGTATGGAATGGTGGCTATTCTTATTTTCTGTTATCTAAATCAAAAGAATCACAAATTCAGAATCAATTGGATAAAAACATCAAACTGATTGGTTTTGAAAAGGATACCTTGTTTTTTGAGTTAGGTTTTAACAAGCGTAAAAAAATACCCGTGATTTCTAATCTAGATTTGCGCTTTAAATCGGGGTATAATGTAGCTAATAAGGTGTTTTTAGTTCCAGATTCAATAGAAGTTAGCGGACCTGAAATTCAGGTAGATAAAATAAATAATATCAATTCTGAAAGTTTAAAATTGATGAATGTTGTTGAAGATGTTTACAAAGAAATTTCATTGGTGAAGCCCAAAGAATTGGATAAATTAAATTATAGCACCGATAAAGTTCAGGTGGTGGCAGAAGTTGAAAAATTTACTGAGGATAGTTTTGAAGTTCCTTTTAAAATAGAAGGATTACCCGTAAATACTAGAATTACTACCTATCCTAATACCGTAAAAGTTGTGTTTCAGGTAGGATTGAGCAACTATAAAAAAATTGCAGCTTCGGATTTTAAAGTAATTTGTGATTACAAAAAATCTAATGGGCAAAACAAACATTATTTAGTCCCAAAGTTGATAGAAAAGCCAAGTTTGGTTTCTTCTATTAGATTGGTTCCTGATAGAATTGAATACTTGATACAAAAATGAAAGTAATTGGATTGACAGGCGGAATTGGTAGTGGAAAATCTACTGTAGCAGAGTTTTTTAAAGAATTAAATGTTCCAATTTATGTTTCTGATATTGAGGCAAAAAAAATAATGCATAAGAATCCATTGGTAGTAGCAAGTGTGAAAAAGCTGTTTGGAGAAGAGGCTTATCTAGATGGACACTTAAATAGGCAATATATCGCGGGCATCGTATTTCAAGATAAAAGTAAATTGTCTGCTTTGAATGCAATTGTACATCCTGCGGTACATAATGATTTTCAAGAATTTTGTTTGCGTCAAAAAGCTGATTATGTAGTGTATGAAAGCGCCTTGTTATTTGAGAATAAGTCTGAGTCTCAATTTGATGCTGTTGTACTTGTAGTGGCTCCATTAGAACTTAAAATTGAGCGTATCCAAAAAAGAGATGGTGCTACAAGAGAAGAGATTGAAGCTAGGATTCAGAATCAATTATCTGATGAGATAAAGATGAAAAAAACGGATATCATTCTTCATAATACAGATTTAGAAAAGATGAAAGCGGAAGTACAAAAATTACACAATACCTTCCAGATGTAGTTTTATTTGATTCTAGTGTTCTGCGCTGGGATTATTCTTAATTATTCGTTAATATCCTTAATTCCTTATTAAAAACCGATAGGAATAAGGGACACAGTGTTAATAAAATCCTATTTTTGAATCATGAGGAAAAAGATATTTGTACTTATTATTATCCTAATGAGTATTTCTCTTGTTGGAATAATTACAGTTCAAGTTTTTTGGATTAGCAATGCTATTGAAATTCGTGAGAAACAATTTTCACACGATGTAAATTATGCTTTGGCAAGAACTAATGAACGTTTGTATAAAAAAGATTTTGTAGATTTTACAGTTCAGTTTATGGATTTTTTTCAAAATAAAAAATTCGCAAAACAAGCTGATTTTACCAAGTTTGTGTACGAGCAAATAAATACTTCCACCAATGAAACGTTCCGTTTTGCATCGAGTGGTGTATACGAGAAAACCTTTTACAAAGGGGTTAATAATTTTTTCAAAAATGATTCCATTTTAATTTCATCGGTTTCAAGTAAAAATGACGTCTATAAAGTAAAAAACTTAACGGATAATACGGAGCTTTCTAAGGTGAACCCTGTAGAAAGATTTACTTTTTTTAATAGTTTGAATGAAATTGAGAAGATGACCTTAGAGGATACCTATCACAACAAGGTAAAATCGATAGAGTCTAGATTATCAATAAAATCAGTGAAAGAAATATTTAGCAAGGAATTATCCAATTTAGGAATACAAATAGATTACGATTTTGGGGTGTTCGACAAAGGTTTGTTGACGGATATCAAAACACCAAGATTTAAAATTGCGGAAGAGAATAGTTTTACCGCGCCTTTATTTACAAAGGACAGGCATCAAAATAATTATGCCTTACAAGTGGCATTCCCTAAAAAAGGACATTATATTTTTTCTGATATAGGATTGATGTTTTTGTTGTCTATATTTTTTACCATCATCATCATGGTTGCCTTTGCAAGTAGTTTGTATCAAATGGCGAAGCAGAAGAAAATTTCTATGATCAAGACGGATTTTATCAATAATATGACACATGAGTTCAAAACACCAATTGCTACCATAAACTTGGCGTTGGATGCTATAAAGAATCCTGTTGTTATCGATGATAATGAAAAGGTAATGAAGTACGTTTCTATGATCAAAGAGGAAAATAAACGAATGCATGCTCAGGTTGAGAATGTATTGCGTATTTCTAAATTGGAAAAGAATCAGATTGAAATGGACAAAGTGGTTGTAGATTTTTCAGAAATTGTAGAGGATGCTATTTCGCATACAGCCTTGCTTTTGAAAGACAAAAATGGAGAATTACAAATGCATAGCCATCAAACGTTATCCGAAGGATATGGGAATGAGTTTCATTTGACCAATGTTTTTGTAAATATTATTGAAAATGCGATAAAGTATGCTGAGAATTCACCTAAAATAGATATTTTTATAGAGAACACAGTAAAGTCTTTGACTGTTAAGATAAAGGACAACGGAATTGGAATGAGCAAAGCTGCGCAGAAACAAGTTTTTGATAAGTTTTATCGAGAACAATCTGGGAATGTTCATGATGTAAAAGGTCATGGATTAGGTTTGGCTTATGTAAAAGAAATAATAGATAATCACCAAGGAAAGGTTTTTGTGGAAAGCGAAAAAGGTAAAGGAAGTGTTTTTACCATAATTCTACCTTTGGTTTCTTAAAAAAAATAATATGAGTAATAAAAAGATTTTATTAGTAGAAGATGATCCGAATTTCGGAATTGTTTTAAAAGATTATTTGTCAATCAGTAACTACGATGTAACCCATGCAAAAGATGGGTTAGAAGGGTTGATTGAATTCAAAAATAACGACTATGATTTGTGTATTTTGGATGTGATGATGCCAAGAAAAGATGGTTTCTCTTTGGCAGAAGATATCAGAAAGACAAACAAGGAGATTCCTATTATATTTTTGACGGCCAAAACCATGAAAGAAGATATTTTAAAAGGATATCAAGTGGGGGCAGATGATTATTTAAATAAACCTTTCGATTCAGAGGTGTTATTATATAAAATTAATGCAATTTTGCAGCGCAAGGATACGGATAAGAGTGCTGAGGATGATATGTTTGAGTTTGAGATCGGTTCGTTCTTTTTGAATTCAAAATTAAGACAGCTTTCTTTTAAAGGAAATGATCCAATAAAATTATCGCCGAAAGAGAATAAGTTGTTGAAAATGTTAGCATTGTACAAAAATGATTTGATGCCAAGAGAATTGGCATTGACAAAGATTTGGAGAGATGATAACTATTTCACTTCAAGAAGTATGGATGTATACATTGCAAAATTGAGAAAATATTTGAAGGAAGACCCTTCAGTTGAAATCATAAACATCCACGGAGAAGGATTCCGATTGGTGACTGATAATAAATAATTAAACGTTTAGTTTACTTAGAGAGATATTGATGGTAGAAGAACAAGTGATATTGGTTGATGAAAATGATCAGCAAATAGGATTGATGGCAAAAATGGAAGCACATGAAAAAGCTTTATTACACAGAGCATTTTCTGTTTTTGTACAAAATGATAAAGGAGAGATAATGTTGCAACAGCGTGCCGCGGATAAATATCATTCACCGCTTTTATGGGCAAATACTTGTTGTAGTCACCAAAGAGATGGCGAAGCCAATTTAGATGCAGGAAAACGCAGGCTAGAAGAGGAGATGGGCTTTGTTACGGATTTAGAAGAAGCATTTTCTTTTATTTACAAAGCACCTTTTGATAATGGTTTGACAGAACATGAACTGGACCATGTATTATTGGGACATTTTAATGGTGAACCTAATATCAACAAAAAAGAAGTTGAAAGTTATAAATGGATGACACCAGAAACCATTAAAAAGGATATTTCTTTACAACCAGAAATTTATACTGCTTGGTTTAAAATTATTTTTGAAAAATTCTACGACTTCGTAAAATGAAAAAAATGCTTTACAAGTTGTTCGTAGCTTTGGTGTTTAGTTTTTTCGGAATGCTAGGGAAACTACTATTTACAAAAAACGATCAACCCATAGAACAATTATTTACAGATGAGCAATTCTGGATCAATTTTATCATCTTTTTTGCTATAGGTTATGTGGTATTAGGGAATCTTTTATGGGCAGGAGCTCAAAAAAATAAGCAGAATCAAAATTAAATGAAAGTTACAGTACATAGAAAAGCACATTTTAATGCAGCTCATAGGTTGTTCAATCCTGCTTGGGATGATGAAAAGAACAAAGATGTTTTTGGAAAATGTAGCAACCCTAATTATCATGGGCATAATTATGAATTGATTGTGGCCGTAACAGGTGAAGTGGATCCGGAGACAGGTTTTGTAATGGATATGAAAATTTTGAGAAAACTTATTTCTTCTGAAATAGAAGAAAAGTTAGATCACAAAAATTTGAATATTGAAGTAGATGAATTTAAAAGTTTAAATCCAACTGCAGAAAATATTGCTGTTGTCATTTGGAACATCCTTCGAAAGCATATAAAAAATGAATTAGAATTAGGTGTTACACTTTATGAGACACCTAGGAACTATGTGACGTATCACGGTTCTTAAAGAATAAAAAAATGAAAAAAACTGCTGCCTATTTTCTGTTATTCTCTGTCTTTTCTTGTGTTACGCCCAATTATGTAACAAACATTACAAGTTATCAGAAAGTACAACATCTCAATAAAAAAACGGTGACCGTTGTTGGTTTAGATCGCGTTTTTATCCATAATTATGAAAAAACATTTCATAAAAATTATCAAAATGATACTGATTTTGCAAATGCTATAGCAAGACAATTTGCAGGGTCATTGGAAGGATCTTCTACTTTTTATGAAGCTAAATATGATTTCTCTGATGATTGGAATCATGTGAATACGATGGCTTCTAAAAAGAGTTATTTAAAAGTGCAAGAGTTGTTAAAGGAATGTACCACAGATTATGTGATCATTTTGGATGAATTTGAATTGAAAAAAATGTTAAACTCAAATACAACGTATTCTGGGGGCGACATCAATAATGGGCAAATGACAACCACAACAGAAATGATTCATTTGTCAGCCAAAGTAAAAATGTTTGATGTGAAAACACATGATCCTATCATAGATTTTGATGTCTATGGAGAGGATCAAGTATTTTTATTTTCGTATTCTAGTTCTTTAATGGATGCCAAAGACAAGATGGTTGCTCATGCCTTGGAGTTTTTAGCAAATCATAAAAAATAATTATTTAAGAATTTTAAAGACAGCTTTTCTCAAAGTTTTTGGACTGTCTATTTGCATCATGGTTTGATGAATGTCATCAGGGAAAAAGATAGCAAAGTGTTCTTTCTTTAATTGTATAGTAGGTAAATTTCCCAAAGTATAGAACATAAAATCTCCTTCTTCATTGTAAGGAGTAGTAGGTTCCTCGTTGTGCAAAGTTGTAACACCAACATGTTCTGCTCCTTCAATCATGTATTGAATATCAATGTATTTTTTATGGGTCTCAGATTTACATTCTGATACGTCTTGGGTAGTATATTCCATCACAACCACAAATACAGTATCACCGTCGATCTCATGTTTCCCTAAATCAATCTTTTCTAAATCTGTGTTTTTTATAAAATCAAATACCTTTTCAAAATCTTTATGAATAGGTGTGTATAGGTTGCTATTGGAAAGCTTGTCTAAGATCATTTTAGTTGTTTTTAGCGTAAGATTGGTTCAATTCAGATAAGTAGTTATCTTTGGTTTGATCATCTAATAGAGAATATGTAAATGAGTTTTCACAAAGCTCGTAGATCTCCTTTTTAGATAAATCTAAGGCTTTTTGTATTTCAATAAAATTTTTATTTATTTGACCACCAAAATATGCGGGGTCATCAGAGTTTACAGTTACTTTTAGTCCCAAAGCAATCATTTTTTTCAAGGGATGATTTTTAAGATCGTCCACAACTTGCAAAGCGGTGTTTGACAAAGGACAAACTGTTAAAGCGATGTCTCTTTTTACAATTTCTTCAACTAATTTAGAATCTTGTAAAGAATTATTTCCGTGGTCTATTCTTTTGATTCCTAAAATATCAATTGCTTCCCAAACATAATCAGCATTTCCTTCCTCACCGGCATGCGCTAATGGAATATATCCTTCTTTAACAGAAGCTTCAAATACCTTTTTAAACTTAGCTGGAGGGTTTCCTTTTTCAGAAGAGTCTAATCCTACCGCAGTTATTAAATGTTTGAATGGGAGTGAGGCTTCTAAAGTTTTAAAAGCTTCTTCTTCACTCAAGTGTCTTAAGTAGCTCATGATAAGTAAAGAAGAGACGTTTAAATTATCCTTTGCATCTTGCATGGCTTTTGAAATCCCCGTAATTACAGTTTCAAAAGAGATTCCTCTATCGGTATGCGTTTGAGGATCAAACATAATTTCAGTATGTCTCACATTTTGAAGGGCACATTTTTCTAAGTAAGAATAGGTGAGGTCGTAAAAATCTTGCTCATGAATTAACACATTAGCACCTTGGTAGTAGATATCTAAAAAATCTTGCAAGCAATCAAATGCATAAGCTGCTTGGATTTCTTCAACGGATGCGAATGGAATCTCTATATTATTTCTTTGTGCAATTTTGAACATTAATTCTGGTTCAAAAGTTCCTTCGATATGTAAATGTAGTTCTGCTTTGGGTAAGTTTTCAATGAATTTTTCCATGACTCAAAAATAAAAAAAGCGTTTTAGATGTACTGTCTAAAACGCTTTTTTTTCTAGGTTAGAAATTATTCTTTCCACGTATCTGTTCGAAAGGAGGAGGCTGGCAATCCTGCTGTACTGAAAATACTAGCTTCTACTAAATTGTGAAAATTATATCTTACTGCAATAGGTTGCTTTACATTTTCAGAGCTTAGTAAAACGGCACCATTGGGATACCCTTTACGAATCATTTTAGCATCGGCTGGGTGAAATATTTTGTCTTCTCCAGCGATTTCAAAACCAGTTACTTTTTTACCAAAAGAAGAGATTCCGTTTGGAGCGTTTTCAAAAGTTACGGTTACTTTTTGTCCTTCTATACGCATTTCTTTAAAGGTCGGTCCTGAGAATTCTATACCGGCTATATTATAATCTTTTGCCAAAGCCCAAAAAGCGAGACGTTCTCCTACTTTTCTTTTTTCAGCTGGATGAATATACGTTGCATCTCCAATATCCATAGTGACCGCCATACCCGAGTTTTTTAAACTTTTCATGGTATTTAATTGTGCCTCTCTCAAAAAGGCTGAGTTGGCTTTTTTTCCATAATTATAAGGTGCAATTTGTACATAATAAAAAGGAAAGTCACCTTGATTCCATTGAGTTCTCCATGAAGTCACCATTGAGCTTATTAATTTTTGATATTCTGAGGCTTGGTTTTTGTTCGATTCTCCTTGATACCAGATAGCTCCCTTGATTGTATATCCAACAATTGGATGCAACATGGCATTGTATAATAAAGTAGGGGTTTGTTGTATTCCTTTTTTAGGAATTTCTGTGGGGAATTTTACCGATTTAAATTCTTTAAGAGTAGCGGCATCTGTCCAAGCTTCAGCTCTAGATCCGCCCCAAGAAGTAACAATAAGTCCTACAGGTACATCCACAGTACTCTGAATTTTATTTCCGAAAAAGTAGGCAGTAGCACTAAAATTCCCTACAGTTACAGTACTTGCTATTTTCCAATCACCATCAACAGTATCAATAGGTTCCAAGGTTTGGTTTCTCTCTATTTTAAAAACTCTTAGATTGTTGTTGTTTCCGTTTAGGATTGCATCTTGACTCCCAATTACAGGTTGGTTTAAAAAGCCTTTTACGGGCATTTCCATGTTGGATTGACCAGAGCAAAGCCAAACTTCTCCAATCATAATATCTTTGAGTTCAATAGCGTCAGATCCATTAATATCAATAGTATAAGGCCCACCTGCCTTAGGTGTTTGAATCTTTAAAGTCCATTCTCCATTTTTATCTGCTTTTATGGTTTCCGTTTCTCCCCAACTCGCAGTAATGGTGACTTTTTTCTTTGGTTTGTCCTTTCCCCAAAGTGAAACTTTTTCATTTTGTTGCAAAACCATATGGTCACTAAAAAATGAAGCAAGTTTTGTTTGACTGAAGGCAATTGTTTGAATTCCAATAAATAGGAATAAGACTGTTTTTTTAAGCATGTTTTTAGGTTAAAATTTAGCAATGCTAAATATATCCATTCTAAAAACAATCAACACTATTTGGATCATAAAAAAGACACTCAAATATATTCCAATTTGAATGTCTTTTTTTATCACTGAGATTAAATTTAGTTCATTTTTGACCAGGCAGTAAAGCCACCATCTAGGTTGGTCATATTTTTAAATCCGTTGTGGAGTAATATAAGTGAAGCTAAATAACCACGTAAACCTTTCGCACAATACAATACATATGCTTTGTTCGGATTTAACTCGTCGATTCTAGATCGCAAACTATCCAAAGGAATGTGAATTGTATTTGGATCAATCAATGCTGTGTTTTCAACTTCTTTCTCGGTACGTACATCAATAAGTTGGATGTTGTTTAAGGTCGAAATTTGATTTGGACCTATTTCTTTTAAAGCTGTCTTTTGAAAATTTTGTGCCACAAAACCAGCTACAATTACTGGATCCTTGGCAGGGGAGAACGGAGGTGCATACGCCAAGTCTAGTTGTGTTAAATCGTCCGTAGTTAACTTAGCGTAAATTGCCGTTGCAAGTACATCAACACGTTTGTCTACACCTTTCTCACCAATCAATTCAGCTCCTAGTAATATTTTAGATGTTTTGTCATAGTAAATTTCAATGAACATATCTTTTCCGATCCCCATAAATCCTGGATGAGAATTTGCGATGATCAAAGTCTTGTTGAAAGATATCTTTTTTCTTTGGAGTTCCGCTATTCCCATTCCCGTACGTGCAATGGTGTAATTGAACATTTTCATGATGGCGGTTCCGTATCCTCCTTTAAAGATTTCGTCAGATCCTGCGGCATTAGCTCCTGCAACACGACCCGCCTTATTGGAGTGTGTTCCCATAGGAAACCAAGCGGCTTCGTTTGTAAGACCATGTGGTAAGGCTGCACAATCACCTGCTGCATAAATGTTAGGAATGGAGGTTTCCATTTTGTCGTTGACTATTAAAGCGCCATTGGCAATAGTTTCTGCACCAATGCTTGTTAGCAATTGCGTATTCGGTCTTACTCCAATAGAGATGATTAAGTATGAAGTTTTCAAACTAGAAGTGTCACTTAATTCTAAGGTTCCATCTGAGGCAATTTGATTAATCTGAGTCTTTAATTTAACCTCAATACCATTTTCTTCTAAAACCTTTATTCCAAGTTTAGAAAATTTAGAGTTCCATGGTGTAAGTATTTGATCTGCTAATTCAACAACGGTTACATTTTTTCCCATTTTTCTAACGTTCTCCGCTGTCTCTAATCCAATCAATCCAGCTCCAACGACTGTGATATGGTCTGCATTCTTAAAAGCTTCCGAGGTGTTGATTCTGTCAAAGTCGGTTAAAGATTTGGCATGTGCCCAATTAGAAAAATTTTCTAAGCCAGGGATTCTAGGAGCAAATGCGCTTCCTCCAGTGGCAAAAATCAATTTATCATAAGAGTAATTCCCATGATCGGTTTTTACTTCCTGATTCTTTGCGTCGATATATGTTACCGGTTCATTCAAGTGCACATCGATATTAAAACGATTTTTGAGTAGTGCTGGTTTTACCACAAGGAGTTGATCTCTATCTTCAATTTCTCCAGAAATCGCATAAGGAATACCGCAGGTTGCATAACTGATATCTGCTGTTTTTTCAAATAAGATTATTTCTGCGTTTTCATCCGTTCTTCTCGCTTTTGCGGCTGCCGATGGTCCTGCGGATAATCCTCCGATTACAATAATTTTTTTCATGATATTTTATTTTGTAATTGTTGCCAAGCACCACCATTATACGCATCAAAACCTTGAGTTTTTAAAATTCCTTTTGCGTTTGCACTCCTGATTCCAGAAGCACAAACAGTAATAATAGCCTTGTTTTTGGGAAAGCTTTTGAGTTTAGAGGAGAGGGTTTGTAAAGGAATATTTTTGGAGTTTTTGATATGTCCAGATTTATATTCTTGTGGACTTCGCACATCAATAATCTGTGCTCCATTCTGTATTAGTTTTTTATAATCAGTATCCTTGATACCCAAAATGTTTTTTATGAATTGTAGCATAGTTTATAAAGAATTTACGTTCATCCAACTTCCGCCGTTTTCACAGGTAATTCCGTTGGCTTGAAGATATTGTGTAGCTTGTCCTGATCGATTTCCGCTTGCACAACAAAGTACAATAGGAGTTTCAAATTTTGAGAACTCTGTGATTCTAGTTGGGATTTGACTCAAAGGGATGTTGATACTTCCCGGTACGTTTGCTCCGTTGAATTCTCCTGTGGTTCTTACATCTATAACAGTCATAACTATTGATTTTAAAATTATTGTTTTGTTTAAATTGTAAAAGAAGTTCTAGTTTCTTTACATGATACAGCAAATTTAAAACGGAATAGTATTTCCTAAAGTAACCTGTGTTACATATACTATCGATATTTAGTTATAAAAAGATAATTAGGTATTTTATTTTCTGAATAGATATGCTTAGTCCATCACAAACTTGCAACCAAATGAAAATAAATTTGCTTTCAATCCCGTATTTCTCTCATACATATTGTATTTGAAATCCAAACTTTTCAACCCGAAATTCCAAATATGAGCTTTGGTAAAAACATCCGTATAATTCAAGCCTATACCATATTGCGTGGTTGTGAATTCGGATAAATCATAATCTGAGGTATAAAATTCTTGAGTTGATTGATGTGTTTCAAATCCCGCGAAATAATCCGCTGCGGTTTGAGTATAATATCGGAAGCTAGGGTAGAGGGTGAATTTGCTCATAAATTTTATAGGCAACTCGATGTAAGCAGTATTAGATGTGACACCCCAATTGTCTGTGTAAAATCTATAATAGGTACGCAAGACAAAAATTTCATTGATGTAATAATTGAATCTGGCGCCTAGAGGGATTTTAAAACGAGTATCTGGCAAGCGTTCAATATCATCTGCTAATTGAAAAACGTCTGTGTTTGTTTTAGAGGTGTAATTAGGGATATTGTCTTTATTCCCTACATAATAATTGGCTTTGTCTTTGAAGTAGACACGCTGCATAGGATTTGCCAACCAACCTTGTTGTTGTACGATGTCCATTGTAATAGAAAACTGTGCTCTTTTACTTATGATTTGAGAAAAGTTCAAGGAAGCAGAATAACTATGTCTTGCCTTGTTTTGGATTCGAGTAAAGTTTGGAGTCCAATTTTTATTTTCATATTCAGGATCATTAATGTCTTTGTCAATTTCAACTCCAGATTCGTCATATATTGGTAAACCCGCAAAAAAACCACCATTGAGATCTTGACCAGCCTCAAGGTAACTATCGAGTTCTGTTGGGTATTCGGGTAACCATTTGTCTAAATAGACCTGAGCACTAATACCGACTTCGGTGTTTTTATTATTAAAAAGTTTCGTCAATTGTCCACCAAATCCAAATGAGATATAATCCCATTCTGTTGCAAAGCTTGCATGAAATCCTGTAATAGTATTCCTGTCGTCTGAACTATGACTATAGGCACTAGAAACAGAAACCCAAGTATCTTGTCTAGAAGGACCGGATGAAGCCACCCAAGGACTCCCAGTAACGCTGGTTGGATCTAAAATAATATCGTCGTCATCATCGTCGTCGTCGCCACCTCCAGAAGCTCCTGAAGAGTCAAATGGATCAAGATTACTAGAAGATGCTGAAGTGTACGTTGAGATTCCTACATCAACCGTCAATACATCATCTGCATTCAAAGGCATTGAAATTACGATGCTGGGCGCAAAGTCTGTCAATTCTTCTGTACCAATACCCCCTGTAACCGAGGCGTTGTCTCCATCTTGAGTATAATAACTTGCAAGGAAATCAACCTCGGTCGATTCTAAGACACGTTTTTTATAATTTGAACTGTCATCCTTTGTTTGTTGCCCCACAGTTGTGAATAGCGTAAAAAGGAAACAAGAGAATGTTAAATATAGGTTTTTCATAGTTTCCATTTTTTAATTACAACCGCAACCACCACCAGATTTACCACCATTGGCACCAGAAGCACTCTCTCTATACACCTGAAAGTTGGTTTCATATCGATCAATAGGCCTTGAAGATAATTGCATATCCGGGTCGTTAAGACTTACTTTTTCATATTCTTTTACAGCCGTGCAGGAGCCTAAGAGCATTGTAATAAATAGTAGATAAAACAAGAGTTTCATAAGCTTAGTTTTTAGTAATGTCGTTAAATGATATATTGCGGGAGTTGTGAATTTTGTTTTCTGTATCGATAAAAACACACTCAACTCCCTTCAATTGATTTATAAAATCAAGACCGACTTCTATTCCCATAACAAATAGAGAAGTAGAAATAGCATCAGCTAATTCGGCACTTTTAGTAAAAACGGTAACACTTTGAATACCATAACTAGGGTAGCCAGTTCTAGGATCTATGATATGCGTATACTTGACACCTTCAAATTCTACAAATTTCTCATAGTTACCAGAGGTTACTACGGCCGAATTTTTAACGGGCATCCATGAAAATGCTTTTTTCTTATTGAGTGGGTTGGTAATAGCTACCAACCAATCCTTTCCATTGGTTTGTTGGCCCCAGGTATTCAAATCACCAGAGGCATTTATAATCCCTCCAGTTACCCCTTTTTTCTTTAAAAGTGCTTTTGCTTTGTCCGCGGCATATCCTTTTCCAACGGCTCCAAAACCAATTTTCATCCCTTTATTTTTTAAGAAAACGGACTTGTTATTTTTGTTTAAAATGATATGTTGGTAGTTTACTCTTGCCACAGAGTTTTTAATAGCAGTTTCTGATGGTTTTTCTGTCATGCTACCATCAAATTTCCAAATCTTATCCATAGAGGCATAACTAATGTCAAAGGCTCCTGAGGTTAATTTTGATATGGAAAGACAGCGTTCTATTAAAGAATATAATTCAGTAGAAACCACAACAGGTTGGATTCCTGCTTGCCTGTTGATTTTGCTTGTTTCTGAATTCTGATCCCATGAAGAGATGAGGCTTTCTATTCTTTTTATTTCATCTATGGCTAATTGAATGTATTGATCACCGCTAGCTTTGTCTTTGGCAACCACAGTGATGTCAAAACCGCTCCCCATCAAAACCAAAGATTTTTTGAAGTTTTGTTGCGCAGTTCCGGTGAATGCAACAATAAATAAGAGTACAATAAACTTTTTCATCTTAGTTGGTGAAAGCTTTTAAACTATTTAAATATTCTGTTGGATTCAATTTGTTGTAGCCTGTTTTTCCGAGTACTGTACCTTCAGAATCTAGCACAACCACCAAAGGGAAATGTCCATTTTGATTATAAGTGCTAGCGAGTGTGTTGTTTGCCTTTTGTTGCTCTTTACTCAACGCGTTTTTTTTCTTTCTAGGAAAGTCGGCTTCCAATAGGACAAAATCTTTATTGTAGTTGGATATAAAATATTCAGAAGCAAATATTTTTTGATCCAATTTCATGCAAGGAGCACACCAATCAGAGCCTTTGAATACAAGTAATATGTTTTTATTTTCTTCCTGCGCTATTTTTTTAGAAGCCTCAAAATCATGGTTCCATTTTTGCGCTTGTGAAGTGAAAGTCAAGCAGAATGTAAGACATAGAAAACAAATAATTCTTTTCATAGTTAAGTAGGTTGGTTATGGTACTAACGAATATAGTTAAATTTTAATATAAGTATAGACGATAAAAATGAACAACCTTAAGTATAGAGCAAAAAAAAGCTTGTCGTAATGACAAGCTTTTTGAGATCAATAAAAATATTGAGTAGCTAATTAAATTACTTTAACGTCTACTGCATTCATACCTTTTCTTCCTTCTTTTAAGTCAAACTCTACTGAGTCTCCTTCTCTTACCTCGTCAATTAATCCTGAGATGTGTACGAAGAACTCTTCGTTTGAATCTGTGTCTGTAATGAATCCAAATCCTTTTGATTCATTAAAAAACTTTACTGTACCGTTTTTCATTATAATATATTTTAAAAGGCAAATGTAGTGTTTATTATATACAAGCCTTGTTTTTTTTTACTTTATTTTTCTTAATTTTTATTTCTTAAACAATTAGGCCAATTTGAAATATCTTTTTCTAAACCAAAAAGATACGCGGACCAATAGAATAAGGGCAGGGACTTCAACCAAGGGACCAATCACACCCGCAAAAGCTTGTCCAGAATTCAATCCAAAAACGGCTATAGCAACTGCAATTGCCAATTCAAAGTTGTTTCCTGAAGCTGTAAAAGCAACAGATGCCGTCTCGCTATAGCTTGCACCCATGGATTTTATAATAAAGAATCCAATGATAAACATAGAAACAAAATAAATCAATAAAGGCACTGCGATGATCAATACATCCATTGGGATTTTTACAATCATCTCTCCTTTCAAACTAAACATCACTACAATCGTAAAAAGTAACGAGATTAGGGTAAGTGGTGAGATGGTTGGGATAAACTTTGTAGTATACCATTCTTCTCCCTTTGCTTTTACAAGAATAACTCTACTTAGAATCCCTAATAAAAATGGGATTCCTAAATAAATAGCGACACTCTCTGCAATCGTTTGAATAGAGATGTCTACAATAGCTCCTTCAAAACCTAAGTAGGGCGGAAGTACCGTAATAAACAACCATGCATAAAAACTATAAGCAAAAACCTGAAATATACTGTTGATTGCTACCAATCCGGCACCATATTCAGAGCTTCCATCTGCCAAATCATTCCAAACGAGAACCATAGCAATACATCGGGCAAGCCCAATTAATATCAAACCTACCATGTATTCTGGGTAATCATGTAAAAATGTCACTGCTAGCACAAACATCAAAATCGGTCCTAGAACCCAGTTTAAGAATATAGAGGTTCCTAAAACCTTTACGTTTTTAAATACCTTTGGTAATAAAGCATAATTCACTTTTGCTAATGGAGGGTACATCATCAATATCAATCCAATAGCAATTGGGATATTGGTAGTCCCGTTGCTCATAGAATTGATTGCTTTCGGAAAAGAAGGGATAAAATATCCAATTCCGACTCCAAGAATCATTGCTAAAAATATCCACAAGGTAAGGTTACTATCTAAAAAGCTAAGTTTTTTATTTTCTGACATGACTTAAAGTTTTGCTTGTTGAAAAACATACGATAATTCCGTTGCTATTTGAATACTGCGCTCCAAGTACTTTTCTGCTTGTTGTGGCGTATTGTCAAATGCTTTAGGATCTTCAAAAGTAATTGGGATTCTTTTTTCTGCACCTGCAATAAAAGGACAACCTGCGTCCGCACTAGAACAGGTTAAAATTGCAGCAAATTCAGATTGTGGATTGAATATATCATCAAAAGTTTTAGAAAAACCTATTACAGCTGCTTCGTTTGTTGCGTGTTTGATTGCGTACACTGGATTTTCAGCATCAGATAATTTTGCAATTTGGAACCCTTGGTTTTTCAAGGTTTGTGCAGCAACAGGAAAAAGAGCTGTCGCTTCAGTACCTCCAGAATAGCTATACACATTGTTGAAGCCGTAATAAGTCGCTAAGGCTTGTGCCCATACTTGTGAAAGATGGCTTCTTCTTGAATTGTGAGTACAAATAAAATTCAATCGAATGATTTCATTTTCAACTGCTTTTCCTTTGATGTATTCAATTAAAGGAAGCAAGACTTCTTTTCTTTCAGAAGAGATTACTGAAGTGTCTAAACTTTCAATAATCTCTGTGATTTTTATAAATTGTGTGTTCTTTGACATTTTTAATTATTTAGCAACAACCAGAACCTGGTGCGCAACTGTTAGCAGTACTCTGAGTTAATTGGGTTAATTCAACTTTTGGTTTTTCAGGGATATCGCATTTGTCCTTTGCCAAGCAATCCGTTAGGGTAGTGGTCAAAAGAAAGTTTTTCCCATCAAAATCAAGTCCATATTTTCCAATAGTTGTTCCTTGGTATTCTACTTCAATATTTAAATCTTCTATTCCTAAAAGTCTTTCAGATAATTCTATAATTGATACAAGCTTTTCTGGATGTAATCTATGGTTGTAGTCATCAGCTTCCCATAATTGAAAGTTTACTACTTCCTCTTTTCTAACGGTACCACCACAATCAATAAAATGCTTTGAAATTTTTCCAACTTCAGTAACATGAAAATGTTCTGGTACTAATTCTCCGTTTGGTAATTGAAATCCAATTTGTTCAAGATTTCCCAAGTGTGATTTGATTTCTGATAATCTCATAATTCTTATATTTAATATTATTTAACAACAGTTTGATGGGTTGGACGAAAATTCGAAAAAGGAAGCAAAGGTATTGCCAATTTGAGCCCAATTCTCTTGGTCTATACAATAGCAAACACTCGTTCCTTCAATATTTCCTTTGATAATTCCAGAGTTTTTTAATTCTTTCAGGTGCTGAGAAATCGTTGGTTGTGCCAAACCGATTTCTTGCACTAAATCACCACAAATGCAACTATCCATTTTTACAATATGTTGTAGTATGGCAATTCTAGCAGGATGTCCTAATACTTTTGCCAAGGCAGCGATTTGATTTTGTGCCTCTGTGAATTTTTCTGATTTTGTCAATCCCATATCTAAGTGTATTTATTCATTGCGATATTACGATGAATAATTGAGCTGACAAATTATATTTTAAAATTTAAGAATTTATTAAAGTTTGTTAAGACTGTCTAAGATGATCTCGCATCCTTTGAGAATCTCTTCATCTGAAATGGTAAGGGGTGGTGTAATTCGCACGGCACGACCTTCGTATAAAAGCCAGAATAAAAGCAGACCGTTTTGTAAACAATCTAGGATAACGCTTGTTGCCTTTTCATGATCTTCAAGCATCAAGGAAAGCATTAATCCGGTGCCTCTAATCTCTTTTATTTCAGAGTGTTGTAATTTTGATTTTATTAGTTTTCCTTTCCGGATGGCTTCTTGCATTAAGTCACTGTTAGTCACTTCAGTAAGAGTTGCTAAAGCGGCTGCAGCAATCACAGGATGACCTCCAAATGTGGTAATATGACCAAGTTTAGGTTGACGCTGTAACAAGTCCATTTTCTCTTTAGAGGCGATAAAAGCACCTATAGGCATTCCTCCACCAAGACCTTTCCCTGTGATAAAAATATCAGGTGTAACACCATACTTTTGAAAACCAAAAAGGTGTCCTGTACGTCCAATTCCAGATTGTATTTCATCTAAAATCAGTAAAGCTCCTACTTTTTTACACTGTGCTTTTACTTTGATAAGGTAGTCATCTTGTGGTAAAATACAGCCTGCACCGCCCTGAATGGTTTCCATAACAACGGCTGCAGTCTCTGTAGTGATTTTATCTAAATCCGGAAGATGATTGTATTTAATAAACTTTACACCCGGAAGCAAAGGTCTAAAGGCACTGTTTTGTTCTTCTGC
>NZ_JAQWGB010000043.1 GCF_029238425.1 Flavicella sp.
CATCGTTTTTATGATATCAGAAGATGGGAAGACAATATGAATGAAACGATTACGGGAGTTACCATCACAAAAAATAATGATGGAAGCTTTAATTATGTTAGAAAAGATATAGTGCAACCTAGTTACTTTGACTACATGCAATACGGACCATTGCCATTTAATGAATTGCTAAAAACAGACAACATCACTCAAAATCAAGGGTGGTAGTTTAAAAAACCAAATGAATAGAAATACAATGATTATGATAAAAAAAATAGGAATTTTTAGTTTGTTGCTATCCATGTTAGGACTTACGGGATGTTATGAAGACTATAAAAACGATTTTGAATACACTACGACCTATTTTGCAAGACAATTTCCTTTGAGAAGTCTTGTAGATGAAGAAGGTAAAGAAATGAGCTTTGAATTAGGGGCAGTACTTGGAGGAAAGTATTCTAATGAGGCAAATGAAAGCGTAAATTTTATCATTCAAGATACTTTAATGAATGCTTATCCAGATCTGATTCAATTGCCTGAAGAATATTATTCATTAGAAAAAGAAGTGATCACAATTCCTTCGGGAAAGTATAAAGGTCATATTAAAGTTACTTTGGATAAGGAAAAATTTATGAATGATGAAATGGCAGTAGAAGATAAATATGTATTACCGGTGCAAATCACCAGTACTTCTTTGGATTCGATTTTGGGTGAAAAACATTATTCCATGATTATGTTGCGTTATTTCAATCAATATCATGGTTGGTACTATTTAAAAGGTGTGGATCATACCTTAGATGGTAGTGGAAATATTGCAAGTAGCTTTGTGTATTCTGAAAGTGATTTGACAGAAAATCAAGATATGATGTTTACCACGTTAGCCAAAGATACGGTTCGCGTAGAATATGATTGGGACGAACGTGTTGTAAAGCCTAAATATAATATGGTGATGGCCATTGACGGAGAAACCATTTCTATAGAACAAAAGGATGAAACCTCTGGGATTACCAATAATATGGGAACAGGGAGCTATGATAAAACAACAAGAAAATTTATTTTGGAATATACCTATACGGATACTGATGGTGCCAACCACTCAGTAAATGATACGTTATATTATAGAAATACTGAGTTGAGGTTTGAGGAGTGGCAATAAGTTTTTTTTCGATACATGCTTTTTAGCTATGGACTAATAAAAGGTGTGTTTTTAAACATGAATTTCTTCTAAGTGAGCTTACGACACTTGCTATGAAAAAAGATTGGTTTAGATTAGGTTTAGTCCTTAGAACTCTAAAGAATTTCTTTAGAGTTCTTCTTTGTTCATAATAGGACTTGATTTAAATCAAAAAAGGGAAAGCTATTTAGCTTTCCCTTTTTCAATAGATACCGAAATCGTTTAGATTTTAATAAACTTAATGGGAGTTTGAGTATCTAAAAATAAAAGATAAACACCGTTTTTTAATGTGTCGATATCAATACTTCCCTGCGTGTTACCTTCTTTTACCAAGGAACCTTGCATCGAAATAATTTTAAAACCCATTTCTTTTTCTATTCCGTGAATTTGCAATGAAGAATTCGCAGGAATAGGAGATATTTTATAAGGAGAAGTATCCTTGATGTTTTCTGTACTCAAGTTATCACCTGAATTGATTCCATATAAATGAACAGCTCCTATCTGACCACTCCATGCATTCGTACCGCCATCGATTTCAAATTTGAAGTACTTTGTCCCTGCAGGTATTTTTTCGTCAGGAACATAGGCAAATAGCTCATTGGCACCTTGATATTGAAGCTGAATCCTACGATGTTTAATTTCAGTTAAATTATCATCTGCATCACCAACATAAGTTTTGATAACACCTACTTCCGCATCATGATCGTTAACAGATTTATATGCTTTTCCCCAAAACTCTACTCTAAAAGATTCCAAATGAGCGACTTCATAAGTCAAACTTGCAGCCTGTGGGAATTGTCCATCTGTCGCACAACGAACCACTCTGCCATCGTCATCTAAATAATCACTATTATCGGCGCCATTTCCTGTAATATAAGAGCATCCACTCGTACTATATGCTTTGGTTAAATCATCTAACGGATCTGTGAAAGCAGGTAGATCGGGAGCTGCATTTCTTACTTGATCTTCGTTATAATTGAACCAATTGTCATCCACTGTGACTGCAATGTTATCGATTCCTGTATGCAGTAATATTGGATCAGTGTTATAAATTCGCACAGCTCCTATAAACCCTTTATTAATTTGCGCTGTCTCACTTGTTTCCCATTCGATCTTCAGGTACTTAGTTCCTGAAGGCACTTCTTCCGATGGAGTCGTGTACATTAAAGTGTTAGCAGTGTTCCAATCTTTATAAGAAAGAGTAGAATCCGTCTCGATTTCTGAGTACACCAAATCTTCACTTGCCAAATACACCTTTAGTTTTCCAACATCTAAGCGATTGTTGGCATCGCGTGTATCCCAAAAGTCGATAGAGAAACTTTTGATATTCTCTACTTCATATTCCAAGACAGCCAAGTCTGAAGATATTTTCGACACCTGTGTAAAGTCATTAATCGTACCTCCCATATGGGTTGTTAGTTTGATATTAGATGAGTTACGCATCTTATTCAAATCAGTCATTTGATCTTCAAGAGCAATGCTTGGATTCTTATGATTTATCAAGTTTTCTCTAAACTTATTGATCACTTCATTATAAGCAGGTTCCTCGATCAAGTTGAACCAATCATTAGGATCGTATAGTTCGTCATAAAATTCTTCTCCACCTATCCTTGAGATATATCTGTATCGTTCGGTGGTCAAAGCGTAGTTATGGCTATTTGGGTCTGTATACCCCCAAGTTTCGGTATTGATAAATGCCTCTTCATTTCCTGTCCACAAACCGTTCTCAGAATCTGCCAATAGTGGTAGCAAACTGTTTCCGTCTAGGTCAGCTGCCTTATCCGTCTTTTTGGTCGTACCGGTAAGCTTGCAATGATCTATGATCGTAGGGTAAATATCAACAAGAGATACTGGTTTTGTTACCTTTTTACCTTTACTAGATTCAAATTTTGGCGAACGAATGATCAAAGGAACTCTTGAGTTTTGCTTCCATAAATTATATTTCCACATTTGGTCTTTTTCACCAATAGCATACCCGTGATCACTGAAAAGCATTACGACAGTATTATCTTTGTATGGACTGTCATCGATAGCATCCATCAAACGACCAACCATATCATCTGCAAAAGCAATACTTGCTAGGTACGCTTGGAGGTATTTTCTAATTCCTTCATTTCTGTCAACAAATGAATTATCTACTGCTCTATCAATTTTGATACCTCTACCATCTAAAGTAATCGGTGTATCGTCTTTATCATCAATTAAAATATTACCCAATTCCAAAGTCTCCAATGGAAACATATCGAAGTATTTTTGAGGTACAACAAAGGGTGAATGTGGTCGAATCAATCCTGTTGCGATCATGAATGGATCTCTATTGTCAGTATCTGCTAGAGCTTGCAATTGTTGCTTAGTCCATTCGACACTAATTTCATCCGGCATAGCATCGCGATTGTCATCATCAATATAGTTGAATCCCTGATTCCTAGTTGTAGAATACCATCCGTTGTATCCTGGCTTGTTTGCAGGATCTCTAAAGTCGGCTGGGACATTAGGAATATCCGCCAAAGAGCCAAAAGTACCATCTAAACTTCCTCCTTCAATTTGAAGCTCTAGACTTGAATTCGGATGCGGAACTCCTCCTTTTCCATTGTAAGCTACGGGGCCATAATCCTGAGAATCTTCTAAGTAGTAATCCCACCACTGGTTTTCACCAGAAGGAGAGTGGGTGATTTTACCCGTCTTATAAGTAGTATAACCATTATCCATCATGTATTCAGAGATCATCTTTGCATCATTCACTTTTGGAAATGATTTAAAATTACCTGTGCCATAATAGCCTGAAGAAGTGGGTAGAATTCCTGACATAAAACTAGCACGCGATGGAGCACATAAAGGTGCGTTACTATAGGCATTCGTAAACAAGACTCCCTCTCCAGTAAGTTTATCTATATTAGGTGTTTTGGCTTGTGGATGGCCACCCATCACACCGATATAGTCATTCAAATCATCAAGAACAATCATGAATACATTATAAACCCTTTCTATTACTTCAATAGTAAAGCTTCTGGAAGACGATCCTCCTATTCCATCTGTAACGGTCACTTCTACTTCAAATGATTGCCCAATAGGTGGCTTGTTGATAAAGCTTAAAGAACCTCCTGAGGTAATAGACATGGCAGATTGATTGGCTCCACCTGTGATAGCGTAGGTCAAACTCTCATCGTCAAGTGCTACCACTTGAAATTCTTCCCAATGATCTGAGTAAGCAATCTCTGCTGGTGTTTCGATATATGGATCTAGGTTAACATTGGTGCCTTGCTCAAAAGCTCCTATGTCAGGGGTAGATCTAAGAGATCCATTAATATCCCTAACCGTTGCAGTTTCTGGATCACCTGCGTCTTTTGCAATACTGCTCCCGTACATCGGTATAAAGTATAAGCCTGCATCGTTGGTCATCAATCCCCCGAAGGCCATTTTATCGGCATCTACCTCCGCTCCATTCACTAAGTTGCCAGAAGCCCCTTGAGATCCATTTTGAAACTCTGTGTAATTTGTGTAAGAAATAATATTATTTTTTGAGATGACCGTACTTGGGATGGTACCACCAATGTCAATCCCACTATCTTTATCATTGTTTGCTCTTAAATTATGAAACAATATACTATTCGAAAGAGTGACAGCTCCAGTACCTGAGTAATGAAAACCTTCTACTCTATTATCGCTCTCACAGGTGTTGTATGCGATAGTTGAATTATTGATTGTGGCCAAAGACGACTTACAGCTTATCGCTGCACCGTTTTGGTTCAATGATGTATTACCATAGATAACACTATTGGTAATGGTCATCGGTAAGGTTGCTGAGTTATGATATATTCCACCTCCGACTTCGTTTGCATAATTATTGATGATTGCCGAGTTGCTAATCGTCAAGGCACCTTTGTGAGATATTCCACCTCCTTGCTTGTCGGTGTAGTTATCCATAATGTTACAATTAACAATGGATAGGGAGGCCGCTACCGTTGAATAGATTCCTGCTCCTTGCGCTCCACTAAGGTTACCATGTCGGATGGCTAGGTTTTTCAAAACGATATTTGGAGCAGGGTTTCCAGAAATAATAAATACTCTTTGGTTCAACTGCGGGTTCCTAGGTTCCTCATCGTTTGGGTTGTTTACTTGGGCTTGGATTACTGCTGATCCCGCTCCGTCTCCTATGATGGTTAGGTCTTTGTTTAAGGTGATGTTGGATTCTGTAAACGTTCCTGATAGATGAATAGTTTCACCTGCTGTAGCTTGAGTTACCGCATATGACAGTGTCGCCAACGGATTAGCCACTGAGCCATCACCAGAATCATTATTTCCAGCATCTGAGACATAAATAATATTCGGAGGCAGTACCTCAAACTGTTCAGTTTCAGTTGCAGCCAAATAATCATCATTACCGGCCTGACTTACCGTAACGACTACTGTGCCAGTAGCACCAGAAAGTGTTATTGTATTTCCATCAATGTTAGCAGGACCCGTAATCTGATAAACCAAAGGAAGATCAGATGTGGTTGTGGCTTGTATATCAAAACTAGGAGCCCCTTGGTATTTGTCAGCTATAGGAACAATGCTAATCGTTTGTGTATAAGGCCCTCCTCCACTTACAAATTCTGATGCTCCAATATCCGGATCACCTGCACGGTCAACACCATACATATCAGAGGCTGTAGCTGTAGCTACATCAGCATTTCCAATAGCGATACTACCCATGGCGAGTGGCAGTGCGTAGAGACCTGTTTCACTATCCACTTCTATCCCCGTAAACTTTACTGTATTTGACGTTACCTCAGCCTTTTTTACATAGTTGTTTGATGCAGAAGTTGTTGCCAACGCATCGTTGTAAAATTTATCGGTTTGAACATACGAGAAGATATTGTTCTTGGAGGTTATACTTGTTGCCCCTGTTCCAGCCAAATCTTCTCCTTCCGATCTCAAATCATTACCTCCAAGATTATTGAAGAAAATATTATTTGTTAAAGTCAATTCCCCAGTCAAATTATATTGTACACCGAACCCTTTATTGTTAGCGCTTGTATTGTAGGCAATTGTATTGTTGTTGAGCGTAACGGCACTGGAGCTGGCTCTGATCGCTCCTCCTTGTGCAGTACCGTCATTGTTGTAGAACAAAGAATTAGAAACATTTAAGATTGAATTTCCTGTAGAAAACACTCCTCCACCTTGCGAACCGTTGTTGTTGATAAAGGTAGAGTTTGTGATACTTAGAGATCCTTTGTGTGAAACTCCTCCGCCTTGATTAATACACAGATTATTGATAAAGTTACAACGATCTATTTCCAAAACAGCCGCTTGTTGTCCATAGAGTCCGGCTCCCTGACCTAAAGATAAATAACCATGCTGAACAGTAAGGTCTATGATCTTTACTGTACTAGAAGCATTTCTCAATTCGAAAACTCTGACAGCATCATTCAGTCCATTTGCTGATGGATCATCCATAGGGTTCAACACCTGTGCTTGAACAATAGACGTATCAGCGCTATCTCCTTCAATAGTAAGGCTTTTTGAAATAAAGATATTATTTTCAGTGATGACTCCTATAATGTGGATGATATCATTTTCAGCTGCCTCATCGATAGCATGAGAAATTGTTTGGAGAGGAGAAAGCTCTGTCCCAAGGTTTGTGTCCAAACCCGATGAGCTTACGTAAAAAGTTGTTTGTCCAAAAGACTTTAAAAAAGTGCATAGTATTGTTAGTATATATATGCTTTTTTTGAGATTTTTCATAATTGATTAAGTTGGTAAACAAATTTCAACATGAAATGCACAAATGTTAGTGCAGAGATTATCTTTTAAGTCTTAGGTTTTATCTGAAAAGAGAATTATGGTTTTGTTTTTTAAAGGTTTAAAAACATAAAACCCCTGTCAGCATTGCTGCCTCCAGAGGTTTTAACCCTATTACTACTACTACTAATTTTAACCTTCTTATTATAAGGTATATGTTTTCTAGCTCTATTTAAATAGGTTATAGAGCTAGAGTGTTAGGGATGATTACTTTCTTCTTCCTTTTTTAGGCATCAAAGCTTTCAACTCATCTGTGTTGTTTACAACAACTGTTTCTTCATCAACAATTACAGAGATAGGGAATACGAATTCAGGGCGTGTTCCTTCTTCTAAAGTTTCTTTATAGGCTTTCAAAGCATCAGCATCAGCAATTTCTACATCACCATCAGCAGTTACAAGAGAGACAGGGAATACCAATTCTGGTTTTGCTGGCTTTTCTGGTTTTAAAGCTTCTAATTCTTCTTCACTATTTACAACGATAGTTTCTTCATCAACAATTACAGAGATAGGGAATACGAATTCAGGACGTGTTCCTTCTTCCAAAGTTTCTTTGTATGCTTTCATTGCATCAGAGTCAGCAATTTCTAAATCACCATCAGCAGTTACAACAGATACTGGAAATACCAATTCAGGTCTTGCTGGTCTGTCACCTTTTTCAGGTTTCAACGCTTCCAATTCTTCTTCGCTATTAACAATAATGGTTTCTTCATCCATGATAACAGAGATAGGATATACAAATGCTGGTTTTGTACCTTCCTCTAAAGATTCTCTATAGGCTTTGAAAGATTCCTTGTCTTCAATGGTAACTTCACCATCAGCAGTGGCCACATTTACAGGGAAAACCAATTCAAAAGGAGGTCTTCTGTGCTTTCCTTTCTTTTTACCAATCAATGCTTTCATTTCTTCTTTGCTGTTTACAGTAATCGTTTCCCCATCAACTGTAATCTCAATTGGATATACAATTTTAGCTCTTCCGTTTCTTTCACCGTATTCAGTCAATTCTTCATCATTAGTAATAACAACTTCTGTGTCATCATCATTTACCGCAGTAATTGAGTATTTGAATGATAAAGTTTCAACGGCAGATTTGATGTCTTCATTTGACAACTCCTCAGAGGCATCAGATGCAATAATTTCTTCAGTTAGGCTTTGGTCACAAGAAGTAAATACTCCCATTGCTATTAATAATGCTGCAACCGTGTTCGTGAATTTTTTCATGATATAGAATTTTTAAGTTTAATATTTATGGTCTTCTGTATATAAAACAAGCATGAAATAAATAACCCTACCTAAAAAAAATAATTTTTTAATATTTTTTTTGTTAGCCTGCGAATCCTCATGTTTTTATTAAAAAGAAATATGTAGTTTAGAGGCAAAAGAAATTCATTGCATGGAAAATTTACAACATACGACTTTAGGAGAGTTTATTATTGAAAACCAAAAACAGTTTAAATATTCTTCTGGGGAATTATCGCGGTTGATCAACTCCATCCGATTGGCTGCTAAAATTGTAAATCACGAAGTGAATAAAGCAGGCTTGGTGGATATCTTAGGAGAAGCTGGAGAAACAAATATTCAAGGGGAAGATCAGCAAAAATTGGATGTTTATGCAAATGACGTTTTTAAATCCGCCTTGATTAATAGAGAAATCGTTTGTGGTATTGCGAGTGAAGAAGAAGATGATTTTGTGACTATTGAAGGAAAAGAAAATAGTCATTCAAATAAATATGTTGTTTTGATTGACCCATTAGATGGTTCTTCCAATATAGATGTAAATGTTTCTGTGGGAACCATTTTTTCAATTTATAGAAGGGTTACTCCAGAGGGAACACCAGTTCGGATTGAAGATTTTTTGCAAAAAGGAAATGAACAAGTGGCCGCAGGATATATAGTATATGGTACTTCAACAATGTTGGTCTATACAACGGGGCATGGAGTAAATGGTTTTACTTTAAACCCTGCGATTGGAACATTTTATTTGTCACATCCTAATATGGAATTTCCGGATACAGGAAAAATATATTCTATAAACGAAGGAAATTATGTTCATTTTCCACAAGGAGTAAAAGATTATTTAAAATATTGTCAGGAAGAAAAAGATGACAGACCTTATACGTCTAGGTATATAGGTTCTTTGGTTTCTGACTTTCATAGAAATATGATCAAAGGAGGGATTTATCTATATCCTACAAGTTCAAAATCGCCACAAGGAAAATTAAGATTGCTGTATGAATGTAATCCAATTGCTTTTTTAGCGGAACAAGCCAACGGGAAAGCCACAGATGGCTATGTAAGAATAATGGATTTAAAGCCTACGGAGTTACACCAAAGAGTTCCAATTTTTTGTGGAAGTCCTACAATGGTGGAGAAAGCAGAAGCCTTTATGGCGAAATATCCTGAAGATAAAAATTACTAGATCTTTATCTGCAATCCAATAGGTGGAGCGAGGGTGTTTTTTTGTGCAGGAATGTTGTTTTTGTATTGAGCAGGAACACTTTCCCAATCAGGATAATGTTTGTTATTGAAATAAAAACCTTCCGTTTTTGTTTGATCATAGAAAAGAGAGTAAGAACGGTTGCTGTTTTGTTCAACAATAAGATTAGAACTTAAAATAATTTCGGAAACACCATCATTATCAACATCCATTTTGATACGGTCTAATTGCATAATATCATTATAACTACCATCCATCATCATTTTTTTGATTTGAGTATTAAAGTCGGCCATAATTTTTTCCGCATTTGGTACTTTTTTATTGATGGCAAAATGCAATGACTTTTTTGAATACGGTTTTTGAGCAATTTCTAGATATTTGTTCACATCATTTACTTGGTATTCTAGCATGTATTGGATCAGTAAATTGTCTACTAAAAAATAATCTATCTCCCCAGAAAGTAATTTTTCTAAATTTTCTTGATTGTCTTTACTGAATACAAATTCAATTTTTTTGTTCGCAGTAATTTCGTCTCCATAGGCATATCCTTTTATCAGTCCTAGCTTTTTACCTTCTAGATTCGGGTTTTCTACGTTTGTATTTTTATTTGCTACTAATACAAGTTGATTCTGAAGATAAGGATCTGAAAACAACATTGTTTTTTCTCTTTCAGCTGTTTTCCATAAAGCAGCGCTACCATCAAATGCATTTGATTCTATTCCTTCAATCACATCCTTAAACTTTAAAATAGAGGTTTTACTATCAATATTAGATTGTGAAAGGGCTTGATGTACAATTTCTAAGGCAATTGATTTTTCTTTTTCTGAGTTAGTGAAAGGTGGCCAAATATCAGAGGCCAATTTCAATTCTTGTGCTGAGGTTACAAAATTTGCTGTGAATAAAAAAAATAGCAATCCTTTTATGAAATAATTTCTCATGATTTTTTTGTTAGGTAGGTTCAAAGATACATGATAATTTGATGGTTATAGGTATAAAGACTAAGTTTAGGTCTAATTTTTTTTGATGCCTTGGAGATAAAAAAAATAGTTATTTTTGATTTTAAAACTAGCTTACCCTATGTCAGAAGAAAAATCGGTTTGTGAATCAAAGGTGTTCGAAGAACTGTACTCCAGTCATTCCAAATCTCTCTATAATTTTATTTATTATAAATGTGGAAATGAAGAGTGAAA
>NZ_JAQWGB010000074.1 GCF_029238425.1 Flavicella sp.
TTACGAGTAGTTTTATGCTGATACTTATTTCTCAACTGCTTCTCGCGATCGCTTCTAATTCTTTTTAATGCTGACTTGTGATTTGCCATAACTTAATTTCTTAAAACTTAATTTTCGTAGTCCGTAGGGGAATCGAACCCCTGTTACATGGATGAAAACCATGCGTCCTAACCCCTAGACGAACGGACCAATTGTTTGCTTTTTTAAAGCGATGCAAAAATACAACTTTTTATAAAACCAACAAACAAATTGTTAATTTATTTCAAAGCTAAATCCTAATGCGATCAATATGTAAAAAAACGAATGCATCTCTCTCGATTTGCGGTTGCAAAGATACACTAGATTTCAACTTCTGCAAACAAAAATTATTATTTTTTAATATGCCTTTGCAAAAAGCACTCTTTTTGAAGATGGCTTTCCAGAATAGACACACCCCCCCTGCTCTTCTTCTTGATCCAAGGCAATACATCTAATGGTTGCTTTTGTAAGTTCTTTGATCTTATCCTCAGTCTCTTCTGTTCCATCCCAATGAGCTAAAACAAAACCACCTTTGGTATCAATTACTTTTTTGAACTCCTCAAAATCATCAACTTTAGTTATATGCTCGTCTCTATAGCTTTTAGCTTTAGCTAATAGACTTTCTTGAATCTCCTCTAACAAAGCCACAATCTTATCCTCTATTCCATCTTGCTCTACAACTTCCTTTGTCAAAGTATCACGCCTTGCCAATTCTAAAGTACCGTTTTCAAGATCTCTAGGTCCCATTGCAATTCTTAAAGGAACACCTTTCAGTTCATACTCTGCAAATTTCCATCCTGGTTTATGAGTAGTCCTATTGTCAAATTTAACTGACACGCCTCTCTTTTTAAGAGATTTTACAATTCCAGATACCTTTTCAGATATTGCATCCAATTGTTCCTCTTTTCTGAAAATAGGTACAATCACCACTTGAATCGGCGCCAATTTAGGAGGCAATACCAAACCTAAATCATCAGAATGTGTCATGATCAATCCACCTATCAATCTCGTAGACACCCCCCATGAGGTTGCCCAAACATGTTCTTTCTTTCCTTCTTTGGTTGTAAACTTTACATCAAATGCTTCCGCAAAATTCTGACCCAAGAAATGAGAAGTTCCTGCTTGCAACGCTTTTCCATCTTGCATCAAAGCTTCTATGGTATAGGTATCTAAAGCACCCGCAAAACGCTCACTTTCAGTTTTCACACCTTTTATTACAGGCATCGCCATATAATTCTCAGCAAACTCAGCATATACATTTTGCATTTTAGTCGTTTCTTCAAGAGCCTCTGCTTCTGTTGCATGAGCTGTATGCCCCTCTTGCCAAAGGAACTCTGCTGTTCTTAAAAACAAACGAGTTCTCATCTCCCATCTCATCACATTCGCCCATTGATTTACCAACAATGGAAGATCTCTATAAGACTCAATCCATCCTTTATAAGTATTCCAAATGATAGCCTCACTGGTTGGTCTCACAACCAATTCCTCTTCTAGTTTCGCATTCGGATCTACCATCAACTTCCCTTCTTTGTCAGGGTCATTTTTCAATCGGTAATGTGTAACAACGGCACATTCTTTTGCAAAACCTTCTGCATTTTTTTCCTCCGCTTCAAACAAGCTTTTCGGAACTAATAAAGGGAAATATGCATTTTCATGACCTGTTTCTTTGAACATTTCATCTAATACTTTTTGCATGTTTTCCCATATGGCATACCCATAAGGTTTTACAACCATACAACCTCTTACCGCAGAATTTTCTGCTAAGTCAGCTTTTACAACTAATTCATTGTACCACTTTGAGTAATCCTCACTACGTTTTGTTAATTTCCCGCTCATCTATAAAAGTTTGGCATAAATATTGTAATTTCAACATGATATCAGCTGAAATCGTTTGGCAAAACTAATTAAATTTAGATTGTTCAACAATAAAAAATCAAGGATTATGAAACTAACAACTACTTATTTCGATAAAATTATTGGCTTTACTCCTATCCTACTTTTACTAATTGGACTTTCTTCTTGTGGTTCTTCGCAATATTATGCGGAAAACCCTGATGGAATTTACCCTACACCAAAGAAAAAGAAGGCTCAGCAACAAGTAATTAACGACCCTTACAGAACTTTTTCAAACGGCGTGGCTGACATTGAAGAAGATTTATACTACGAACAACTTGAAAATCCTGAAGGAGATTATTACCAAGAACCAGCCATCGTAGAAAATAATGTTACCAATGTATATATAAACAACACTATTGAACCGTATTGGACGGCTGGTTATTACGATCCCTTTTTCTATGGAACCGCTTATTATGGCGTGAATTTTTACGCACCTTTTTACTACCCTCCTTACTATAGCTATCATTACCACAGCTACCCGAATAATATTTATTACGGGAAACGAAGCACTTACAACTCTAGCTACCTAGCAAGCAATACATCAAGAAGCAGAGGATACAGTAAAAGCTCTAGTTATAGCAGAACAGGTAGCAGAAGCTCTGTCAATTCAAGCAGACGCAGTTCAGCTTATAGAAGTTCTAGCAATTTCAAACCTACTTCTTCTACGAGAAGATCAAACTATGCAACATCTAGTAAGTATAACCGTTATACAAACTCCAGGAGCAATGGAACAAGTTCCTCTAGTAGAAGCACAAGAAGCTATACACCTAGCTCAAGCAACAGTAGCAGAAGCTCGGGATACTCCAGAAGCAGCTCTTCCAGAAGTAGTTCTTCTAGAAGTTATACCCCCTCAAGATCCAGTTCTTCAAGCAGGAGCAGTAGTGCTTCTTCAAGAAGCAGCTCCTCTAGATCTAGTTCAGGAAGATCATCTCGTTCATCAAGTAGAAGCAGTAGTAGGAGAAGATAATTTATTTGAATCCTAACAATCACCTAAAATCTCAAGAATGAAAAAAATATATTTATTTTCAGTTTTATTCGTTGTGAGCAGTACTTTATTGTCTCAAAGCATTAGCTATACGGATCTGGGAGTTTTATTTAGTCAAGAAAACTACAATGGATCTGCTAGATACAACGCCATGAGTGGCGCCTTCGGTGCTCTTGGAGGCGAGTTAAGTTCTATGTATCAAAACCCAGCCGGTGGTGCTGTATTTGCCAGAACAGAAATCTCTTTAACTTATTCTCAAACCAATTTAAATACGGACGCCTCTTATTATGGGAAAACATCCTATAACTCAAACTCAAGCGCAAGATTTCCCCAATTTGGTATGGCAATTGTTTTTGACGCTCCATACCAGAGTTCTGATTGGTCAAAATTCACTTTAGGCTTTAACTATAGTATGATAAACGATTTTCGAGGAGATTATACCACCAGAGGAAACAACGGAAATTTTGTGCGTTACGACTTGCATCCGTATGATGATACTTTTACACCTTATAACATACCTGATGAACAAATTTTCCAAAACACAACCCATGGAAAACATGAAGTATATAACTTCTCACTTTCATCAGCATACAAAGATTTCTTTTATATTGGTGCTGCCATGAATTTCCATACTTTAGAATTCTCACAGGAAACTTATTTGACAGAATACAATTCCGACGAAAATGGAAATACTTTAGATGCTTTCTACGATCAATTTGTATCTGAAGAAAGTACAGGGGTCTCTTTAGGAATTGGAGTCATTTTAAAACCCTTTAGAAATTTAAGATTAGGAGTTGCTTATCAGAGTCCTGTTTGGCACCCAGAGGTTATTGAAGAATCCAATGCTATAGATTACGACACTGACAATTCTTACACTGGTTTCCAAGAACAAGGATACTTAAATATTATTAGTAGTGATATCTCTGAAGATTACTCAAACACGAATACGAGTTACCCAGAACTTCTTACCTATAGATACAATCTAAACACTCCAGAAAAATGGACTGCAAGCGCTGCCATTACTTTAGGACAACATGGTTTGATTAGCGTTGACTATCATCAAAAAAACTATAGTTTGATTAGACTAAAAGACGGATATAATTTTGGCCCAGAAGCAGAAGAAATCAGCAATACTTTGACCACCGCAAGGGGTGTAAGAGGTGGTGGAGAATTAAGATTCAATCAAATAAGTCTAAGAGGAGGAGCATTTTTAGAAGAAAGTCCATATAAATCCGAAGAAGACTCTATCTACAAAAAAGGAGTTTCGGCAGGACTTGGTTTAAAGTTCAAGCATGCCAAATTAGACTTTGCGTATCAATACACAGAAATAGACGGCACTTATTCCATCTATCATAGTTCTGAACCCGTAAACGACATTAGCCTTTTAAATGCAAGTAGCAGAATAACAACAACGCTTTCTTTTACTTTTTAAATCATCTTATCAAACCACATAGATACATTTTATTCAAGGATTTGAAGTTTCGATATATCTCTCTCAATTTTTGGAGTAATTAGCTTATTTTTGCATAAAATAATTTCAGCAAGATGAGCAAACATCAAATTACAATAGAAGCAACTAACAATCCGAGTATTGTTAAATTCAACAGCAACCAATTGCTAACGCAAGGGGGTAGTTATCAATATAACAATGTAGACGAAACAAAGGAATCTCCTTTATCTAAACAGTTATTTCATTTACCATTTGTAAGCAAGGTTTTCATCAGTGCTAATTTTATTGCAATTGAAAAATTTGACATTGTTGAATGGTCAGATATTGAGCATGAAATTAGAGAGTTAATTGAGATGTATTTAAATCAAGGAAATGAAGTGGTTACAAGTGCTGCTGAACCTAAAAAAGTCTCAATTGAAATTTACGCAGAAAGCACACCAAACCCTGAGGTAATGAAATTTGGTAGCAATCGTTTGCTAACTGAAAATGACTTCGAGTATAAAAACGAATCAGAAACAACAAATTCACCCTTAGCTGCTGAACTTTTTAAATACGTTTTTGTAAAAGAAGTTTATATCGCTGAGAACTATGTTTCAATTACTAAAAATGACAGTGTTGAATGGAATTCAGACATCATAAATGATCTACGTCAGTTTATCAAAACTTATATTGAAGAAAATAAGTTGATCATTGATGAAACAATGCAAATGCCAAAGGTGGAAATCCCTACTGTTGACATCAAAGAATTGGAAGGAACATCTTTAGATATTGCAGGAATTCTTGAAGAATATGTAAAGCCAGCTGTGGCAGCAGATGGTGGAAACATTGTTTTTCAATCATACGATGAGGAGACTCAAGTTGTAAATGTGATATTACAAGGTGCATGTAGCGGATGTCCGTCCTCTACAGTTACCTTAAAAAATGGTATTGAAACCATGTTAAAAGAAATGCTTCCAAATAAAGTAAGTGCTGTTATGGCAGTAAACGGATAAACTTTACGAATTTATGTCAAAAAAAATAACGCCCTACAAGGACTCTGAACTTGGAAAAAAGGAGCAGGTAGCAAAAATGTTTGATGCTATTTCTGAAAATTATGATGGTCTAAACCGTGTCATTTCATTTGGTATTGATGTCAAATGGAGAAAAAAAGTCATCCAATTAATCGGAAAAAATAATCCTAAAAAAATCCTAGATATCGCAACCGGAACCGGTGATTTAGCAATCATGATGGCCGATTTAAATCCTGAGGAAGTGGTAGGATTGGATATCTCTGCAGGAATGCTTGAAGTAGGAAAAGAAAAAATTGCCGATAAAAATTTATCCAACCTTGTAAAAATGGTACTTGGAGATTCTGAGAACATTCCATTCGAGGATAATTATTTTGACGCAATCACAGTTTCCTTTGGAGTTAGAAATTTTGAAAATTTAGACAAAGGATTGAAAGAAATTTTAAGGGTACTAAAACCGGGTGGAACTTTTGTGGTTTTAGAGACTGCTGTACCTACCAAAACGCCATACAAACAAGGGTACCAGATACATTCTAAGTTTATTTTACCACTAGTTGGCAAACTGTTTTCAAAAGACAAAACTGCCTATTCTTACCTATCTGAATCTGCAAATGCTTTTCCTTTTGGGAAGGCCTTCAACAATATTTTAGAAAAAAATGGGTTTAGTAATTGTATAGATATTCCGGTTACCTTTGGAGTAGCTTCAATTTACTCAGCAACTAAAAATTAATATGTTTGCTGATTTTGAAATTATTAGACAATGAAAAAAATTAAATTACTTGTTATTTTACCCCTATTTGCTTTTACAACTTGTGTTTTTTCTCAACACAGAAAAGTAAATCAATTACCAAGTTTTGATAAACATGAATTGCATTGGGGCTTTTATTTAGGCTGGAATAATAGCGACTACAAAATAAATTACAAACCAAATGATTTCCCTAATACAAGCGTTGAACTTGATAGTAAAACGGGTTTTAATGTTGGGTTAATTGCTGACATGAAAATTGACAAGCATTTCAATCTTAGACTAGAACCAGGATTGATTAGCAACGAGAGTACTTTGTATTTTATCGACAATAATAACCTTGGAGTTTACGACCAATTTTCACAAGCGAAAATAGAATCTACTTATTTGCACGTCCCTATTTTAATAAAATACAGTGCGTTTCGATTGAACAACGTAAAACCTTATTTGATTGGTGGTTTCTCATATGATTATAATTTTTCAAGCAATCAAAAAAGCACCGATGATAATTTTAGTGGCCAGTTTAGAACACGAACACATAACTTTATGTATGAAGTAGGTTTCGGTTTTGATTTTTACTTTCATTATTTCAAATTCTCTCCATCTATCAGAGGTCAATTTGCAATGACAAATGAAATTCTTTATGATAATCCTCAAAATGGCCCAAGTCCATGGACAGACCCAATTGAGTTTATGGGATCTCGAAGTCTGTTTATCAAGTTAGCTTTTGAATAAAACTACACGTTTTTTCTTTGGAATTCACTTAACAAAATTGCTGTTGCTGTGGCAACATTAAGGCTTTCTGTTTCTTGAACTTTTCCAAAACGAGGAATCATAATTTTGTCAGTACATAGATTTTCAATTTCTTCTGAAACTCCATTTGCTTCATTCCCCATCACCAAAATACCTCTAGAGGGTAATTCAGATTGGTATACATTCTGCCCTTCCATATCTGCACAGAAAATTGACAGGTCTGTGTTTTGTAAATACTCGGCCAACGGAAGATACACTATAGATACTCTAGACAAAGATCCCATAGTTGATTGCACAACTTTGGAGTTGAAACAATCCACAGTATTTTCAGAACAGACCAACTGCTCGACACCGAACCAGTCACAAAGTCTAATTATAGTTCCTAAATTCCCAGGATCATTAATTGCATCCAAAGCGACAATCAACCCCTCTGTTTTAACCTGCTGTGCAGCTGGAATTTTAAATAAGGCTAGAACCCCATTCGGAGATTTCAAAGAAGTTATTTTTTTCAAATCCAACTCTGTGATAACAGCATAAGATTCGTTTTCAAATAACAGCTCCATTTCCTTTGTAACGAACAAAGCCTCACATTCCAATGAAGATGTCAAAAGCTCTTGTACTACTTTTTTTCCTTCCGCAACAAATAATTGATGCTTCAAACGTTGTTTCTTTTGATCTAAACTCTTGATCAGTTTTATTTTATTTTTTGATAATTCCATATAAAAAACAATCTTGTAAAGATAAAAGGCAAGATTTTTAATTTTAACAAATTCTCCTTAATTACAAGGCAAAAGTACACTTTTTACTCAGGAAAAATTAATTCTAAACCAAACAACAAGAAGATATATGAATTAACCACTCAAAAGTACTATTTTTGAAACTCATAAAACCAGGTTATTGTTGCTTAAAAATTATAAGATATCATTTATATTCTATATTGGAATCGTATTGATTTTCAATGCCTGTAACTCTACAAAATATGTTCCTGAAGGAGAGTTTATGTTGTCTAAAAATAAAATTTACATAGACGACAAAAACAAATTAGACAATGAAGCTAAAGATTTTGTAATCCAGCGTCCCAACACTACATTCCTTGGGATTCTATTTCCTCTTTATTTTTATAATCTTGGTGATAAAGATTATGAAGAGAATTACGCAAAACGCGTTGAAAGAAATCCAAAAACATTTGCAGCCTTAAGAAAAATATTTTCTGAAAAACAAACCGAACGTTTGAAACAATCTCATGCCTCTAGAAATAAATGGTTTTTAGAAGGAGGACAAGCGCCCGTTATTTTGGACGAAATAAAGGCAGAAAAAACAACAGAAAAACTTAGAAATTATTATTTCAACAATGGATATTTCAATGCAGAAGTAGACTACGATATTCGATTAAAAGTTGAAAAAGCAGATGTCCGCTATAGGATTACAAAAAATGAACCTTTTCGTTTGGATTCTATTAAAACCATTATTGACTCTAATACTTTGGACTCTATTTACCAATTGACAAAAGAGAATTCTTTTATAAAAACAGGTGAAATTTATAGAGATCTTAATTTCCGAAAAGAAGCAGATCGACTTACCAGAACATTTAGAAATTCTGGGATTTATCATTTTGCAGAAAATCAAATAGGATTTCATGAAATTGATACTTTGGCTACCGATCACAAAACAGATGTTATTTTAAAAATAACAGATCGATTGATAGAAAATGAAGGAGTTATTGAGACCAAACCTTTGAAGGTTCAGAAAATAACTAAAATTGGAATTTTTACTGATTATAGCTACGAACGAAAAAACGAAAGTTTTAAAGATACTACCGTATACAATGGGTTTCATTTTTATTCACATGACAAATTAAAGTACAACCCAAAATCTTTACTTAATGCTGTTTTTATAGAGCCTGGAGATATTTATAAAGACAGTGCCAGATCTTTAACCAGACGACACTTGAAACTTTTGAAAAACTTTAAGATGGTAAAAATAAAATATCAAGAGGTAAATGAAGACGAACTTTCTGCTACTATTGTTTTAAGTCCGCTAAAAAAATATTCTGTTGGAATGAATACAGAGGTCATCCATTCAAACGTAAAACAACTTGGTTTTGCAGGTGGATTCTCTTTTATCAATAGGAATACTTTTAGAAATGCTGAAATTTTCAAACTTTCCTTTAAAGGATCTATTTTTGATGTTGCAAAAAATATAGGAAGTACTGATGATAGGCCCTTTAGTTCCTGGGAGATTAGTGCAGATGCCTCCTTAGAAGTTCCTAAAATTGTCATCCCATTTGGGTGGGATTCCTTTATAGACAAAAGAATGGCACCTAAAACATTATTCTCTATAGGTACAGGTTTCCAAAAAAACATTGGATTGGATAAACAAAAGATAACCGCCTTTGTCGACTATTCCTGGACTCCCAACAAAAGAGTTAAGCACACATTTGAACCAATCAATGCACAATATGTAAAAAACCTTAACAAGGACCAATACTTTTATATTTATTCATCTCAATACAACGATCTGGTTGTCATACAACAAGAATATTTCCCTGACTATCCACTTACAGAAGACAATGCCCTACAATTTATAGATGAAAAAATTGACGATGATTTTCAACAAGTCGATCCGGAGGCCTACCAAACCGCAAAAAACATTGAAAAACGTAATGAAATTATCACCACAGATTTTGTGATTCCTGCCATTACCTATTCTTTTACATACACCACAAAAAGTGATTTTAAGGACAACAACTATATGTTCTTCAAAGCCAAATTAATTGCGGCTGGTAATATTTCTTCCGCCTTAGTGAACGAAACAAATGCTGATGGAGTTAAAACTATTGCCGAGACACCTATTGCACAATATGTGAAAACTGATTTTGAATTTATCAAATACTGGACTCCCTCTAAAACTACGGTTCTAGTATCAAGAACTTTTGCTGGTATTGCAATACCGTATGGTAATTCAAAGGACATTCCTTTTACAAGCAGTTATTTTATTGGTGGTTCAAGTGATATCAGAGCGTATAGAACTTATGAACTTGGACCAGGTTCTAACAGCAACAACCTTGAATATAATGTAGGTAGTTTAAAGCTTATCACCAATTTAGAATACAGATTTGGGATCACCAAGACTTTTAAAGGAGCTCTTTTTATCGATGCAGGGAACATTTGGGATATCACAAACTCTGAGGTTTCTGCTCCTGGTGACAAATTCACAAGTTGGGAATCTATAAAAAACAGTGCCATTGGAACAGGGTTTGGTATTCGTTATGACTTTAGCTTTTTTGTATTCAGAACTGATTTAGGTTTCAAAACCTACGAACCTTATTTAGAAGGTAACAGATGGTTTAGAAATTACAATTTTAGTAGAGCAGTTATAAATATCGGGATAAACTACCCTTTCTAACAGCCATATTCTCAAAAACAAGCTGTCAAAAATCATATTTTTCTACATCGATTTCGTTTTTTTCTGTGAGCATCTTAACTTAAAGACAACATATTATCATTTAAAATTGTTACTTTTGTTTCAAATTTTTATAAAAAAATAGATACCATGAGTCACAATATCAAACCAGGAATTGCTACAGGAGATGCAGTTCAAGAAATTTTCAAGTTGGCAAAAGCAAAGAAATTTGCAATCCCAGCTGTAAACGTAACAGGAAACAACACAATCAATACTGTTTTAGAAACAGCTAAAGAATTGAACGCACCTGTTATCATTCAATTTTCGAATGGAGGAGCTGTATTTAATGCTGGTAAAGGATTAGATAACACGGATCAAAAAGGCGCTATTGCTGGAGCTGTTGCTGGAGCGAAACATGTGCACGAATTAGCTGTTGCTTACGGAGTACCTGTAATCTTGCATACTGACCATGCTGCTAAAAAATTATTGCCTTGGATTGATGGTTTATTAGATGCTTCAGAAAAGCACTTTGCTGAAACTGGATCACCTTTATTCTCTTCTCATATGATTGATTTATCTGAAGAGCCATTAGAAGAAAATATCGCTATTTGTAAAGAATATTTAGCGCGTATGGATAAAATGGGAATGACTTTAGAAATCGAATTAGGAATCACTGGTGGAGAAGAAGACGGTGTTGACAATTCTGATGTTGATGAGTCTAAATTATACACCCAACCAGAAGAAGTAAACTATTCTTATGAGCAACTTTCTGAAGTTTCTCCTAGATTTACAGTTGCTGCTGCTTTTGGAAACGTACATGGTGTTTACAAACCAGGAAATGTAAAATTAACTCCGAAGATTTTAGATAACTCTCAGAAATTTATCGAAGAGAAACACGGATTAGAGCACAACCCAATTGATTTCGTATTCCACGGAGGATCTGGATCTTCAGTTGAAGAAATTAGAGAAGCGATTGGATATGGAGCTATCAAAATGAATATTGATACTGACTTACAATATGCATTTATGGAAGGAATCAGAGATTACTTCGCAGATAACAGCGCATACTTACAGTCTCAAATTGGTAACCCAGAAGGAGCTGAAGCACCTAACAAAAAATACTACGATCCTCGTGTATGGTTACGTAAAGGTGAAGCTACTTTAAAAACTCGTTTGATCAAAGCTTTCGAAGACTTAAACAATGTGAACACTCTTTAAGAGTAAAAACATTTACAATAATACCTAAAGAGAAACTGAATTTAATTTCAGTTTCTCTTTATTTTTTTAGTAAATTAGCCCACTATAAAACAGAATAAATTATGTCAGCTTGGTTTAAGAGAATAGAGAAAGGAATCAACACACCTACAGAAGCTAAAAAAGATGTACCTAAAGGATTGTGGTACAAAACGCCTAGTGGAAAAATTGTTGATACTGAAGACTTAAGACAAAATCTTTATGTTAGTCGTGAGGATGGATACCATGTAAGAATTGGTAGTGCAGAATACTTTGAAATATTATTTGACGATAAATTTAAAGAATTGGATGCTTCTTTAGAAGCAGCAGATCCTTTGAATTTCTCTGACACAAAAGCATATCCAGATAGATTAAAAGACGCTCAGAAGAAAACAAATTTAAAAGATGCTGTTAGAACTGCCGTAGGAAAATCATTAGGAAAAGATTTGGTAATCGCATGTATGGACTTCGCCTTTATTGGTGGATCTATGGGGAGTGTGGTAGGAGAAAAAATTGCTAGAGCAATTGACTATTCTATCAAACATAAAATTCCATTTTTAATGATTTCTAAATCAGGTGGTGCTCGTATGCAAGAAGCCCCTTTGTCTTTGATGCAAATGGTAAAGACTTCTGCTAAATTAGCTTTATTAGCTGAGGCAAAAGTTCCTTATATTTCTTTATGTACTGATCCAACAACTGGTGGTATTACTGCTTCTTTTGCTATGTTAGGAGATATCAACATTGCAGAACCTAATGCCTTAATTGCCTTTGCAGGACCACGTGTAGTAAAAGACACAACAGGAAAAGATTTACCTGAAGGATTCCAACGTTCTGAATTTTTATTGGAACATGGTTTCTTAGATGCTATTTACGAAAGAAAAGAATTGAAAAAACAAATCAATCTTTATATTGATTTGATTTCAAATGATAAAATAAGATCATAAAAAAAGCCCCAATTATGGGGCTTTTTTTATTTCTACTTTTTCTATTTTCTTTTATTTTTTTGCAGCTCAATCTCTTCAATTACTCCATCAAGATCGGTAAAAGTTGCTTTAGAATCACAACTACCGTCACCAAAATCTAAAGTACCAGATTTATTTGTTTTTGAGATTTCTTTTACTCCACTTACAATAAACCTACAAGCCAATTCTTTGCGCAACTTTTCTGTAATTTCTACAGAATGAACCTCCCCACTTTTTGAAGTTGATGTCCAACTACCAGAAATCTCATACACCTTTGAAGCCCATCCTTCTTGTTCCCCTCCTGAAATTAATTCAGTAATTCGAGTTCCTTCTCTTGAAGCTGTTTCTCCTGAATCCCATGTGATTAAAATAGCTTCTGTAAAGGTAGTTTGGCGATTCCCGTTTTCATTAGAATATACTTTCACAGAGCTACTCTCACCAGAAATCTTCTTATCATTTATATAAAAGCCCTCATATCCATGTGTTACTGATCTTGTTTTTAATGATCTATCACTTGCATAAGACATCAGTACTTTCCCTTTTAAAACTTTATCATTCTTCATGGTACATCCATCTCCAAAATCTATGGTAACATTTTTAATCCCTGCTTCTCGTTCTACTGTTTTAACAGCGCATTCAGGTAAAAATTTTTCTCGTTTTTCTTCTTTAAAAGCCACCGTAGAAAATTCTTCATCAGCATATACTTCTTCCAAAATAGAAACAAGTTCATCAACAATATCATCTGCATCTTCTATAGAAGCGATAGTCTCCGAAGAAACCTGCTCTTCATCAATAGTTTTTTCTGATTCACATCCTGCTATTAAGAATACTAGCATCAATAACAAAACAGGGTAAAATAACTTAGTTTTTTTCATCATAAATAAATTTTGCTTGGTTTAACTTTAACTATCTGACTATAAAACTACTAAAAGGTTTAATACGACACACATAATTTAACAAACAAATTGTTATATACAAAAATAATGGTATCTTTGCGGCCTTGATAAAATACTTATCAATACATAAAAATTATTAATTAAAATTTAATGTTAGCATGTATTTAACAGCTGAAGCAAAAAAAGAGCTTTTTAAAAAGCATGGTGGATCAGAAACAAACACTGGATCATCAGAAGGACAAATCGCGTTGTTCACACAACGAATCAATCATTTAACTGAGCACTTAAAAAACAATCGTAAAGATTTTAACACTGAGCGTTCTCTAGTTAAATTGGTAGGTAAGCGTAGAAGTTTACTTGATTACTTGATCAAAACTGATATCGTAAGATATCGTGCAATCATCAAGGAATTAGGCTTGAGAAAATAAAAAACTCTAAAAGAGGCAATATTCATTGCCTCTTTTTTATTTTTGGTACTAGTATTTTACTCCACAGGGAATTCAACAACCCCGAAACAACACACACACATTTTTAGTAACAAAATTTAGAAATTAAAGTATGATTCCAAAAGTATTTAGAGAGGTTATCGACCTTGGAGATGGAAGATCAATCTCGTTAGAAACAGGAAAATTAGCAAAACAAGCTCATGGTAGCGTTGTTGTGCAGATGGGAAAAGCAATGTTGTTGTGTACCGTTGTATCAAATTACAAACAAAGCGATGTAGACTTCTTACCATTAACGGTAGACTACAGAGAAAAATTTGCTGCTGCTGGAAAGTATCCAGGTGGTTTCTTCAAAAGAGAAGCAAGACCAAGTGATGCTGAAGTTTTAACAATGCGTTTAATTGACCGTGTATTGCGTCCATTATTCCCTAAAGACTACCACGCAGAAACACAAGTAATGGTTCAATTAATGTCTCATGATGAAGACGTTATGCCCGATGCTTTAGCTGGATTAGCTGCTTCTGCTGCAATCCAATTAAGTGACCTTCCTTTTGAGACTCCGATCTCTGAGGCACGTGTAGCAAGAATAAATGGAGAATTCGTAATCAACCCTACAAGAGCACAATTAGCAGAGTCTGATATAGACATGATGATTGGTGCTTCTGCTGAATCAGTAATGATGGTAGAAGGTGAGATGGATGAAATCTCTGAAGAAGAAATGGCAGATGCAATTAAATTTGCACATGAGTCGATCAAAGTACAATGTGCTGCTCAAGTAAAATTGGCAGAAGCATTCGGAAAGAAAGAAACTCGTGAGTATGCTGTTGCAGATGAAAACGAAGAATTAGCAGAAAAAATTAACGGATTAGCATACGATAAATGTTATGCTATCGCTGCTAAAGGAACTTCAAAAGTTGAAAGAACGGATGCCTTTGCAGAAGTGAAAGAAGAAGTGAAAGCTGCATTCACTGAAGAGGAATTAGAAGAATACGGAGACTTAGTTGGCAAGTACTTTAACAAAGCTCAAAAGGAAGCGGTACGTGAATTGACTTTAGCAGAAGGTTTGCGTTTAGATGGACGTAAGACTACTGAAATCAGACCTATTTGGTGTGAAGTAGATTATTTACCTTCTACGCATGGTTCTTCTGTATTTACTAGAGGGGAAACTCAAGCTTTGGCAACGGTTACTTTAGGTACTTCTAGAGATGCAAATATTATTGATTCTCCTACGAACGAAGGTGAAGAGCGTTTTTACTTACACTATAACTTCCCTCCTTTTTGTACTGGTGAAGCAAGACCTTTAAGAGGAACTTCTCGTAGAGAAGTAGGACACGGAAACTTAGCTCAAAGAGCATTGAAAGGAATGGTTCCTGATGACTGTCCTTACACTGTAAGAGTTGTATCTGAAGTATTAGAATCTAATGGTTCTTCTTCTATGGCAACAGTTTGTGCTGGAACTATGGCAATGATGGATGCAGGTGTACAAATGACAAAACCAGTTTCTGGTATTGCTATGGGATTGATTTCTGATGGTGATCGTTATGCTGTACTTTCTGATATTTTAGGTGATGAAGATCATTTAGGTGACATGGACTTTAAAGTTACTGGTACTGCTGATGGTATTACTGCTTGTCAGATGGATATCAAAGTAAAAGGTTTATCATATGAAATCTTAGTAAACGCATTGAAACAAGCACGTGACGGTCGTTTACATATCTTAGATAAAATCACTGAGACTATTGCTCAACCAAACGAAGATGTGAAATCTCACTCTCCTAAAATGATTACGAAACGAATTCCTAATGAATTTATCGGTGCATTGATTGGACCAGGTGGTAAAAACATTCAAGAATTACAAAAAGTTACTGGTTGTACAATCGTTATCAACGAAGACCCAGTGACTGAAGAAGGAATTGTTGAAATCTTAGGAACAGGATCAGAAGGAATTGAGCAAGTTTTAGCTAAAATTGACTCGATTACTTTCAAGCCTGTCAAAGGAGATACTTACAAAGTTAAAGTAATCAAAATGTTAGATTTTGGTGCTGTTGTTGAGTATTTAGATGCACCAGGAAACGAAGTTTTATTACATGTAAGTGAAATTGCTTGGGAAAGAACTGAAAATGTTTCTGATGTAATTAATATGGGTGATGAGTTTGAAGTGAAGTACTTCGGAACTGACCCTAAAACTCGTAAAGAAAAAGTATCTCGTAAAGCTTTATTAGAAAAGCCAGAAGGATACGTTGCTAGACCTCCTAGAGACAACTCTAAAGGTAGAGATAACCGTGGACGCGATAACCGCAGAGACGATAGAAAACCAAGAGAGAAAAGAGACTAATCTTTTTTCTTACAATTATAAAATCCCATCAATTCATTTTGATGGGATTTTTTTATACAAAAAAAACTCTCGTATCCCTACGAGAGTTTTACCCCTAAAGTTTACAATAATCACATATAGTATGTAACCAATGCCCTACTTCTTAATACTTCAAAGATACAAGCCTATCAGCTTTAAATAAACGATTTTGCCCCTTATAAACTTGTACGGACAATAGATAAGCCCAAAATAATGACATAAAAAAAGCCCTGAATTTACATTCAGGGCTTTTAACTTATTCAATAATAGCTTAGTAAATATAAGCTCTGTTATCTTCTATCTCAGCTAATTCTTTTAAAGAATTAAACAACTCTCTAGATAATTTACCTTGGTTTTGTTTTGCCAATGAAGTTCTTGATCCTTCATAACTTGGCAATTCAGCAGGAACTTCTTTTTTAGAAACTTTAATTGCAAAAACACCTTTTACACCTACTACGTTAGATACTAACTTATCTACATTTGATGCATAAATAGCTCCAACAACTCCTGGCTCAATTCCAACTCCAGATAAAGTTGGTGCAGCCATAGTAACATTGCTAAATGTTTTAACCTCTGTACTATTTGCAGTTGCAATAGCATTAAGATCTGAACCGTTCATTTTAGCAGCAATCAAAGCCGCTTTCTTTTCTTTAATTAAAATAGGCTTCACTTTTGCAGATGCTGCAGAAGCAGAAGTCAACCCTTTCGCAGTTTTATTTGTTAAAACCACAACAGCATACCCTTTTTCAAGATCAAAACGTCTCACACTGTTAACGCTTGTTTCTTCATCAAAAGTCCAACGAACAATTCCTCTATTTGTTCCTAAACCAGCAACAGCATCCTCCATCGCTTTTAAACCAACTAATGGACGTACGATAAAGTTTTTCTCTTTGGCTAAGTCATCAATAGACCCTCCGTTTGTAATATCATATGCTAACTGCTCAGCTTGTTCAAAAATTGTATTTTCAGTTTCCTCTGAAGCCTCAATTTTTTTTGCAATTGTAGCTAACTTAACCGCTTTTTGAATATTCTTTTGATCTGTAATTTTTATTACATGGTATCCAAAAATAGTTTTTACGATTCCAACACTTCCTTTTTTATTTTGAAAAGCATAATCTCTAAATTCAGGAACCATTTGGTTGTAAGTAAACCAATCTAGGACACCTCCTTTTTCAGAATTTGATTTATCGGCAGAAACAGATTTAGCAAGAACTGCAAATTTAGAGGGTCTCTTTTTAACCACATTCAAAATACTATCAGCTAATTTTTTTGCTTGATCTTCTGATCTAGTCACTTCAGTATTTGCTGATCTAGAACCAACATAAGAAACTAAAATATGACTTGCTTGAACAGAATCTGGCATGTTCTTAAATTCAACAATCTTAGAAAGTCTTAAATGATTTTGAAACTTATAAGGTCCAACCACATTTCCTTTATTTCCAGAAAAAATTTCTTCAGCTACTACCGTAGGCAAATTGTTTTTAAACAAAAACTTGTCATCATTTGAAATATCTGTTCCTTGGTCTTCAATAAATTCAGAAATGTTTTCCGTCTTAACAAAAGCAGGAACTATGTAATTCAAATCATCTTTTAAAGCTTCTTCATCCGCTTGTGATGCCTTGATATCAAAACTTACATATTTGATATCTCTTGCCTCTTCTGTAGAAAATTGCTCTTTATGTGCATTCACATAAGCTTCCACCTCTGATGCACTCACTTCTACCTCTTCATCTTTGATTGAAGAATAAGGCACGTATACATAAGAACCATTCAATTTAGTTTGACCTTCTTTATAAGCTCTTTCTCCCTCTTTCAAAGAAGCTCCAACTCCATATCTTACTAATTGCGTATAGGCAGATTTTTCCAGATTTGCTTTTACACTTCTTTCCGTTTGTAACCAGTTCAACCAAGCATTGTTTGATTGTGCTTCAGAACTAGATTTTAAGTTTGCTAAATATGATTTGAATTTTTCTTCGTCAAACAAACCAATTTCATTCTTGAAAATCTCAGCATTTTTGATTGAAGGAATTTCAATAATAGCATCGTAAATATCTTTTTCCCCTACAACAATACCAGCTTCTTCTAACTGAGTTTTGAATATTTTCTCACTCAAAACATTATTCCAAACAGCATTTACAGCTTGTGTTTCAGAAACATTTTGACCTACATTAGATTTGTAAGCTTCTACTTGTGCAGCGAAATCTCTTCTACTGATTGACTCTCCATTAATTTCTCCTACAGAGTCTACTTTACTTGAATTAAAAAAGTCTAAAATATCTTTTGGACTTGCAACAAAAGCAAACAACGCTAAACCGATAATCACGATTAAAAACATTGAGCGTTCTCTAATTTTTGATAATATTGCCATGCTAAATTATGTGTTATTATTTATTGATAGTGTGCGAAAATACAATTTCCTAGCTAATAAAAAAAGGTGAAAGTTTATTAAATTGGAAAGTTTTTAATCTAAAAAATAAAAACTCTTAAAATCAAGAAATAAATAAGTAGCTATATTAAAATCAGGCAGTAACCTAAATTACTTTTAGCACCACTTCTTCTATTTTTGCCCCGGATACTTTTGTGACTTGAATTTCAAAATCCCCTATTTTCACTAGTGCTTCCTTCTCAGGAATGCTCTCAGTATGCTCCAAAATAAAACCTCCTAAGGTCTCGTAGCTTTCTTCTTTTGGAATTTCTAAGTTATAAGTATCATTGATATGATCGATTTCTAAACGCGCAGAAAATTTATAGATTCCCTCTTCTACCTTTTCATCTATCAGCTCAATGCTATCATGCTCATCTTCGATTTCTCCAAAAATCTCTTCAATGATATCTTCAACTGTAATCATCCCTGAAGTACCACCATATTCATCAAGTACCAGAGCAATACTTTTCTTCTTTTTGGTCAATACATTCAATACATCACTAATACTTATCGATTCTGGAACCACTTCTACAGGCATTAAAACTGATTTGATACTTTTAGGTCTTTTGAATAAATCAAAAACTCTAACATATCCCACTACATCATCCAAGCTAGTCTTGTAAACCAAAATTTTTGACAAACCAGTTTCCACAAAAATGCTTTTTAGGTTCGCTACAGTTTCATGAATTTCAACAGCAGTAATCTCCGTCCTGGGAACCATTATCTCTCTCGCTTTTACATTGTAAAAATCAAGTGCATTTTGAAATATTTGTATTTCCGAATCGATCTCTTTCGTTTCATCAGACGTATCTAATTGCTCTGTGATATAATCTCCTAATTCCTCCTTACTGAATTCCTTTTGATCTTCATCAGCATTTGTATTGAAAAATGTTCTCAAAAAATAATCAGAAATTTTACTAATAAAATCAGTGATAAAGTAAAAAATCAGATAAAAAAAGTAGGCAGGAAAAACAAAAAACTTTAATGTTTCGTTGGCATAGATTCTAAAAATTGCCTTCGGTAAAAACTCTGCAGAAATAAGAATTACAATAGTAGACACAAACGTCTGAATAAAAAGAACTAATAATTCATTTAACTCAAACGGAATAAGAGGAACAGCAATATCCACCAAAAGCTTCCCCATATAATAACTATAGATAACTAAAGACACGTTGTTCCCAACCAGCATTGTGGTAATAAACTTAGAAGAATTGTCCGTAAGTTTTGCTAAAATCGCATAGGCAAGTCCTTCCCGTTTTTTCTCTAGTTCAATATGCAATTTATTCGCAGAAATAAACGCAATCTCCATTCCTGAAAAAAATGCAGAAAACAGTATTGAAGCAATAATGATGGTAATTTCTATCTCCATTTACAATTATAGCAAGACTTTGTTAAGATCTTTTTTTTCTAAAATTCCTTTTGAAGAAAAACATAAATATTGCTAGTACTCCAAAAGCAATCGAAAGATAAGCCTTTTCTCTATCCTCTGACCAAGATACAATTCCTTCTCCAATAAAAATAACTCCTATGATAGCATATGCTATCTCTAAATACTTTCCAAAAGTGTTCATTATTCCTCTTCTTTAATTTGAATATCTCCTTTAATTTTTTTCAATAACCAACCGGTCAAATCCATATTTGATTCAAAGCCTTTTCCTCTAATAGTATCCCCCTCTGTAATCAAAGAGAATTTTTTCTCTGTAAACACATAATTAGTTCGTTGATCCCAATATAGTTGCGGTGTTTTCAATATTGATTTTTCGGTATGATTATACACGACAACATTTCCTATAAGCTCAGAAATTTGAGTCTTATTAAATGACTTTGCATAATCACCCGTAACCGTGGTAGAATCTTCTCCTGAATTACTAATTGTTACTACTTTTATTCCCTTCGGATACTCAGAATATGGATGCTTCTCTCTGTTTGAGAAATCATACAACAAAGGAGTATTCAACCGGAACACAATTCTTCCTGAATCTTTATATACATGCCTAACATCTCTTGATTCTCCAACCGGTAAGTTTTTATCCGCAAAGAAATCATTTACCTCTTGTACACTATTAGCACAAGAAAAAAACATTGCCACCACAAAAAGGGCAGCAATGTTTTGTATCCATTTAAAAATGTTTTGCAACATATATGTATTTTTAAGAAAACTGATTTTTACTCCCTTGTAAATTAAGGAATTTTCACAGTAATTCCAATCCAACATCCAATTTTATATGGACTCCCTGAAGCCAATCCTTCAGTAAAGATTGCTTTTTTATCTGGAGCAGATGCCTTGTAACTTTTAACATACTTTAACGCCCTAGATCTGTTTACTGGATCTACATCCGCAGCTTTCTGAGCCATTTGCTGCGCTGCAACATACACCATTCTCTTTTCAAATTCTGATTTACCACAAGAGTTAGCACTAGATGCATATAAGTTGGCAATTAACAAATAAGCCTCTCCCATACTTCTTTTGTGCTTGATTGCTTGTAAAGCAGCAGTTCTTGCTTTTGATTTCAAACCTTTTTTTCTTAAAATCTGAGCAATTTTATATTCGTAGTTAGCCTTTTTGAAAGGATCTGACTCTTGATCAACTGCTTTCAAGAAATACTCTCTTGCTTTGTTCATGTCATTTTTCTTAACCAAAATACCTGCATAGAATACAGATGCTTCTGGAGAAGGTTCTGCAGTAACATAAGCCTCAACTAATTTATCATATAATGGATCTTCAGTACATTTTTTCTTGTACATCATGTTTACCGCTGATTTCAACCAAGGACCGTTTCCTTTATTTGCTTCAAAGTCGGCAGTATACAAAGGAATCAAACGCTCGCAAGTAGACAAGTCATTGATAATTTTATCCAATCCATGTACTACTTGCCCTACAGCTCTTGAGTTGTTTTCATAAGCTTTTTTCAAAGATTTTTCTTTAGAAGACAATACATTTCCTTGCTCTTCTTTAGCAGAATATCCGTCTAATTTAGTTGCATAGTAATTCAACTTTTTATCAACAGCCTTTACAATTTGATCATAGGTATCAAAAATGTATTGTACATTATTTTCTTTGTGCTCATCTGTTACATACTGGAAGTATCTAAAAATAGATTTCACCCCCATTTTAGAAGGATCTACAGCATAAGCTTTTTTCAAAGTTTCATACACTTCCTGATCTGGTTGTTTAGCCAAGATTAAAAAATCTGCATAATCACTATAAACTTTCGCTAAATCTTTAGGGAACAACTCTATTCTTTGTTCATAAACTCTACGCACCAAAGCAATTGCTTCTGGCTTATCTGCCTCAGCTGCTTTCTTATATCTATCTTTTGCTATGGTAATCCCTAACTTATAAATGTTAACTGATAAGGTTGGTACACTATCCAAACACCAGATCCAATTTTCATAAGCGGCTTCATAGTTCTTTGATTTATAATCTCCTTTAAAAAGATTATATTTTATCATTGCTTCCTGACTTGGCGCCTGAGCAGAAACCACATTGTAGCCAAAAAACAAACATGCTATAATAAGTATTGCTTTCTTCATTTTATTTAGTTAATTATTACTAGGTTAATCAATTCTTCTTTTTCTGAACCATTTGTCTCCAAGAGACATGCTCATTCTTACATTTAAATATTTTTCTTGAACTAAAGCATCAGACACTTCTCCCCTAACACCAGCTTCCAATCCGAGATTTAGATGGGTCAATCCTTTTCCAAGTGGTAAACCTACACCAAAAGACATGCCAAGATCAGTCAAAGGCACTCCAGAAAACTCCATTCCTGTGTTTTCATACTTTACTCCATAACGATATACTACCCTTTGAAAATAGTTTGTCAATGAGTTAAATTTAGGAATATAATACCCTCCAAAAGAGATACGTGAATAATCATTATAAACGACAGCTCTAGTGTTATTCACCAATGTTTCTCCCGTAAAGTATTGTGCTTTATTAAAACTGTATTCTATACTCGTTTGCCATACACTTCTTTTTCCATATGCAATAGCTCCCGTAATATTTCTAGGGGTTACCGCAGTCCCTGAAGCAGTAACTGGATCTAAAGTTTTCTTGATAGAATTTACATTATCCGAGAAAAATCCTTTGTAGAAAACACTTGTTTCAGATACTTTAATTGTGCTTTCATTTGCCAAGGTTAACCCAACATTGAAGTTTTTAGTTTTATTCAACGTTTTTGAATAGAACAACCCTAATTTAGCTTCAACTCCTCTTAAACTTGACTCAGATTTTTCTTGAGAATCATACGTCACCCCTTCTTGAGTCTCTGTTACAAGATGCTCAATAGAACCAAAAACATATGAAATCTCTCCTCCAATCGACAAACCTTTATAAATTTTATATCCTCCAGAAACAAATAAACTACTTGCACCTCCAGAACCTTCAAATGTATACTCACTGTTGACACCATCCTTTCCAAACATTGTATACCCAACTCCACTACGTGCTCTCAATCCTGCAGACAAACCTCCTTTATTCCCTAAAGGAAGACCCAGTGCCAAATAAGACAATGAAAAAACTGAATTGCTTTGTGTGGTATTTTGATCTACCAATTGGTTTACAGTATTCACTGCTCCGATAGAATAACTCGTAAAGAGTATTCCGGACATTGCAGCGGGATTACTGAAATTTAAGTTCCCAGGAACTGATACAGCTGTACCAACACCACCCATCGTATTTTCTTCTACCGTCTTACTTAGAAAATTGTTTCCAATTCCAAAGAAAGAATAGGGAGATGCTTGTTGCTTTTGCCCATAATTGGACATTGATATAAGTAAAGCAAAAAACAAAATTGTTTTCTGTATCATTATTGTATTTCGTATTTCAATATTGCATGCAAACCTTCCACTAGAAAATTTGGATTCGCAAATATGCTATTTTTTAATCTTTTAGACAAGTAATTCATGTCACCTCCTGTTAAAACAACTGTTAAATTCGGATAATGTTGTACATATTGATTGATTATACCATCCACCTCTGCCACAAAACCATTAACTACCCCTGAGTGAATAGATGATTTAGTGTTCTTTCCTATCAAATTTTTCGGATCCTCAAATTCTAAAAATGGTAACTTTTCTGTAAACTCATGCAGCGCTTTATATCTCATTTGAAGTCCAGGAGATATAGCACCTCCTAAATATTCATTATCCGAATTTAAAAAATCAAACGTAACACAAGTACCAGCATCCACTACCAAGACATTCTCATTTGGATATTTGACCGATGCGGCACTCATTAAAGCTATCCTGTCTACTCCTAAAGTTTCAGGAGTACTATATTTATTTATAAAAGGAACTGTGGTTTTATGAGACAAACAAATGATATCAGACTTTCTACTTACAATGCCTACAATTTTTTCTTGCAATCCACCTACGGAAGAAAGCAAGACTCTATTTATTTTAAATTTTTCAAAAAAAAATAAAATTTTTTTTTCGAGATCGTCTGAGGCTATAACTTCTGCTGAAACCTCCTTATCTCCCTCAAAAACAAATACTTTTACACGCGTGTTCCCAGCGTCAATTATTAGATATGCCATAGAATAGTATGAAAGTTCAAATATACAAATAGATTTTTTCTAAAATTGTTTGGTTATAACTAAAAAATAGATGTATATTTGCAACCGCTAAGGAAAACAGCTAGAATGTTAACCGCAGCAAAAATGGTGCCTTAGCTCAGTTGGTAGAGCAATGGACTGAAAATCCATGTGTCCCTGGTTCGATTCCTGGAGGCACCACTTAAAAACCGTAAAGATTTAGTTCTTTACGGTTTTTTGCTTTTATAAAAATACGTCTCACAAACACCCAAAAGACATATTTTTATATATTTGAAAAACACAAACTCATTATGGAAAACGAAATTTTAGTTCTAGACATTGAAACCACTGGACTGAGTCCTGCTAACGATTATATTTTAGAATTAGGAATCGTAAAGCTGAACACTGAAACAGGTGAGATCACAGAACTTTTTGATGAAGTATTCAAAGACCCTAACCTAACTGCGAAGCACAGAAATTCATGGATTTTTCAAAATGGTTTTATGGAAATTGAAGAAATAAGAAATGCCAAACCTTTAAGTAATTATTCTAACACCATTCAAGAAATTTTAACCCCTTTTAAAGGAAGAATCACAGCTTGGAATAGAAATTTTGATCATTCCTTTTTACAAGCAAATGGCTTTGACTTAGGAGAAGATGTAGCTTGTCCCATGAAAGCAAGCACAGAGTTTTTTAAAATCGAAGGATCAAGAGGATACAAGTGGCCTAAAGCACAAGAAGCCTGGGACATACTTTTCCCTTCCACTCATAAAATAGAAGCCCATAGAGGTCTTGACGACTCTATCATGGAGGCCAAAATTATATTTGAATTGATTCAACTAGGGGAATATGAAATATAATTTCAAGATCAGAAATTACTCGTAAACCATCTCAATATCATCAACCACTAGCTCGCTACCAATTGCTCCTGCAAAATTGGCTCCATCATAACTAGAAGAAGCTACAAAGGTAATATGCGTAGGCAAAACAAAAGAAGCTGAATCAGCACTTACATACAACCCATTTTCAGGCTTCATATAATCCGGAAATGTATTGTCCAGAGCACCATAAGTGAAATCCATATTCTTTGTTATGAAATCACTTTGGAGATCACCACTCCTAAACCAAGCTGTCGCTAATCGTTCTGTTTTCTCTGTCGTTCTTATTTCTAAATAAGCATAAATATCGCACTGATCCCCGTAAGAAAGTGTATTCCCATTCTTATCCTTATTTACTGGACCCGGACTATACTTGTACTTGAATTGTAACTGCAACGGTCGCCCAGAAAAAGGTGTTCCAAAATCTATCGCCGCTTGAGGATTTGCCGGATCAATTTTATCTTTATCAAATTTACCTGTAAAAATAGATCCCGCTGAAATTGGTGCCCCAAAAGCTCCCGATAAAGCACCATTATCTAATGTTTCTAACTTTGCTGCAAGGTTATCATCTTCTATCTCAATAGGTGTTGTTGCCAATAACCGCAAAATTTGAGTCCCAGGATTTCCTGTACCCCAAATAGTTGTTGCTTCATCTGCTCCTGGCTCATAATATCCCCCACTTGACGTTTGATACCATGCATTTAAATCTCCATTTACCAATTGCGGCGTTGAAGAAGCTATAAAAGGTTCCACTTTCCACTGAACCACATCTCCATTTTCGGCCGTCACTAATATTTCAGCTATTTGATTCAAATCTAATACATCGCCTGATGCCTTGTTAGAGGTTGCAAAAGAAGACAAACTTATAGAACGTATCAAAGAGGAAGACAAATCTACCCCTCCAGGAAACTCCACTTGCACTGTTAAATTCTCTTGATCAATCGTTGCTTTACTTGCCTGATTGCTTATTTCTATATCTTTTATATTCCCATAAGGAGAATACCCGAAATGATCTTCTTTCACACATGAAGAAAATAAGACCACGATTCCAATAAAATGTAAAAAATGTCTCATCATAAATTATTTCCTTCCAAAATTATACGCCAAACCTAAATTCAAACTGAGTAAATCAATGTTCAAGCCCAATTTATTCTGCACAACGCGTGTTTGTTCCTCTCCATCAATCGTGGTATCAGAAACTTTCAAGCGATATTCTAAAACATTTAATTGAACCTCAAAAGCAAAATTCTCCATCGCAAAAAATGTAATTCCCGGAGCAATTGCAGCTCCAAACAAATAATTCTTTCCGTTGGTTTTAGATACCTCATCAATATTTTTTGTGTTTCTGACTAATGAAGTCTCTAAGCCTCCCATTACATTCAATTCAACAAAAAAACTAAATCTTTCATTTTTAGTCAAAGGAATTGAAGAACGTAAATTAGGAGTTACCACATAACCCCTTGTCAACGCATTGGACTGAATAGAATCAGAATCACGCAACACCTTTCCATTAAAAGATTCTTGATAATAATTAAACTTCAAACCGATCATATTATAATCTTGCGTATAATACCCTCCTTTTACGGAGATACTATAATCATTATTATTTCCTTCTAGAATTTTTTGAAAAAGTTGCTGATTGTTTTCACTTTCCTTATCCTCCCATGAGAACACCAAACCGGCATACCAAGTTTTCTTTTTAAAAGGCTTAAATTCAGAGCTATTGTAATAACTTGATAATAGCTCATAAGGAGTATAATCTTTATCTGCTTCTTTTTGTTGCCCGTTGACATTTAAAAATGTCATAAAGAAAATAATGACTCCTAACGAAATTGAATAATTTATTCTTGCATGCATCTAGTTAGATTTTTATTCATCCTATTGTAAATAGTCGAAAACAGATTACAAATATACTTTTTAAAAAATAAATGAATATTAGAAAAGCTATAAAACTTGCAATAACTGAATACACATTAAGAATACTTTAGTGGTTCTTTCTGTCTAATAAATTAAATATTTTAGATGTTTTTAGTCAACCAAACATCTTTTTCAATTCTGTTTTGTTCTTTTTTTCAACCTTCCAGGATAAAACACCACTTGAATTAAATTATATTCCAACTGACTAAAATTAAATTTTTGCCCCTCCACTTCAAATTCAGAAAACGGATACCATCTCAAATTAGTTCTCAATATAAGCGCTTCATCCGTTTTACCAGGCACGATATCCCAACCAAATGCAAATCCTGGTTCCATATTATTTGTAACTATTTTTTGCTTTGTAATCCCTTCATCATATTCCTCATAACTGAGCTTATCATAAGCAATATTAACACCTACATAAGGCGTAAAACCAGAATAATCGATTAAAAATTTATTTATTTCAAAAGCCACAGAGGTCTTTCTAATAATTTGTTTTGAACCAAAACCTTCCGTTTCAAAAACTGGG
>NZ_JAQWGB010000088.1 GCF_029238425.1 Flavicella sp.
TGTCCTTGTAATGTGAATTTTAATGGTGTGCTTCCTAGGACTACAGTTTTTGCAAAACCTAGGTTTATAGGAATAGAGAATTCAGTATCTGTTGCATTTACGTAATTTGCGGTAGGAATGGGGCTACCACCAATTTGCCAACCATTTCCCGCAGGAAACCAATAAAATAGTTGTGCTGTTCCTGTATTAACTTGAGTGTTGTTAGAATCAACACCAGTAACACCCCACCAATGTTGCCATAATACACCTAGTACTCCCCACTTTTTTACTACTCCAATCAAAGCCACCGGACCTAATTGAAATTGTCCTTTTCCTAAATATTCATTGCTAGCTGTTGGAAAGAACATAGAAGGACCAGCTCCCCATATGAAACCATTTTCATTCATTTCACCATACATAGCCATAACACCAATATCCCCAAGTCCTTTTTTGTTTTCCCAATTCCCCATTTCATTTATTGTTGGGGCTGCTGCAACAGGAAAACTTGGACGAACACTGATACTTCCTTTTTTTAACTTGAAAGGAATAGTGGGCATAAAAACTAAAGTAGATGTATGTTGTGATGATGCATTTTCTAAAGTACCATCCCATCCTGTATAAGTTCCCTGAAATGTCATACTTGCAAGTGTACTTACCGGGTTTGATAGTTCTTGCGCTATTTCATCAGCAGACTTTTTATTTTCTTGAGCATAGTGTTTATGAAAAAAGATGAGTGCCAAGAAAACTAATATGATATTTTTTTTCATGTCAAAGAGTTAGGTTAAACAAAAAAGCAATCTAGTTTTTTGTTTTCTAGATTGCCTTCTGATTTGAATAAATAAGAATTATTTTCCTAAAGTGTTTTTGTAAATAACACCATCTTTCATAATGATTTTGATAGTTTCAACACCATCTCTTTTAGGAGCTTTAAACCATTCTTTATTTGCACCAATTACATTGATGTCTTTTAGTGGGTTTCCTTTAACAATAAGAATATCAGCATATGCTCCTTCTTCAATAACCCCAAGTTTTCCATTTGGCCATGGATTTACAACAGGGCCACTCAAAGCAACAATTTCACCAGCTGTAGAAGTCATTGCTTTTAATGTTTCATAGTTTCCAAAAAATTCAGCTCCGAGGTGTTTTTCATAGGCTATTTGCTTTTGGCATGCATCAGGTCCGCCTACGCAGTCAGTTTGATGTCCTCTTTTAGGTTTTAACTTTTTTACATTGGGTATATAATTCTTAAAAGCAGCTGTTGCAGTTTGTAGTTTATGCTGATTTCTAGGATCGTTTAGAGCAGGAATATCAGCTAATAAAGGAGAGAATGCTGTCATATTAGTTGTAATATAAGCACCTTTCTCGATCATTTTGTTGTTTACTTCTTCATCAAACATAAAGCCATGTTCCAATGTTTTAACTCCTAGGTCAAGTGCTAACATCATAGATTTTTTTGCATAAGAATGCGCTCCAACATAACTTTGGTATGAATTTGCAATTTCTACGGCAGCTTTTATTTCTGCAACCATCATCCCATCTAATTGCCATGGATCAAATAATGAGGCAACACCTCCAGTTTGCATAATTTTCAATTGTGTAGCACCTTGTCTAAAGTTGTTTCTTGCTACCATGATAACATCATTCGGTCCTGCAACCTCAGAAGTCATATTAAGTCTTTGCATTTGTGTTTCTTGTCCTGGTTTAGAAGAATAATTTCCGAAATCAGCATGTCCACCACGACCTCCAATAAATGCAGCGGAGGGGTATACTCTAGGTCCATCTATATTTCCTTCAGCAATCGCTCTGTTCAAACCTCCATTTGCCCCACCCATGTCGCGAACGGTAGTAAACCCTTCAGACAAATATAATTCTGCCATCGCACCACCACGTAAAGCAAGGTCTTCCCAGGTTTGGTTGTTTTCAATGTCTGATAATCCTTTCCCGTTGATCATTAAATGCGTATGACAGTCAATCAAACCAGGCATTAATGTCATGCCTTGTCCGTCAATTACTTTTGCCCCTCTTGGAGCTTTTATGTTTTGAGAAACTTTATTGATCATATTGTTCTCAATAAGAACTGACATTCCATTACTTAATGTTTCTGATGTTCCATCAAAAATATTGACGTTTGTAAATAAAATGTAATTGCTTTTTTGTTTCTTTTTCTTTTGAGCCAATATACTAGTTATGCTTAAAACTAGTACTAAAGCCATACTTAGAGACTTGTTGATTTTCATAGGGTCTATATTTTTAACGGGTTCATTTAATCAAATTTAGAGAATGTTCGCTAAACAAACAAACAAACATACTAATTAGCAAAAAAAATCACGCAAACAATTCAGAGTTACGTACCTTAGTTTTAGGGAAATTAATGTTATTTGTAAATCAAATATTTTTTTCTAATTGTTTTAAAGCTTTCAAGGTCTTTTTTCCAAGAATTTTCAATCTCTCTAACACCTGATCGGTTTTCTAGTTGTCTTTGCAGCTCTGTGTTTCCTGCATGTATGGTAAAGGTTTTTCCAAAAAATGCTTTCTTATC
>NZ_JAQWGB010000102.1 GCF_029238425.1 Flavicella sp.
TTGTAAAACCAATAGTAAATGCTATGATAGCTAATTTTGAAATAATTTTTTTCATAGTAGTTTATGAAATTTTGAGGGTTTAATTTTTCCTACTCTATTAAAGTTTTTCGGATTCCACTTGTAAATCAATAAATTAGTGTAGCTACTTAACGAACTTATATCAAATTTTACTTTTTAAAACATCATGAGACTATTGACAAACATGTCCTTTCATTTTGTTTAGATGCTGCAAATTTGAATCAATCTGTCTTTTTATTTAGAAAAAAGGCATAACTAGATTAAAATAGAGTATAAATGAGGGGAAATAGGTTATAAGTAGTTAGCTATAATAAGCTAGCTATAATAAGCTAGCTATAAATAGTGAGTTGTATGCTCTTTAATTAATGGTTTCGACTCGTCATACTTTGGACTACTTTTTTATATTTGTGACTTATAAAAAATATAGATATGAAAATTGCCTTGTTCTCGGATATACATGCCAACTTACCAGCATTGGAATCTTTTTTTGAAGATATAAACAAACAAAAACCGGACGGAATCTATTGTTTGGGAGATTTGGTAGGCTACAATATTTGGCCAAATGAAGTTGTGAACCTAATTAGAGAAAAAGGAATTGCAACTCTATCTGGTAATCATGATGCAGTTGTTGGAGTTCCTACAGAAAAAGTATCAGGTGCTTTTACAAATAAAATATTAAAGGAAGACGTGAAGGATTATCTTCTGTCATTACCTGAGCACATTCGATTGGAGTTTAAAATTCAAGGTAAAAAGACGGATGTTTTGTTTGTACATGGAAGTACTTATAGGAACAACGAATATATTTTAGAAGAAACGGAAGATTCCTATTTGTTGGAAATGATGGATGCTGCAGGCGTAGATGTTTTATGTTGTGCACATACGCACAAACCTTTTCATAGAGCTGTTAAAACAGAAACTGGTTTCAAACATGTGGTAAATATCGGATCTCTTGGAAAACCCAAAGATGAGGATCCTAGAGGTTGTTATGCTATGTTAGAAATAGATCAGAATAGTGAATTGATTTCAGGAAAGGGAATAGCTGTAAGTTTTAATAGAGTAAGCTATGATGTTGAAAAGGCTGCCAAAGCCGTTGAAGAAAGCGAATTACCAAATTCTTTTGCAGAGGCCTTGCGTATAGCAAAGTGATAAAATTATCTTAAATTGTGTAATTGTAATTAAGCCTTTAGAGATGCGTCTAAGAATTTAATTATTTTTAAACTAAAAATAGAGGTATCTATTGCACTTCAACCTATGCTCAACAGATTATTTAATTGCTCACATACAAATGCTACTTTTAAAGTATATGATAGCATTACAAAGGTAGACCATCAAGAGTGGGAAGCAGTTGATACTTCAGATAATATTTATTTGTCCATTCCTTATTTACTTGCTTTAGAACAGGGGATGAGTGCAACCATGAATTTTCGCTATGTTACTTTTTTTAATAGTGAGAATTTAATTATTGGCGTTGCTGTATTTCAGTTGGTTCATTTCAAGGCAAAAGAATTGTTACAAGAAAGAATCCCCTGTTCAATTGCGGATAAAGTTCAGACTTATTTTTTGAATGATAAAAAGCTATCATTATTAATTTGCGGTAATTTATATGCTTGTGGAGAAAATGGTTTTGCTTTTCAAGGAGTGGAAAAAAGTCAGTTTTTAAAAATATTGACGGAGGTTATTTTAGAATTACAAAACACGAACTATAAAGGGGATAAAATTTCTTTTTCATTGATTAAAGAATTTTGGCTAACGGATGACGGAAGTTTTTCTAATTTGAATGATTCAGGTTTTTTAGATTTTAATATTGATGTAAATATGATTTTAAAACTGCGTTCTGAATGGAGTAGTTTTGACGATTATTTAGAATCTATGAACACCAAATACAGAACAAGAGCAAAAGCGGTTTTAAAAAAATCTAAAGCTATTGAAGTTCTGGAATTAGAAGCAAATGATATAGAAAAGCATTCAGAGAGAATCAGTTTTTTGTATGAGCAAGTTTTACAGAAAGCCAACTATAATTTAGGAGTGTTGGATGTCCGTACTTTTTTAGAGCTTAAAAATAACTTAGGAAATAAATTTATTTTCAAAGGGTATTTTTTAGATGGGGTGTTAGTAGGTTTTACAAGTTCGTTTTTTTATAGAGATATTATAGATGCTAATTTTGTGGGGATCGATTATAATATAAATAATACGTACAAGTTATATCAAAGAATGTTGTACGATTTTGTCAACCTTGGAATTCAGCATGAGAAAAAAGTATTGAGGCTTGGAAGAACAGCTGAAACAAGTAAAAGTGCAATAGGGGCGTTGCCAGTGGAGATGAAACTATTTGCGAGACATAGAAATTTATTACCATCAAAATTATTAAAACCATTAATTTCTTCTATTCAGCCAGATGAATTTGAATTGAGAAGACCTTTTAAAAAGTAATATGGATTCATTAACACAGATTGTTTTAGGTGCAGCGGTAGGAGAAGCTGTCTTAGGTAAAAAAGTTGGAAATAAAGCTATGTTGTGGGGGGCAATTGCCGGTACAATTCCGGATTTAGATGTGGTCAATAAATTATTCTTCGACTCCGTTACTGCAAATGAGCTACACAGAGGATTTTCGCATTCCATAATGTTTAGTCTTATTTTTGCTCCAATATTCGGTTGGTTGATATTTAAGCTTTACAAAGGAAAAAAGGCAAGTTGGAAGGGTTGGACTCAATTGATGTTTTGGGGCTTATTTACACATCCGCTGTTAGATATGCATACCAGTTGGGGTACGCAATTACTTTGGCCACTGGAATATAAGTTTTCTTACAACAATATTTTTGTGGTAGATCCAATGTATACCGTTCCGTTTTTGTTTTTTTTAATTTTTGCGATGATCCAAAAAAGAGGAACCGTAAAAAGAGAACGCCTCAATAGAATGGGATTGATTGTCAGCTCCGCTTATATGCTATTGACTATTGTTTTTAAAGGGATTACTTATTTTGTGTTTAAAGAGAGTTTAAAGGAACAAGAAGTGGAATATATTGCCATGGAAACGAAACCGACTCCGTTAAATAGTATTTTATGGACAGCGAATGTGGAGACCAAAGATAGTTTTTTGATAGGCTATTATTCTTTGTTAGATAAGGATAAAAACATCTCCTGGAGAAGTTTTGAAAAAGATCATGATTTGTTAGGAGCTTATAAAACAGATCCACTGATACAGCGCTTGGCTACTTTATCACATGATTGGTATACGATTGAGAAAAAAGATGGAGTTTTGTATTTTAATGATTTGAGATTTGGTTTGATGGGAATCTCTCCAGTAGAAGATAGATTTGTGTTTTCATACAAACTAAACATAGAAAATGGTATGCTCACGGCAGAAGAGACGGAGAAAAATACTTCTGAGGCTGGACCGTTGTTGTCCAAATTATTCCACAGAGTATTGGGTAATAAATAAAATATATAGGCATAAAAAAAGCTACCTGAATAGGTAGCTTTTTTTTATGATATAAAATGGATTAAGCCAATACGTCAGACAAAGCTTGTTTTTCTTCATCAGCCAATGTAGAATCAACTAAGATTCTTCCACTGTATTCGTCAATAGTAATTTTCTTACGAGAAGCAATTTCAATTTGAACCTGTGGTGGAATTGTAAAGAAAGATCCTCCAGCAGCACCTCTTTCAATAGAAACAACAGCCAAACCATTTTTTACATTAGAACGGATTCTTTTGTATGCTTTCAATAAATGAATGTCAATTTTTTCTGATAACTCAGCAGACAAGTTGTTCATCAAATCTTCTTCCTTCTCAGTTTCTTTAGTAATTGCATCCAATTCAGTCTTCTTGTGATTCAAGTGACCTTCTTGTCTATCTAACTTTTCAGTAGTACTAGCAATAACTTCTTTCTTTTGCTCAATTTTTACTTTGTACTCCTTGATGCGTTTTTCAGCTAATTCAATTTCCAATCCTTGAAATTCAATTTCTTTCGTTAAAGAATCAAATTCACGATTGTTACGAACACTTTCTTGTTGTTTTTCGTATTTTTTTGAAGCTGCTTTAGACTCTTCAATTGCTATTTTTTTAGCAGCAATATCTGCCTCAAAATTAGTAACATCTTCCGTTAATTTAGAAAGTCTATTTTTAAGACCTGCTACCTCATCATCTAAATCCTCAATTTCTAAAGGTAATTCTCCACGTACACTTCTAATTGTATCAATTCTTGAATCAATCAATTGTAATCTGTAAAGTGATCTTAGTTTTTCTTCAACGGTTAGTTCTTTGCTCTTAGCCATGTCTATATATAATAAATAGGATTCGTAATTTTATCTGATAAAATGATTGCAAAATTAGTGAATTTTTTTGTAAGATAATCCACTAATAAGTTTTTTGTGAACTGTTCCGATTCATAATGTCCAACATCAGTTATTAGTATCTGATTTTCAGCTTTATAGAATTCGTGGTATTTGAAATCAGCAGAAATAAAAGCATCTGCACCTGCATTTTTAGCGTTTTCTATAGCAAAACTTCCCGATCCTCCGAGCACAGCAACCTTTTTAATTGGTTTCCCTGTTAGTTTGGAATGACGAATACAATCCGTATGTAGGGTGTTTTTTACAAAATTTAAAAAATCCACTTCTTGCATTTCTTCCTCAAATTCCGCAATCATTCCCATACCAATTTGTTGATGTTTGTTCTCGATGGTTGTGATTTCGTAGGCAACTTCTTCATAAGGATGGTTGTCAAACATTGCCTTTAAAATTGCTCCTTCAAGATGTTTTTCAAAAATAACACCAATAATAATTTCCTTTTCTGTGTGAAGCACACCTTTGGTCCCTATGGTAGGATTAGAATCTTCACCACCACGATAGGTTCCGAAACCTTCTACATTAAAACTACAATTGTCGTATTTTCCAATTTTACCTGCTCCTTTGGCAAACATAGCTTTTCTTAGCCTTTCTGCATTTTCAATAGGAACGTAAGTCAGTAATTTTTTGATCGTATTTTTTTGAGGGATTAAAATATGCTTGTTTTTCAACCCTAATACATCACATATTTTTGCATTGACACCATTGATGGAATTGTCTAATGCTGTATGCATAGAATAAATGGCAATATCGTGTTTGATCGCTTTTATAATGACTCTTTCAACATAATTATTACCATTGATTTTTTTTAGTCCAGAAAAAACAATGGGATGAAAGCTTACGATAAGATTGCATTTTTTTTCAATAGCTTCCTCAACAACATTCTCCAAGGTGTCCAAAGTTACCAAAACTCCGGATACTTCCGTTTTATAATCTCCTACTAACAATCCAACATTATCAAAACCTTCGGCATAATTTAAAGGAGCCAGCTCTTCAATGCTGTTTGTGATATCTTTTATCGTAATCATAAATTTCTATTTGAAATCAAATGTAAAAAAATATAGTTGAATTCTATTCTTTTCGATTCAGCTAATTACTTACTTTTGCTAATAGCTAAATTTTGACATTAATTATATGATTCTGCAATCCATTGTGAAATTACTGAGATATCTTATGTGGCCCTCTTCATTATTGTATGGACTGGTCTTAAGTATTCGTAATTTGTTTTTTGACACAGGAATTTTTGAATCAACAGCATATGATATTCCCGTTATAGCAGTGGGAAACTTAAGTGTTGGTGGTACAGGAAAAACGCCCCAAATAGAATATTTTATCCGTTTACTACAAAACGATTACAATATTGCCGTGTTGAGTAGGGGATATAAGAGAAAATCGGAAGGTTTTGTACTAGCTGATGAAAGTACTACCGTAGCAGAAATAGGGGACGAGCCATTTCAGTTTTTTCAGAAATTCAATAAAATCAAAGTCGCTGTTGATGCAGATAGAAGAAATGGTATTGAAAAAATCAAAGAGTTAGTGCCCTCCGTAAATTTAATTTTGTTAGATGATGCATTTCAACATAGAAAAGTAAAAGCAGGGTTTTATACTTTATTAACTTCCTATGATAATAGATATACAAAAGATTTTGTGTTGCCAACGGGAGATTTAAGAGAGACTAGAGGTGGAGCAAAAAGAGCTGATGTTATCATTGTTACAAAATGTCCGAAATTGTCAATAGAAGAACAGCAAGAAATTATTTCAGAAATAAAACCCAAAGAGCATCAGAAAGTATTTTTTAGTGCTATTGCCTATGATGACTATGTAACTTCTGCGGCGAAAAAAATCGACTTACAAGAATTAATTCAATATAATGTTTTATTGGTTACCGGAATAGCAAAGCCAAAACCGCTGAAAGAATATCTAAGTCGGAATGGAATTCAGTTCAAAGATGTAGAGTATCCGGATCATCATGACTTTACGGAGCAAGATGTGTCTAAAATCAATAGTGCTTTTTCAAATATTGAGAATCCAAAAAAAATCATCTTGACTACAGAAAAAGATGCAACAAGATTATCGGTATTTATTGATGATTTGTATGTTTTAGGTATTAAAACTGATATTCAAGAAAATGCTTCTTTTGATAACTTTGTCAAAGAAAAAATCAAATTGAGTTGATCAACTTCTCGGATGAAATTCTTCTACGACCTTTTTCAAATGAGATTTATCTAGGTGCATATAAATTTCTGTGGTTGTAATACTTTCATGACCTAACATTTGCTGGATAGCTCTTAAATCGGCTCCTCTTTCTAATAAATGAGTCGCAAAGGAATGACGAAAGGTGTGTGGGCTTATTTTTTTTTCAATACCGGCTTCTATAGTAAGATTTTTGATGATGGTAAAAATCATGTTCCTCGTCAGTTGTTTCCCCCTACGATTAAGGAATAAAGTATCTTCAAAGCCAACGACAGGAGTGGTGTGACAACGGATGTATTTGATATACGTATTGATGAGCCCCTGTGTTTCATAACTTATAGGGACATATCTCTGTTTGTCTCCTTTACCAATGACTCTTATAAACCCTTCGTCAAAAAATAAGTCTGAGATTTTTAAGCTGATCAATTCGGTAACACGGAGACCACAACTATATAAGGTTTCAAGCAGCGTTTTATTTCTTTCTCCTTGAGGATGACTGAGGTCAATGGTCTCAATAATTTGATCTATTTCTTCAAGAGAAAGCGTGTCAGGTAATTTTCGTCCTGTTTTAGGAGTTTCAATCAATTCTGTCGGATTGTCCTCTCTATATTTTTCAAAGATCATATAATCGAAAAAATTCCGAAGCCCAGAAATGAGTCTAGCCTGAGATTTAGGATTGCTCGTTTTAGCCGTTTGATATATAAACTCTAATAAAAGTTGCTTGTCGACTTTTTCTGGAGCAATATGGATTTCATTCGTTTCTAAATATGAAATCAACTTTTGTAAATCCCTCAAATAACTTTCTATAGTATTGTCGGACATTCCTCTTTCTATCTGAAGAAAATTCTTATAATCCTTTGAAGCTTGATTCCATTTCATAGGGGTAAATATATCAAAAACAAGCAAACAAGAGAAGGATTATAAATTACACTTTAATTATAGACAAAAAACCTTTGTAGATTCAGGAACATTGTTATTTTTGTTTTTTATAAAGAGATTTAGATATGAAGATTTTAATTTTAAATGGGCCCAATTTGAATTTGCTAGGGAAGCGTGAACCTGAGATTTATGGTTCTGATTCTTTTGAGGATTATTTGGTTGGCTTAAAAGAAAAATTTTCAACAATTAAATTGGAGTATTTCCAATCTAACCATGAAGGTGCTTTGATTGACAAATTACATGAGGTTGGATTTTCTTATGACGGTGTTGTTTTCAATGCAGGTGCTTATACACATACTTCTGTTGGATTGGCAGATGCGGTTAGTGGAATTACAACCCAGGTTGTTGAAGTTCATATTTCTAATGTACACCAAAGAGAAGAGTTTCGACACAAATCCTATCTTTCACCAGTGTGTAAAGGCGTGGTGTTAGGTTTTGGTTTGAAAAGTTATGATTTGGCAATAGAGAGTTTTTTGTAGAACAAAAGATATTTACTTTTTTTAGGATTTAAACAATAAACCCCGATTGTTTGAGTTTTGAATAATGATTTAATTTAAATTCAGGGGCTAGATATGAGTAAAAAGAATTGGCTTTACGAAATAACTCCTAAAAATAGTCTTCTGGATATAAACTTTAAGGAGGTTTGGGCTTATAGAGATTTATTAATCCTCTTTGTGAAGAGAGATGTTATAACCGTTTATAAGCAAACGATACTTGGGCCTCTTTGGTATCTGATACAACCTTTATTTACATCTATCATTTTTACGATTGTATTTAATAAAATTGCCAATATACCAACGAATGGCGTACCGCCATTTTTATTCAATTTAGCGGGTATTACGGCTTGGAATTATTTTAAAGATTGTTTGATTGCAACTTCTGACACGTTTAAAAAGAATCAAGCTATTTTTGGTAAAGTATATTTTCCTAGAATAATTATGCCACTTTCAATAGTGATTTCTAATTTATTGAAATTTGGAATTCAATTGGCTATATTTTTTGGCTTTTATTTTTACTATGTTTTTAATGGTATGTCATTAGATATCTCTTTAAATATACTGTATTTGCCTATTTTAATTATTTCTATGGGATTGCTAGGACTAGGTTTAGGAATGGTTATTTCTTCGATGGTTACGAAATATAGAGATCTTACATTCTTGGTTTCATTTGGCGTTCAGTTGCTGATGTATTTATCAGCAGTGGTATATCCAATTGAATTGATGCGAGAGACTATGAAAGATTATGCTTGGATTGTTGAATACAATCCTATGACCACCATTATTGTCACTTTCAGAAACTTGATGCTAAATACTGGGGTTGTGTTAATAGAAGATATTCTTTACATGATGGGTATTTCATTTACAATATTTATATTAGGAATGTTAGTTTTTAACAAAACGGAGAAAAGTTTTATAGATACTATATAGTATGGAGAAGGAAGTTATTTTAAAAGTAGAAAATCTCTCGAAACAATATCGTCTTGGAACTATTGGGACTGGTACTATTAGTCATGACCTCAATAGATGGTGGGCTGGTATAAGAGGAAAAGAAGATCCTTATTTGAAAATTGGTGAATCCAATGATCGCTCATCTAAAGGGGAATCTGAATACGTATGGGCTTTAAAAGACATCAATTTTGAAGTAAAACGTGGAGAGGTTCTAGGAATAATTGGTAAGAATGGAGCAGGAAAATCAACCTTGTTAAAAATTTTATCTAAAGTAACAGGTCCAACTACAGGTTCTATCAAATACAATGGGCGTATCGC
>NZ_JAQWGB010000105.1 GCF_029238425.1 Flavicella sp.
CAGTTAAATTCAATCGTTGTTTTAAATAAAAAATAATATGAAAGAGCAGGAATTGTATAAATTAAGGTTTCCGATTGGAGAGTTTCATAAACCAGAAAATATATCTTCTAAACAGATAGAGGATTGGATTCTGGAAATAGAATTATTTCCGATTAGATTGAAAAATATTGTTGAAAACCTAAGTTCAGAGCAACTTAATTATAAATATCGTCCAGAAGGATGGACAATCAAACAGGTAGTTCATCACTGTGCTGACAGTCATATGAATTGCCTGATACGTATAAAGTTGGCATTGACTGAGGATGTACCTGCAATCCGACCATATTATGAAGATCGTTTTGCGGAATTGCCGGATTCTTTAGACGAGAATCTTGAGGATTCTTTGGTCTTGTTAAAAGGCTTACATGCTAAATTGGCCGGAGTGATGAAGGCATTATCAGCTTCAGAGTTGAAAAAAGAATATATGCATCCCGAACACGGTACAAAATTTTGTTTAGACGAGGTGATTGGTTCTTATGCTTGGCACTCGAATCATCATCTGGCACATATCAAACAAGCTTTGGAATTGAAATATTAATGCCAATGCAGTTTGATAAAAATTTTGAAAATATTGATTATTCCTTGCAAAGACTTCCTAAAGCTGAATATGATTCCTGCGTGTTTACAAATTGCAATTTTTCTGGGTCAAAAATATCTAATGCTGAATTTATTGAATGTCAGTTTGTAAATTGTAATTTAAGTAATGTTGAGGTAATTCATACATCATTTAAAGAAGTAAAGTTCGAAGAATGTAAAATAGTGGGAGTGGATTTTGGAGCCTGCAATCCTTTTTTATTGAATTTTTCTTTTGAAAACTGTCAGTTGAGTTATTCCGTGTTTTATCAGCTTGACATAAAGGATACTATCTTTAGAAATTGTAACTTAGAAGAAGTAGATTTTTCGGAGTCGATTTTAAGAAAAGCCCTATTTGATAATTGCGATTGTAAAAAAGCAGTTTTTGAAAACTCAAATCTAGAGGAGTCGGATTTTTATTCTTCTTTTCATTATTCGATCAACCCCGAAAAAAACAGGATTGCAAAAGCCAAATTTTCCAAAGAAGGAGTGTTGGGCTTGCTAGAAAAATATAATATATCCATTCGAGATTAATTTTTTAAACATACGATATGTCTTTATTAAAACGAATAGTATGGGCTTTGGGAGTTTTGGTACTATTACTGTGTATATTGATGTTTTCTTATTCGCAGTATCAAAAACCACAATATAATGGTACTCTAGATTTACCAGGGTTATCAGATGAAGTAAAGGTGTTTTATGATGATATGGGGGTTCCTCACATAGAAGCTTCCTCTCAAAAAGATGCTTATAAAGTTTTAGGTTATGTACATGCACAAGATAGATTGTGGCAGATGGAAGTTTTGAGGCGTGTTGCCGCCGGAAGATTGTCGGAATTGTTCGGTGATAAAACCATAGAAGTCGACCGTTTCTTTAAAAGTTTGGAAATTGAAGAAGCTGCGGAAGAGACGATACAAAATTTGGATACCACAAGTGTGAGTTTTGAGCTTACAAATGCTTATTTGGCTGGGATAAATGAGTATATAAAAAAAGGTAAAACTCCTTTTGAATTTCATGTATTAGGACTTGATAAAGAGCTGTATCAGATAAAGGATGTATATAATGTTTTTGGATATATGGCTTTTAGTTTTGCTATGGCGCATAAAACGGATCCGATGTTGTCTTCTCTGAAATCTAAACTTGGCGAGACTTACTTAAGGGATTTGCCAATTGAAATCGATACTACAAATATTAGTATTTTAGGAACAAATATTTCGCAGAACCATGAAAATTATGCGGCTGATATAACAACTGTTTTAAAGCAGTTACCTGTGCCAACTTTGGTTGGGTCAAATTCTTGGGTTGTGGGACCAGAGAAAACTAAAAATGGAAAAGTAATTTTTGAAAATGATCCTCATATTGGTTTTTCTCAACCGGCTGTTTGGTATCAGGCACATATAAAGACACCTGATTTTGAGAGTTACGGTTTTCATTTGGGACTTACTCCATTTCCAATGCTTGCTCATAATAGAGAGTATGCATTTGGTATTACGATGTTTGAAAATGACGATATCGATTTTTATGAAGAGACTCCTTCTTCTAAGGATAAATATAAGTATCTGTACAAAGGGAAGGAATTAGATTATAAAATATCGGAAAAGACGATACAGGTAAAAGGTGGAGATCCAGTTACTTTTAAACTGAGGAAAACGCTACATGGGCCTGTTATGAATGATTTAGTGGATCAGATAGAAAGTGATTACCCTGTGGCAATGGATTGGGTGTATACAAATCATGAAAATAATTTGCTCGAGGCTTGTTATCAAATGTCACATTCAAATTCAGTATTGGAATTTCAGAAGGCCATAAGTCTTATTCATGCGCCTGGTTTGAACATGATGTATGGGGATGCTAAAGGAAATATTGCAT
>NZ_JAQWGB010000128.1 GCF_029238425.1 Flavicella sp.
AAATTAAAGCAGCTTCATTGTTTTCTTTCAACTTCCTAATTCTCCAATCAGAATAGTAGTTCATATCCATACTAGAAAAGATTAAATAAAAAGATAAAAAATATTTATTTTTTTATTTTAGAAATACAAACCACCTCAAAAACAGCAAATCCCCCTATAAAAAAGGATATTTAATTTCTATAAAAAACATAAGTTACTCCCCTAAATTAACAGTAGAATAATTCAAGAAGATTTATAAGCATAGCCAATCATCAGGTTATTTTTAGAAAAACTAAACAAAGGTCTATCAACTCAAAATTCTAATTTGACTAAATTGCCACAACTAAAATTTATATTATGAAAAAATCAATCTTATTTACCTTCGCTTGTTTATTATTGGGTTTTGCAAATCTATCGGCTCAAAATTTATCTGGACTTTCCAAAAACCTATCGAGCTCATCGAGCCAAGCTCAGATGGAAGCGTTATTCAATCAACCAGAAACTCAAAAACAAATTGCTACTAAATTGAATGAAAGCACAGAATTGACAAACGAAGCAATCAATCACTTAAAAAACAACGAGGAGACGAAAAAAGAAATTTCTCAGGTAATTGCTAAAAACCCAACCTCAAAAAAGAAAGTAATGGATTATATAACTTCAAATCCTAAATTATTATCTACTGTAATGGGATATTTTAAAAGTAAACCAGAACTAATGGAAAAAGCCCTGAAACTAGTAGGGATGTAAAATAAAAAAAGGCTACTTAAATAAATAGCCTTTTTTTATTCAACAAATGACATAGGATTACACAACACCTTGGGCAAGCATTGCATCTGCAACTTTTACAAATCCAGCAATATTTGCACCTTTTACATAATCAACATATCCGTTTTCATCTTTACCATACTTGACACAAGCCTCATGAATATCTTGCATTATTTCTTTTAACTTTTGATCAACTTCTTCTCTTGACCATTTGAAACGTAAAGAATTCTGAGTCATTTCAAGTCCTGACGTTGCCACCCCACCGGCATTCGATGCCTTTCCTGGAGCAAATAATATTTTTGCTCTATGGAATTCATGTACTGCATCTGGAGTAGAAGGCATGTTTGCTCCTTCACTTACGCAAATACAACCATTTTTAATTAACGTTTTGGCATCCTCTCCATCCAATTCATTCTGAGTAGCACAAGGTAATGCAATGTCACAGACAATACTCCAAGGTTTTTGTCCTTCCATAAATCTAGCGGATGGATATTTTTTTACATATTCAGAAATACGGCCTCTCTTTACATTTTTCAATTCCATTACAAAAGCTAGTTTCTCTTCAGAAATCCCATCAGGATCATGAATACTTCCTGAAGAATCTGATAATGTTAATACTTTAGCTCCTAATTGAAGTGCTTTCTCTGCTGCAAACTGAGCTACGTTACCAGAACCTGAAACAACTACATTTTTCCCTTTGAAAGATTCATTTTGTTCTCGTAACATATCTTGAGCAAAATAAACATTTCCATAACCTGTAGCCTCTGGTCGAATCAAGGATCCTCCCCAACTCAAACCTTTTCCTGTAAGCACACCGGTAAATTCGTTTTTTAATTTTTTATAAGCCCCAAACAAAAACCCAATCTCTCTTGCTCCTACACCAATATCTCCAGCAGGAATATCCGTGTTTGGGCCAATATGTCTCGACAACTCACTCATAAAAGCATGACAAAAACGCATAATTTCTTTATCTGATTTACCTTTTGGATCAAAATCTGAGCCTCCTTTACCACCTCCCATAGGCAATGTTGTAAGGGCATTTTTAAATACTTGCTCAAAAGCTAAAAATTTAAGAATACTCATATTAACAGATTTATGAAAACGCAATCCCCCTTTATAAGGACCAATAGCAGAATTCATTTGAACACGATATCCTCTATTTACATGAATAATTCCTTGATCATCTACCCATGAAACGCGAAAAGTAATCACACGTTCTGGCTCTACCATTCGCATTAATATGTGTTGTCCTCTATATATATCTTGACTTTTAATATAAGGTATTACCGTATCAGCAACTTCCTGTACCGCCTGCAAAAATTCTGGTTGATTACCATCTCTCTGTCTAACTAGGTCCATAAATTCGTCAATTATTTCTTGCATAGTCTTTGTTTCTTTAATTTTATGTAATCCAAAATACAGAAAATATATTAACAAATATTGTAATTCCCGAATTTGTCGAATATTTAACTCTTCATTTCAAAATTTAAAAAATACTAGTCCATAATATTTGACTTATTTTTACGGCATGAACAAAAAACAAAATCAATCGTGTATAATAATTCTACTCATAATTTCTTTTTTATTATTTTTTGGTAAAATAAACTCCCCTGTAAAAGATCGTCATGCATGGGCAATGGCAGATCATTTTGCTATTAGCCTAGGATTTATTGACAATGGGTTCGATTTTTTTCATCCTAAAACATTTTGTCTAAATCCACAGTTTTCTGCAAATAAATTAGACAGTCAAAGGGATGTTTGGACTAAAACCATAGAAAATCCTCAAGGAATCACGGCCATCGATTTTCCAATTCATCATTATTGTATTGCCGTTTTAATGAAAATATTAAACACCAGAGAAACCTATGTTTTTAGATTATATATGTTGGCATTTAGCTTACTTGGTCTTTACTATTTATTCAAATCCGCGATAATAATTACTAAATCTTTCTATTTCAGTATTTCTATTATTTTATTCACTTTTTTATTGCCCTCATTTTCTTACTATGCTATTGGCTTTCTGCCCTCTCAAATAGGTTTATCTATTCTTTTTATCTCCCTGTATCATTTTCTCAAACATAAGCAGACACATAAGTTCAAATACTTTTTATACTTTTTGTCATTACTTACACTGGCATCATTAACTAGATTTCCATTCTTAATTTACATTATTGGCCTTTTATGTTTGTATTTATTTCTTGCCGTTCTTAATAAAAAAATTGAATGGAAAAAAATGAGTTTAAGTATAGCCGCTATATCCGTTGTGCTTCTTTATTTTTTTTATAATAAATACTACTTATCCGAAAACTTTGGGTCAAACTTCCTCAACTATCCATTGCCTGCCGATAGTCTTCAAAACTTCGTTGACTCCATAATTGGGACTTTTTACCATCAAAGCTGGAGGTACTTCACAATAGTCCATTATATTCTTCTGCTACTACTATTCACTTCGATATATAAAAATAGATCAAAGATTGACAAATCTATTTTACTAAAAGAAACTGTGATCTATTTATGTATTTGTAGCATCGGAATATCTATGTATATGTTTTTAATGATTCAACAGTTTGTTGCACATGAATACTACATGTTTGATACATTTTTACCAATATTAATATTTTGGATTCTAGTTAGTTCAAAATATTTAAAATTTAACTTCACAACTAAAAAAATCGCCCTAGTTTTAATACCTATGTTTATTTTTAATAAGGTTGTTTATCATTTTGGATACGCAGAAAGAATAAATGACCCCTTGGAAACTACTCGAAAAAATTTTCAACAAAGTGAAATAATTTTGGATAGCCTAGGAATACATAAAGAATCTAAAATTTTACTTCTTGATTCATACAGCCCTAATTTAGCTTTTATAAACATGAATAGGAATGGTTATTGCGTTATGACAACCTCAACAAGCAACATCACTAATTCGCTAAACTGGAATTATGATTACATCATTACTCAAAATTTCAGTTTTGACAAAGAGGTATTAAAATCATACCCAAATTTCAATAAAGAGACTTCGGTTCTTTATTCTAATGATAAGTTTACTATTCACACAAAAAAGTAGTACAGGTCTTTTGTTTTTTTTAAATTTGCAGCCTAATTTCAGATACAATGTTAGATAAAGTAAAAGAGCTGATTGGTGATGTAAAAGCGTTTAATGCTTCTACAAAAGAGGAGGTAGAACAATTCAGAATCCAATACCTAGGAAGTAAAGGGGTTTTAAAAGATCTTTTTAATGATTTTAAAGATGTGGAAAATCACTTGAAAAAAGACATAGGTCAAGCTTTAAATCAACTAAGGGGTGCTGCAACAGATAAGGTTAATGAACTTAAAAACTCTTTTGAAAACACTGCAGAATCAAAAAGTATTTATGGAGATTTAACACGTCCATCTGAACCTATCAACCTTGGAGCAAGACACCCAATATCTATTGTAAGAAATCAAATTGTTGAAGTTTTTGACAGAATTGGTTTTACTGTTTCTGAAGGACCGGAAATTGAAGATGATTGGCACAACTTTACAGCCTTGAATTTACCTGAATATCACCCAGCAAGGGATATGCAGGACACCTTTTTCATTGAAAAAGATCCAGATTTATTGTTAAGAACACATACCTCTTCAGTGCAAACTAGATACATGGAAAACAATACGCCTCCTATTCGTACTTTATCTCCTGGTAGGGTTTTTAGAAATGAGGATATCTCTGCAAGAGCACATTGTATTTTTCACCAAATTGAAGGACTATATATTGATACTGATGTTTCTTTCGCTGACTTGAAACAAACCTTGTTATATTTCACCAAAGAAATGTTCGGTAAGTCGAAAATAAGATTAAGACCCTCTTACTTTCCATTTACAGAGCCTAGTGCAGAAGTTGATATTTACTGGGGATTGGAAACTGAAACGGATTATAAAATCACAAAAGGTACCGGTTGGTTAGAAATTATGGGATGTGGAATGGTAGATCCTAATGTTTTGAAAAATGCCAATATTGACCCTACTAAATACAGTGGTTACGCTTTTGGAATGGGGATTGAAAGAATTGCTATGTTATTATACCAAATTCCTGATATCAGAATGTTTTATGAAAATGACGTACGTTTCTTAGAGCAATTTAAATCTGTTCTTTAATGAAAAAAGACATCATTATTCCAGAAGTGAAAGACGTATTTATGGCCATTGTTAAAGAATACAATGAGGATTTTAAATGTGACGATTGGAATGCCTATATCATAAATAACAAAGAGGTAGATCTTGATATGTTTTTGATAGTTTCTAAAGGAGATGAAGAAACAACTAAATTAAAAACATCTATCCTTAGAAAGAAAATAGACAAATTACCCGCTAAGTCCTATGCAAAAGTTGAGTACATCAACCCTGCTGTTCTGCGTCTTAACAACATATTTGATGTCACTTTTTTTGAAGGAACAAAAATGTTTGACAAAACATTCACTTTTAAAAAAGGAACCGTAAAAGAGGGTTCTTTAAGAATGATTCCTTTGTTAAAGAAAGAAGGCGTTCTTGTGAAATAAAACCTCCATAGGTTTATTTTAACTCAATGTTTACAGGTTTCTTAGGCAATCTTAATCAGATTACCTATCTTTATTTTTTATAACCCATTTTAAACTAAAGAATGAGACCCAACGCTACAAAATTATTTTTAAGTATACTTTTTGTTTGCTCTTCCATATCAAGCTTTGCTCAAAACAAAACTACTTTATATGTGGGTGGTTATACAAATGGTGATGCTAAAGGTGAAGGAATTTACACTTTTGAATTCAATAGTGAAACGGGAGCTTTAAAAAATCAAAAACTTGTTGCCAAAGCTACGAGTCCATCCTACCTTGCTATTAGCTCGGATAAAAAAACTATTTATTCTGTAAGTGAATCTAAAAACTATTTGAATTCTAATAGCGGTGCGATAGCGTCTTTTAAAGTTTTAGCTGATGGGATGTTAGAAAAAAATGCTGAAATCAGTTCTTATGGAGCCAATCCTTGTCATTTAAGTTTAAATTCTAAAGGGGATAAATTGGTTGTCTCTAATTATACTGGAGGTACTTTTAGTTTGTTTTCAGTACTTAAAGACGGACGTATCGATACCATACAACAGGTGGTAAACCTAAATAATGATAGCATCAAAGCACATACGCATTCTGCTCAATTCTATAAAAACGATTTGTTCATTGCCGACTTAGGAATAAACACTTTAGAAAGATATTCTTTTTCCGACACAATTTATACTCCTAAACAAACCATTACCATGGCTGAAAAAAGTGGTCCAAGGCATTTTGCAATGACTAAAAATGCAGATTTTATTTATGTCATTAATGAATACGGAGCTACTATTAGTACCCTACAGAATACGGGTACGGAATATAAAAAAATCAAAGACACTTCTACTTTAGGAGAAAACTACAAAGGGAAAAACTCTTGTGCAGATATTCATTTGTCTAGCGATGAGAAGTTTTTATATGGTTCTAATCGAGGAGAAAACACCATTGTTGTTTTTGAAAGAAACAAAAAAGATGGGTCTTTAAGAAAAATACAATCGATAAGCTGTCATGGTGACTGGCCAAGAAACTTTACAATTGGACCTAAAGGTAGTTTTTTACTAGTTGCGAATAAGAAATCGAGCAATATTGCGATTTTCTTAATCGATAAAGCAAGCGGAGAATTGACTTATATTTATGACGTAAAATCGCCAAACCCTACTTGTTTACAGTTTTAATTAATCCAAACAATCAGTCAGTAATTTAAACTGACGTTTTGGACTTCTTTTTAGATACACAATATTATAAACCGCATCAATGATTGGTGTATTTGCCTTGTACGTTTCGTTTAACTCAAATGCACTTTTTACGGCATAATACCCTTCCGCAACCATACTCATTTCCATCATGGCTGCTTTTACGGTATATCCCTTCCCAAGCATATTTCCAAACATTCTATTTCTACTAAAAGTAGAATAACCCGTAACTAATAAATCTCCTAAATAAGCGGAATTATTAATATTACGTTTCATTTTATGAACTTTCTTAATATAACCTTTCATTTCTCTAATTGCATTAGACATCAGAACGGCCTGAAAATTATCTCCATATCCTAAACCGTGTGCAATACCGGCTGCAATAGCATAAATATTTTTCAACATGGCTGCATATTCAGTACCAATAATATCATCTGATATTTTACATTTGATATAATCTCCAGATATCACCTCACTCAACACGCTCGCTTTTTCTTCATCCTGACAAGCAATAGTTAAATAAGATAAACGCTCCATAGCAACCTCCTCAGCATGACAAGGTCCTGTGATCACTCCAATATTTTCAAAAGGAATCTGATGTTGAATATGTAAATGCTCTCCAACAATCAATCCTGTTTCTGGTACAATACCTTTAATGGCAGAAAAAATAGTTTTATCCGTTAAATCTTCCGAAATTTTGGAAAGCTCAGACATTAAAAAGGCGGATGGAATGGCAAAAATCAATACATCAGCATACCTCACCATTTCATTGATATCATCAGACAAAAATAATTGACTTACATTAAATTCTGCTGAAGATAAATAATTAGGATTGTGCTTGTTTTCTTTAATATACTCAATAGAAGATTCAGAACGCATGTACCAACCCACCGTTGTAAGATTCTCACTTAGCATTTTTACAATTGCAGTAGCCCAACTACCACCACCAAATACTGCTACTTTTAAAGACTCACTCATATATTATTTCTATTATTGCAGAGACCAAAAATAAGAATTTTAATGCAACAAATCATAGCATTATCCGGATTCCTTAGTCCAATCTCTCTATTAAATATCACTATATTTGACCCAAATATAAAAAGGAATCATTGAGTACTTTCAAACGTTTTTTTAAAGACACTATAATATACGGTATTGCAGCTGTATTACCTAAAGCTATCAATGTATTACTTGTTAGATTACATACAAGTTCACTAACTCCAAGTGAATATAGTATCAATACAAGTTTTTATGTTTGGGCAGCATATTTTAATATTGTGCTTACCTATGGAATGGAAACAGCTTTTTTCCGTTTTTTTAATTCTGAAAAAGACAAAGGAAAAGTAATCTCCACCTCTTTTTGCTCCATTTTAGCAACGAGTATTTTTGCGCTTATTTCCTTATTAATTTTCAAAGACAGTATTTCAAGTGCTTTAGGGTTTTCAAATCCACTCTACTTTTCTTTATTGGTCTGGATTTCGATTTTAGACACCCTAATTGTCATACCGTTCGCATATTTACGTGTGACAGGTAACTCCAAAAAATACACTTTATACAGACTCTTGAATATTGGTATTTATACCATTTTCAATTTGTTGTTTCTTTGGTACCTTCCTAAAAACAACAGTCAAAATATTTTATTTCTGAAAAACTCCTTTGATCCGAATTTTAAAGAAGGATATATTTTTATTGCTAATCTGATTGCGAGTAGCGTAACTTTTATTTGCGTGCTTCCTTTAATTTTTAAATTTAAATTTTCTTTTGATAAAAGAATATTAGTAAAAATGCTTCAGTATTCATGGCCTATCCTGATTGCTGGCTTGGCGTATACGACTAATGAAAATTTAGATAAATTAATTCTTGAAGATTGGCTTGGAAAAGAAATTATGGGGGCCTATGCAGGGGCCTATAAAATAGGAGTTATCATGTCTTTATTTATCATGGCTTTCAGACTTGGAGCAGAACCATTTTTCTTCAATCAAGCGGGTAAAAAAAACGCACCAAAAACCTATGCCATTATTTTAAAATGGTTTGTAATTGTCGGCGCTTTATTTGTTCTAGCAATTGTTTCTTATGTGGATCTTATCGCCTCTATTTTCTTGGGCAAAAAAGAATATTATCAAGCAATTTCAATTGTGCCCTTGATTCTTATCGCAAATTTGTTTTTAGGAATCTATAACAACCTTTCCATTTGGTACAAGCTTACGGATAAAACAAAATATGGAATGTATATCTCAGTATTTGGAGCAGGAATAACCGTTGCAATGCTTTATATCCTCGTTCCTAAAATTGGATTTATAGGAGCCGCTTGGGCCACTGTAACAGCCTATGGAAGTATGCTGCTTATCTCTTATTTAATGGGACAAAAACATTATCCGGTTCCTTATGATGTTACGAGAATTTCTATCTATTTAACAACTACAATAGTACTCTCCACTCTATCTTTCAATTATTTCAAAGGAGCGTTTATCATCAATAGTTGTTTTATTCTAGTCTTTCTAATACTTATTTATTTGCTGGAACAAAAGGAATTAAGAAGTATACTGAATCCTAAATAATATTATTTTATGTGGATAGATTTTAAAACAGCTTCCAGCTCAAACATATAATCCCTTTTATTTACTGAAGGTGCATACACAAAACCTTCTACAACAATCCATCTATTATTTGCTACATCTTCAATAGCATAATTTAAAAAAGGTCCGGCCATAAAATCATTTAGAACCTCCCATTTCCCAAAAGTTGCATAACAAGGTAAATCGCCCATTTTTGTTTGAAAAACTCTAGGTGTATATAATTTTTCTGTAATCATATACATATTTTCTTTTCTCCCGGGAATATATTTTTTTCCAACCGTATCTCTCATCCTAGAAATAGTCTGCACCAACCCTTTTTTAGAAGCTGGCATAGGAATACTATATACCAAAATATTAGATGTCCCATCTCCTTTGGCAATACCACCAGACAGGTGTTGACGCATCCATAAAAACTCACCTGTATCATCCACTTTTTTGAAAAACCTTGGGATTGTCATCTCCAAACCTAGATCGTTTAAGGTTTTGAAAGAAGTTTCTCCATAAGCTTTTTTAACATGCGTTCTCTGTACATTTTCAATATCAAAATTCTTAAATGTGGTAATCATTTGTTCTTGATAAAGCTCCAACATCTCAATCAAAGCTTCGTCATTTGGAGCTGTTATTTTAACAATCTGCTGAGGCTTTGCATACACATTTTGCATCGACTGAAAATCACTAATAGAATCCAAATCTACTATTAAAACATTTCTACTTGCTTTGAACATCTTCCCAAAAGAAGACTCTGCAACATGAGAAACATCAAACTGATTTTCTTGCTGTGGCATCCCCAAAACTGGAGTCATGATAATATCTTTTAATTTATCCCCAACCTCACCATTCCACTTACTGTTGTCCATAACGATCAACACATGATTCATTCTACCATTGGAATCTAGGAAAACTCTTTTTTCTTCTTTTTTCGACTCACAAGCTGTAAACAAAACAACAAGACTTAATGCTAAAAATATATTTTTCATAGATAGATTCGTTTGATATTATTTAGATTTTATAGAGAATAATTTTTTTCCCAGGAGTGATGCTGTTTCCATCCCAAATTCCGTTCCATTCTTTAATTTGTTGGACAGTAATTTTTTCGTACTTCTTAGAAATACTCCATAAAGAGTCTCCTTTTTGTACAATATATTCCATTCGCTTTCCATTTGCTGGAATTTTTTTCTCTATTTTTTTGGAAGAAGATGAAGACTTTGAAACTGTAAAATTCAATTTTTTAGGATATATCGTCAAACGTTGCCCAACTTTTAAATTTGAGGTTCGCATTCCATTCCATTTCTTAATATCTGAAACCCGTACACCATAGTTATTTGCTATTTTCCCTAAATAATCTCCACTTCTAACGGTATATCGAATTCTTTGATTCATTTCAAAATACTGTGGTAAAGGCTTTTCTCTCTCTGCAGCTTCCTTTGCTGCCAAAGCGTATATTTCTTTTTCCATTGCAACAAAATCTCCTGCGGTTTGCATCGGCAATCGCACTGCATAATTCTTGCCTTTCACAAAAGGAATGATATCTAACTTATACTCAGGGTTCAAAAACTGCAACATCTCGTTACTTACGTTCAGCGTTGCATTCAACTGCTCAAAAGTTAGGGGACTTTTCACTCTAATCGTATCCGTTGCAAAATGGTGCACCATAGGAGTCAAAGGGGCGATTTTATGTTCCTTAGCATATTCAAAAATATACATATTGGCGTAAAAAGCAGGTAAGTAACCAGCAGTTTCACTAGGCAAAAAAGGTCTAATATTCCAGTAATTCCTATGTCCACCCGACCTTCTGATCGCTTTGGAAACATTTCCAGGCCCAGAATTATAAGCGGCAAGCGCCAAATCCCAATCGTTAAAAGTTTTATACAACACCTCAAGGTATTTACAAGCGGCTTCGGCCGACTTTACCGGGTCTTGTCTTTCATCAACATAAGAACTTATATTCAAATTGAATTGCTTTCCGGTTTGATACATAAACTGCCACATTCCCGTAGCTCCTACCCATGATTTTGCTCTTGGATTCAATCCAGACTCTACCACCGCTAAATATTTTATTTCCAGTGGAATATCGTATTTATCTAAATAGGACTCAAACATTGGAAAATAATACAATGCCCTTGCCATCATTTTAGGATAATACTTAGAACGTGTTTTTAAATAATATTTGATCAAACGCTCCAATTCAGGATTGTACTCTAAGTTAAAAGGTGTTTGTTCATTCAGGCGTTCCAAACGTTCCCTTAAAAGTTCTGTCGTCAGTTCTACATCATTGATAGAAACCTTTTTCATGTCCCCATCAAAAGCAACGGGTAAGGCATCGTATAAAGGAGAACTGTACATGGTCTCTAACCACAAACTATCTATGACTACAGGATGGTTTACAGCTACCTCGTTTATAATAGTATCCTTTACTACCGAAACCTCAACCTTTATAGAGTCTTGAACAACTGTAATAGAATCTGTTTTCTTTTCTTGTCCATGAGACAAACTGATACAAGCAATCGCAAAGAAAGCTGTAAGTACTCTAATCGGTTTCATTGGTGATATATATAATAATTACTCTGTAAGTAATTTTGCGATTTCATCTAAATTAGGAGACAAAATAATTTCAATTCTTCTGTTTTTAGCCTTTCCTTCTTTAGAATTATTACTTGCTACAGGAACATATTCTCCTCTACCAGCAGCTGTAATTTGCTTTTCGCTTACGTTCGCATCCTCAAGAATTCTAACAATAGCAGTTGCACGCTTCACAGACAAATCCCAGTTATCTTTTATCACCGGTCCGTTGAAAGGATCATTATCTGTATGTCCTTCAATTAAAACACTAATATCAGGATTGTCTGACAATACTTTGGCTAATTTTCTAACTGCTTGTTTTCCATTTTCTCCAACAGCCCAGCTTCCTGAGTTGAACAACAATTTGTTCTCCATAGAAACATATACTTTTCCATTTTTATTGACAATTGTCAATCCTTTTCCTTCAAATCCTTTTAAAGCATTCGCAACTGTATTCTTCAAGTCTTGCATCGCCGCTTCCTTCTCTGCAATTAACTTCTCTAATTCGTCAATTCTACTAGAACGAGCAGAAAGTTCTCCTTCTAATTTTCTCAATCTAGCACCTTCTTCCATCAACTTTGTTTCTTTTTCATCTAATTGAGAAAGTAACTTTCTGTTTTCAACTGCATTTTGCTCCAAGGCAGTAGAACTTTTGGAAGCCAACATATCATAGGTTTTTTTCAATTCTATGTATGAATTTCTCAAGGCATCCGCTTCTCTCTGTGAAGCTTTATTTTTTTGCAACAAATCCGTTTGTTTTGCCTCTAACTTTTTTATGTAGTCGTCATTTTTATTTTTATTCAATTGTAATTCATCATTCTGAACCAACAATTCCTTTTTTTCATCTTTTAACTGATTGTATTTATCTTCTAAATCGACAAAAACTTTTTTTGACACACAAGATACTGCCAGTGCAGCTGTTAAAATACTTAGGGTGATTTTTTTAAACATCTTATTTATTTTTTTAATTCTACAACAATTGGGCAATGATCAGAATGTTTAGCTTCTGGTAAAATATATGCTCTTTCCAATCTATCTTTCAGAGTCTCGGTTACCAAATGATAATCTATCCTCCATCCTTTATTATTATTTCTAGCATTCGCTCTATAACTCCACCAACTATAATGGTCAGGCTCTTTATTAAAAAACCTAAAACTATCTATAAAACCAGTATTGATAAAAGTGTCTAGCCATACACGCTCCTCTGGCAAGAAACCAGAAACACCTTTCATTTTTGGGTTGTGGATATCTATTTCTTCATGACAAATATTGTAATCTCCACAAATAATTAAGTTGGGAACTTCCTTTCTCAATTCCGTAACATATTCTTGAAACTCATCCATAAACTTAAATTTGAATTCAAGTCTTGCCGAATTGGTACCAGAAGGCAAGTACAAACTCATAATAGAAACCGTATCAAAATCAACTCGCAAATTCCTTCCTTCAAAATCCATAGATTCAATTCCGGTTCCAAACACAATATTGTTCGGTTTTTCTTTGCATAAAATTGCCACGCCGCTGTATCCCTTTTTCTGAGCAGAGTACCAATAATTATATGAATATCCAGCCTCTTCAAAAACACTCAAATCCAATTGATCTTCTTGCGCTTTTATCTCCTGTAAACATAAAACATCTGGGTTTGCCGCTTTCAACCAGTCGATAAAACCTTTTTTAAGAGCCGCTCTAATTCCGTTTACATTGTATGATATTACCTTCATTGTAGTATTATAAATTCTGATATCTATTTCTTAATTCTTTGCGCTTTACTTTTTTCGAAGCAGTGCGAGGCAAGTTATCAATTTTCACTAAATCTATCACTTTGAACAAAGGATTTAATTTTGTTTTGATACAGTTTTGTACTTTTTTTAACGCTTCTTTTCTCTCAATAGTATTCTGAGCGACAAAATAAACAACCAAAGCACTAGGCCCTCCAATCTTTGGAGAGACGGCAATTGCAGCACATTCCTTTATAAAACTTAAGGTATTTAAAATCGATTCAATTTGAACAGAGCTCACTTTGATCCCGCCCAAATTCATGGCATCGTCTACTCGTCCGTTAGCTTTATAATAACCATTGCTCAATCTGCACAAGGCATCCCCATGTTTTCTAAGTATCTTTCCTTTATACTTAGGCACACTTTTAAAATAAACTTCGTGGTGATTTCTATTTAACAATTGAGTGGAAAGTCCTAAAATTGGAGGAATTATAAAAACTTCCCCTTCTTCACTTTCTTTCCCATTTTCATCCAACAAAACAAATTCTCCTCCTAAAGTTTGGGTTGAAAATTGACTTGGTATATTCTTTTGCATAATAGTACTCGCAATATAACCACCCCCAACCTCAGTTCCACCACAGTACTCAATGATAGGCTTTCCTCCCCCTAACTCCATTAGATATTCCATTTCTTCCGGATTAGAGACTTCTCCCGTAGAACTGAAACATTGGATCGCATTCCAATCAAATTCCTCCATCACTTCAGTCAACTTCCAAGCATTTACAATACTCGGTACCAATCCTAACATGCTTACTTCTGCCTTTTCTACAAATTTCCCAAATCCCTTTTCTAAGGGACTCCCAGAATACAAAGCCACAGTTCCCTTATTAATCAACGCAGCAAAAACCAACCAAGGCCCCATCATCCATCCTAAATTCGTAGGCCAACAAACCACATTCCCCTTTTGAATATTATGATGGTAAAATCCATCACTGGCAGATTTTATGGGTGTGGTATGATCCCATGGAATTGCTTTGGGTTCCCCTGTTGTTCCAGATGAAAATAAAATAGTCGAAACGAAATCTGGTGATACTTTAAC